>JBEKUR010000414.1:0-3094 GCA_049514855.1 Terriglobia bacterium
GTAGATGTCGCCCGCCACGCTGCCGTGTTCTTTGATTTCCAGGCGTTCCTTGGCGTGAACGGTTCCCTTCACTTTGCCGGTAATGCTCACCACTCGGCATTGGATATTTCCTTTGACTTCCCCCTGGTCGTGGACCACCACGGCTCCGTCGGAAACGATTTCACCCTTGAAGTGGGCGTTCAGCCGGATGAGCCCACTCGCGGCCCTCATATTTCCTTCCACCTCCACACCGGGTTCGAGCCAGCCGACCCAATCGTCTGGCAAGTGGGAGAGTTCGCGACGACGTGTTGCGGGTTTGCTCATACCGAATGCCATTTCGCCCTCCTGCCGCCTCTCGCCAGCTACGCGGCTCCGCGTGGCCTACCTCTTCCGTGTGCCCAGGGAACGGTCCTTGCCCTGGCGCTATTTTACTGTTTCACAATCCATTCGGATACACGTTGGCAAAGGAACTCAGGAAAGAATCTGCTGGCACTACGCGCACTTTTGGGCATTACGCGATGTCTTGGGGTCCATATCGTATCATCTCCCGCACCGCAGACAAATGAGGTTTGACTGACCTGCCCCCCGAAAACTGTACCAGTGTAAAGGAGAGTTCTCCCAGGGTATAAAAGCCTGAAGGAGGACAGGAGATGAGGCAGAGCCGTTACACGGAGGAGCAGATTATTGGGGTATTGAAGCAAGGCGAAGCGGGGATGAAGACGGTGGAGATTTGCCGTCAGCAGGGGATCAGCAGCGCGACCTATTACAAGTGGAAGGCGAAGTACGGCGGGTTGGAAGTGAGTGAGGCGCGGCGGCTGCGGCAGTTGGAAGACGAGAATCGGCGGTTGAAGCAGATTGTGGCGGACCTGACGCTGGACAACCAAGCCTTGAAGACGGTGCTGGCAAAAAAGTTCTAGCGCCCCCGGACCGGCGCGAGGCGGTGGGCGTGATTCGGCAAGCGCAGGGGTTGAGTGAACGGCGGGCATGTCGGCTGGTGGGAATGGCGCGGACGAGCTGCCGCTACGAACCGCAGCGCCCGGGGCAGGAGGAGAAGCTGCAGGCGCGGCTGCGCACCCTGGCGGGAGAGCGGCGCCGCTTCGGGTATCGGCGGTTGACGGTGCTGCTGAGGCGCGAGGGCTGGGTGGTGAATCACAAGCGGGTTTATCGGCTCTACCGGCAGGAAGGGCTGGGCGTGCGGCGGCGGAAGCGCAAGCGGATCGGGGCTGTGGAGCGCCAGGCTCTGGTGATTCCGACCCGGCAGAACGAGCGCTGGTCGATGGATTTCATTTCCGATGCTCTGAGTGCGGGGCGGAAGTTTCGGAGTCTGAACATCGTGGATGATTTCAATCGGGAATGCCTGGCGGCGGAAGTGGACACGTCGATTCCGGGCACTCGGGTGGTGCGCGTGCTGGAGCGTTTGCGCGAGTGGCGAGGGTTACCGCAGATCCTGGTGATGGACAATGGCCCGGAGTTTGCGGGCCAGGCACTGGACGTGTGGGCCTACGAACAAGGTGTGAAGCTGCACTTCATCGAGCCGGGGAAGCCGGTGCAGAATGCTTTCATTGAGAGCTTCAACGGCAAGATGCGGGACGAATGCTTGAACGAGCACTGGTTCACAAGCCTGGGGGAAGCTCGGGAGACGATTGAGGCTTGGAGGAGGGACTATAACGAGGTTCGGCCCCACACTTCGCTGGGGAATCGGACCCCGCAGGAATTCACAGGCGCCGGGGCGGCTCTCCCCCCCCAGCCGCCCCGGAGAGAACAACAAAAGCAAGAAACTGCCCTGGAACTCGCTTTATGATTGGTACAGAAAACGGGGGCAGGTCAAGAGATGTGCTGCGTCAGCGAGGTTTAGCGTATCCAATGCCGCTGTTGTTGATTCACGAAGAGAAGCTTCAGTACTTCTCCCAGTGCAGGACGTCCGAAAGGGGCCGCTTGCTCTTTTCCGGGCTCTCCGCCGGGTAGCCAAGGGGAATCAGGCTGGCCACCTTGTAACCTTGAGGTGTTCCCACCAAGCGGCAGATTTCCGGAACTCGAGTTCGGAGGCGTAATGGCCCTTACAACGACTTCATCGAGTTCACATCACCTTAGAATGCGTTAGCGGTCCAAATGTCACTCCTAGCTCGAAACTCTCCGCGGAGTCGTCGCACGTCGGGATTCCGCGCACATTTTTGAGACCGTTCAGACATTTTCCCCTGTAAAACAGCGCTAACTGGGCTGTCACCCTCCTTAAGATTGGGGGGTTTCACTCAACTAATTCGCTTATTTACAGCAGCTAGCGGTAGTTTACTGGGAGGCGAAAATATCAACAGGCTAACTCATTGACTCATCGAGAGAAATGCCGCGGACTCGACGTATTACCCAACTCGGCAGGTAAGACGCATGGGTCGCGTGTTAAGTCTTTTCTAATCAACGCGTCACACTGTGGATTCCATCGCTTCACAGTTAACTACCGCTAGAAGGGCCAGTTGAAATCCTCAGCGAAAACGGTAGGAGGGACAGGACAACTATCCTGATCACTCCGCGTTTCTCCTAACCCATGCTTTGGCAATAGGGTTGCCTTGCCTCGACCAGATACCATCTCCTGGGCGGGAGTGCTATCCCCATGTGGGCGATTGGGTGTCCTAGGGTCTATGAGACCCGAGGCAATACTCTCGATTCCCCGCTTGACATGACCGCAACATTGCAGCCAGCAGATAAGCTAAGCCTTGATGAGACCATATCAATAGAGCCGGACCCAGAGCAGGCTCGGGAGGTATTGCTGAGACGACTCCCCTCAAACGAGCCTGCTACCCACTGCCCTCTGAGCCAAAGTCACCATCCCAACCCCAGGTTTCGGGGGGGAGGTCTGACATGTTGACCGTCCCCACCACGTGCCCGTTTTGCGCTTGTGGCTGCGGTTTTTACTTGTTAGCGAACAAAGGAGGACTGGTTGGCGTGGCGCCGAGTGAAACCCATCCGGTGTCCCTGGGAAGGCTTTGCGCCAGGGGGTGGGGCGCCCATGAGGCTGCCTTGTGGGGCAACCGGTTGAGGCAACCGCTGGTTAACCGGAACGGAAAGCTGGAGTCTGTTTCGTGGGACGAGGCGCTTGGTCACGTTGCAGGGCGCATCAAGG
>JBEKUR010000415.1:0-3009 GCA_049514855.1 Terriglobia bacterium
TATTCATGATCGCTCTCCTTTGTCTGTGTCGGTTTTCTTGGCCAGCGGCAGACGTGCCGCTGACATTAGCTACGCTTTCAGACCATTGCTGAATATCGTTGTGCACTTGTGAATATCGGATGTCAGCTCACGTGACCCACGTAATCGGGTGCGTTCACTTGAACCTGGAATCCATCCGGGTCGTAGAACTTGAAAGATTCCTTTGCAGTGGGATCCGAGAATTTCAAGCCACGTTCCCTCAACTTTGCGCGAACTTCATCAGCGTTGAAGTTGGCAATTCCAAAGTCGTAGTGATCGACCGTAGCGGCCTTACTCTCGCCTTGCTCAATGCCAAAAAAGGAGTCTCCCACGCCCAGGATATGTACCGTCGCCGACTGCTGCTTGAGCGGCATCCCGAAGAACTCCTGGTAGAACTGCGACGTGCGGTGGAGGTCGGGGACCCGCACGGTGACGTGGTTTATGCTAACCGCCCGGAAGCCTGTGGGCGCAGGAGTTGCGAGCGCAGCCGGCGCCGCGTATGCCCCAGCGGCCACGGCGGCGAGGGAAACGGCGAGCTGGCGGCGACTCAACTTGCCACGCTCCAAATCACCCAGCATTCTCTCTATGGTTTCGATCATACGGTCCTCCTTCTATAAACTCGGAATAGTTCTGCGAAGATCGAATACGAGAGTACTGAATGCGTCGGTCAAAAACTCTATCATCCGGCACGCAAACCGGACGTCATCGCCTTGTTTCACTCAGGACTGTGCCATCAGCCTCAATCCTTCTCCTTCAGGATCGTTGCGCACTTCGCAGGGCGTGTCGAAGTACATGGTTGCCCGGTGTTCAGCCGTGTATGTGGGCCAATGCGGCAGGCCATCGTGATTGGGATTGCCGGTTCGGGCAAAATTCGCCCAAGCAGTGCTGATCTGCTTCGATAGAACGAATGCCTCGGGAGTGCCCCCACTGTAATGGTCGCAAATTTCAGCATTGTCGAACGTGAACGCGATTTCACAGGCGTGGAATGGGCCGGGACGGTCGTCCAATACTGGAGTCCGCCAAGAGAAGACATAAGAGTACGCGGGCGCGGCGCCCAAAGCAGCCTTCCTGATAGCCTGCTCGAAGGCAGGACGGCGAACACGAGCGGCAGCAATGGTGGCATACAGGCCAAACGGAGTCGCTTTAGGGTAATCGCGCCGGTAGGCGTCGATGATCGTCTTGCTACGGTCGCCAAATTCTTCATTAACCAACCGGTTAAGTTCCTCTACTCCCATCGCATTGGCATCGGGACGGTCAAGCCCGTTTACAAACTCGTGGAGATTTGTGCCCGTTAGCAATGGAACTTCCGCAGATAGTTCCGGAGCTCCCGGATCGAATGGATGGCGAGGAAGAATGCGGCCGTCTACTGTCGGTCCCCAATCGTGCTCGCCATAGACCTCGCGGAGGGAAGATTTATGCGGGGGCATCTTCTTCATTGCTTCCGTCGCAGCCCCCGAGAGGCGATCAACCGGAATTTTCCGCAGTTCGTTCAGCTGTGATTTGGACAAGCTAAGTTCTTCGATCACCAACTCAGCCAATCGTCCTGAGTAGTCAGGAGAGAGGGATTTTAGAAAGGGGCCGCTCTGAACAATGGCGCGATGAAACAAGCCTTTGGCCGTTGGCATTGCCATAAGAGCAATGACTTTCCCCCCGCCGCCAGACTGGCCAAAAATTGTTACGCTGCCGGGATCGCCGCCGAAAGTTTTGACGTTATCGCGAACCCACTCTAAGACCGCTACGATATCGAGCATCCCAACATTGGCGGCACTGGCATATTCCTCTCCTGCCAAGTGTTCAAGATTGAGATAGCCATACACGTTCAGACGATGATTGTGAGTCACTACGACCACATCATGATTGCGGGCGAGACTTTCGCCATCATAGGAGAGAAGATCGTGCCCGCTGCCACCGGCAAACCCTCCGCCGTGCATGTAGACCATGACCGGGCGTTTATGTGAAGAATTGATCTCCGGCGTCCAAAGATTGACACGCAGACAGTCCTCGCCGGGCACCGTGGCGAATGCACCGCGATGCAGCACGAATGCATCTTCGTCGGAGTTCGCCAGGTTTCTTCCGTCAGTATTAAAGTGCGCAGAGTCCTGGCTTGGACAGACGCGGCCATACTGCAGCGCGTTGCGAATTCCGGTCCACGGTTCAGGCTTGACTGGCGGCATGAAGCGCCTGGCACCAGCGGTTGAGGCGCCGTAGGGTACACCTTTGAAAATGTATACACCGTTCCGCCTGAATCCACGGATTTTCCCTGCAGTTGTTTCTGCGACAGTTGCGGCGTCAGAAGCAATGACCATGCTGCGCCCGCAACCGCCTGCTGCAGGTTCTGTATTCGGCGGCGCCTTTGCCGCGGACTGCGCTATCGCGCTTTTGGGTAGGATGATGGAACTGGCTAACCCTGCCCCCAAGGTTGCCATGCCACCAACGAACGAACGCCTTCCCTTAGAAGGAAGTGTCAACTGGTTTTTCGACTTTTTCTGCACGTGAGGACTTCTATCGAACCTTTCCAAAGGCTCATCCTCGTTCGAAAAAGAAACCGCTAACTCTGCTCAAAAAGTACCAAGCTATGACTTGCTTGTGGCCCTTCGTAATATCACCAAAGAAGCGTGGCCACCGAGTTTCGAGGTAGTTTCATCTGCAGTTCATAAGATCCTAAGCTGCATGGCACCAGTCGTTCCAGACCGCCACGGTTGGTAAGGACTAACACGTAGCTGCCATCTGGATTCTCTACGGCGACATGATCGACGTCGGCTAATTGTCCGTGGGACGCGAGCACGCGCGCTCCGCGCTGCATTACCTTCGAATAGTGAGCGAAGGCCCAATACTGGCCGCACCGAGTGATCTTCTGCGTCTTGGAATGAATCGTCACGATGCCTCCGGACTGACCTGGCCCCATATTCGGCTTTCCCTCTTCGTCCAGTGCAAGGTTCCAACCGACAATCGAGCATCCCCAATTTTTGAGTACTCCAGTGAAGACTGCTG
>JBEKUR010000416.1:0-3004 GCA_049514855.1 Terriglobia bacterium
CCGTAAGTGGCCGGCGTCATTCAGCCGGACGAACCGGACGCCCGGAACCAGGGGCCCAAACGGCTTGCGGTACTTTTCAGGCCAGGTCGCGGAGAGCGCCCCAAACGTTCTTCCATGGAAAGAGTTCTCAAGCGCCAGGATTTCGTCCCGCAGGAAGGGTTCCTGATGTTGGTGAGCGTAGGCGCGAACCAGCTTAAGCGCCCCTTCGATGGCTTCCGTGCCGGAGTTGGCGAAGAAGGCCCGATCGAGCCCCGCCAGGGAAGTGAGTTTCTTCGCGAGTGGCGCTTGATAAGGGTGGTAAAGCAAATTGGAAACGTGCAAGAGCGTCTCGGCTTCGTCCCTGAGAACGGCGAGGACTTCCGGGTGCGCGTAGCCCAGAGAATTCACGGCCAGCCCGCCCAGGAAATCGAGATACTTCCTGCCTCGATCGTCGTAGAGATAGCAGCCCTCGCCCCGCACCGCCAAGATCGGCAAACGGTCGTACGTGGGGATCAAGAACTGTTTCTCAAGCTGTGCAATCTCGTCGAAGTTCATGCGTTTTTCACAATCCTGGTCCCACCATGCTGCCCATTCTGAAGGGCTCGGAGCAGAGCATTTGGCCGGTCCGCGGAGAGGATGTCAACTTCTCCAACCTTCTTGCGGAGCAGGCGTGAGCACGAAAGGAGTTTTGGAATCATCCCGTCACGCACGATGCCTTTCCTGATCAGGCTGGATATCTCACCCAACTTCACCAGCGGCAGCAAGCGCCGCTCAGCGTCCCAGACTCCACCCGATTCAGTGAGGTATAGGAGCCGGTCCGCCTGGAGAGCCACGGCGAGGGCCGCCGCCAGGTCATCGGCGTTGATGTTCAGGAATTCTCCCCGCGCCCCGAGCCCCAGGCTGGCCACCACGGGGACAAGGCCTTCCCGCAAGGCCATCTCGAGGACGCTGGTCCGGATCTTGTGGGGCCGCCCGACGTAACCCAGGTCTTTCTTCTGGCCGTTGGACCCCAAAGATATTTTCTTTGCGTAGACCAGCCCCGCGTCACCGCCACAGATGCCCAGCGCCGGCTGGCCGAGCGCTGCGAACTCTGCCACCCACTGCTTATTCACGATGCCCGCGAGAACCATCAGAGCAACATCGCGCGTGGCAGCGTCCGTCACGCGCAGTCCCTGGTGGAATTCCGTGGCTATACCCAGACGGTCCAGGGTCCGGGTGAGCGTTTTCCCGCCGCCGTGGACCACCACCACGGCGTGGCCGGCGCGCCGCAGTTCCACAATTTGCCGGGCCAGCCTCCTCCGTCCCTTTGGCTCCTCAGCCACCTGTCCACCGATTTTTACCACCAGCTTCATACTAGCCCCAGGTCCTGCGGGAATCCGAACATGAGATTCATATTCTGGACTGCCTGGCCCGCCGCGCCCTTGCCGAGGTTGTCCAAGGCGGAGACCACAATCAGCCGTCGGGTAGCCTCGTCAAGTGCGAAACCAAGGTCCACAAATTGC
Organism: Terriglobia bacterium; assembly: GCA_049514855.1. Classification (GTDB taxonomy): domain Bacteria; phylum Acidobacteriota; class Terriglobia; order UBA7540; family UBA7540; genus CAVROP01. Next base: position 1,482 of record JBEKUR010000416.1, read on the forward strand.
GTATGGGCTACCGCCAGGATTTCAGGCAGCGCTCCACCTTCATAAACGCGGACCAGAGGAGAAGTCTCGTAAAACTGCCTGAAAAGGGAAACCACCTGATCGAGGGTCCGCTGCCCTTTGAGGCGGACGTAAACCGTGCTGAGAATGCCGCGCGTGATAGGCAACAAGTGAGGGGTGAAGATGAAATCCTTCTCCCCGATGTCCAGCGCCTGAAGCATTTCCGGGACGTGCCGATGACTGAAAACGCCGTACGCCCGGCAATTCTCGTTGACCTCCGGGAAGTGAAGTTTCCCGCTGGGCGTCCGGCCGGCGCCACTGGCGCCTGATTTCGAATCAGAAATGATGCCGGCAGAGACATCCACCCACCCGGAGCGGAGGAGGGGGGCCAGGGCAAGAATCACGGAGGTGGCGTAACAACCCGGATTCGACACCAACCTGGCCTGCCCAATCGCCCCGTGGTCGAGCTCCGGCAGGCCATAGACCGCCTCGGCAAGAGCCTCCGAGGCGCGGTGCGCAAAACCGTACCAGCGCGGGTACGCGCCAGTATCCTTAAGCCGGAAAGCTCCGCTTAAGTCGATGACGCGCAATCCTGCGTCAAGCAGCATCGGCACAACGTCGTGCGAAGTCTCGTGCGGTGTGGCGAGAAAGATGACGTCCACCTCCGAGGCAGCCACGGCGTCCAGCAGCTCCGAGCCAGCCAAGCCCTCCAGGTTCAAGGGCAGGCAGGGAACTGAGAACCGTCCGCGCAGCGTCGGGTGGGCCTGCTCGATGGGGAAGGGCCTTTTCCCGTCGAGATGCGATGAGATCAGCCGCACCACGCTGGCGTTAGGATGCCGGGCGAGGAGCGTCAGGAGTTCGCGCCCTACGTAACCGCTGGCGCCCAGCACCGCGGCGCGGACGGCAGGCAGGGGCTTCGCCGCCGGCAATGACCGCCCGGTAATTTCAGCTTTTGTCGCCGTGCCCAACGTCTTCCGAACCCCACAATCAGGAAATAGAATATTTATGCATTCAATGCATAAATATACCTTTTATACCGCAGCGGTTCACGGCCTGTCAAGATAAAATGCTCTCTCCTGATAACACGCTCTCCCCTTGAAACACGGGAACCGCAGTCTTGACCTGCCATTTTTCCGGGGACAGTGCCCCATAAGCGCTAACTTAAGGCAGAATCCCTGTGCGGGGGGACCGTTGCCCTTCATCCGGGCGAAAATCGGCAAGCCTGACCTTAACTTCCAACTTCCCACAAGGGGACTTCGGGGGAGTCAGGAGGTTGCACTGCAACGAGTAGGCCGTTACACGGCCAGTTGGGCGTGTGGAACAGTTCTTCGTTGGGGTTTGAATCCAGGACCTCTTGCTCCAGAACAAAGCTATTTCCAGTTTAATCAATGACTTGTGGGAACGGCTGGCACCGTGAGAAGCGCTCAGGAACGCTTGCAAAAAGCGCCGTGTCTGCGCCCGCCGGGATGAAGAAAGACCTTGACACCGCATTATCTATATATGTAGACTTATCACCTTTAGACTCG
>JBEKUR010000417.1:0-2961 GCA_049514855.1 Terriglobia bacterium
CCTGGTCGTGGTTCTGCTCCACGGCGGCGCTCAAGATGCGCTCCACGCCAATTCCATACGACCCCATGACCAGCGGGGTCTCTTTGCCGTTCTCGTCCAATACCGTCGCATGCATCGCTTCGGAATACCGTCTTCCCAGTTTGAAGATGTGTCCCAATTCCACCGCAATGCGAATTTGAATGGGCTTGCCGCAGCGCAGGCAGAGGTCGCCAGCCGTCACCACCCGCATATCATGATACTCGGCCTGGAAATCACGCCCCGGCGTGACGTTGCGGAGGTGCGTGTCATCACGGTTGGCGCCCGTGATGAGGTTCTTTCGCCCCTCCAATGCCCGGTCCGCCAATATCCTTACTCCCTTAAGCCCCACCGGCCCCAGCGAGCCTACGTGCGCGCCGTGCAGCGCCCATGCCTCCTCGGGTGTGGCGGGCCGGAAGAGATCCGTGCCCAGCGCGGCGGCCAGCTTCGTCTCGCTGAGGGAGTGATCGCCACGCAGCAAGAGGAGCAAAGGCTTGCTCTCCACCACGTAAACCAGCGTCTTCATCAGCCGCGCCGGGCTTTCACCGGTGAACTTTGCCAAATCATCAATGGTCTTCTGGCCGGGAGTGGGAAAGGGCTCGGGAGGCGCGTCGCCCGTCAGGTCCTCGACTCCAGGCGCTTTGGCTTCGGCTTTCTCCAGGTTGGCCGCGTAGCCGCACTCAGAAATGGCCAGCGAATCCTCGCCCGCGTCCGTCGGCGCGGCAAACTCATGGGAGTGCGTCCCCCCCATGGTCCCTGAATACGCTTCCACAATGACGTACTTCAGCCCGCAGCGGTCGAAAATGCGCCCGTAGGCGCCGTAATGCTTCTGGTAGCTGATCTCCAGTCCGGCATCGTCAAGGTCGAAGGAATAGGAATCCTTCATCCAGAACTGACGCAGGCGTAACAACCCCGACTTAGGCCGCGGCTCGTCGCGGAATTTCTCCTGGATCTGATACCAGATCTGAGGCAGTTGCTTGTACGACCGCAGCTCGCTGCGGGCGATGTTCGTCATCTCCTCTTCGTGCGTCACTCCCAGACACATTTCGTGCTTGTTGCGGTCCATGAGCTTGAACAACGTCTCGCCGTAAGACTCGTACCGGCCGGACTCTTTCCAAAGCTCCGCCGGATTCAAAGCCGGCAAATAAAACTCCTGCGCCCCAATGGCGTTCATCTCCTCGCGGATGATTTGCATGACCTTGAGAAGGGATTTCTGCGCCAGGAAGAGATAGGCATAGACTCCCGCCGCCACCTGGCGAATGTAACCGGCCCGCAACAGCAAACGATGACTGGGAACCTCCGCTTCGGCAGGGTCCTCGCGCAAAGTGGGAATGAATGTTTGACTCCAACGCATTGATTTGACCTTTCGTGATTAGTCATCAGTTCTCAGTATTCAGTTGTCAGTCAAGAAGCCCCCAGGGGGAAGTTGACTGACCACTGAAAACTGATAACTGACGACTGCTTCTCAGAATTAGTCATCAGTTCTCAGCATTCAGTTGTCAGTTAAGAAGCCCCCAAGGGGAAGTTGACTGACCACTGAAAACTGATGACTGACGACTGCTTCTCAGAATTAGTCATCAGTTCTCAGTATTCAGTTGTCAGTTAAGAAGCCCCCAAGGGGAAGTTGACTGACCACTGAAAACTGATGACTGACGACTGCTTCTCAGAATCCGCCATTGTTGAGGATTTGCGCGCAGGATGTCAAGGTTTAGGATTCAGGATTCAGGATTCAGGATTCGGGATTCAGGAAAGGGCGGTTGTACCTCTGAAATCTGGAATCTGCTATCTCAAATCACCACCTCGTCTCTGAAATCTCAAATCTGCCATCTCGAATTGCCGCGATGCATTTCTGAAATCTGGAATTTGCCATCTCGAATTGCCGCGATTCATTTCTGAAATCTGAAATCTGGAATCTGCCATCTCAAATCACCGCCTCGTCTCTGAAATCTGGAATCTGCTATCTCGAATTACCGCCTTGTATCTCTGAAATCTGCCATCCCGAATTACCGCCTTGTGTCTCTGAAATCTCAAATCTGCCATCTCAAATTACCGCCTCGTCTCTGAAATCTGGAATCTGCCATCTCGAATCGCCGCCTTGTATTTCTGAAATCTCAAATCTGCCATCTCGAATTGCCGCGATGCATTTCTGAAATCTGGAATCTGCCATCCCGAATTACCGCCGGCTGGCGCAGAGCGCAGCTCTGCGACTGGAGTCTGGAAGGAACTCAAACGAGCTTGTCCATGCTCAAGAGGGACGAATCATTCAGATGGTAGAACCTGAAGCTCGACCAGGGCCATTCCTCCGGCGAACGCACCAAGCCTCTCTTCACCGGATTGTTGTGCATATAGTTCAGCTTCTCCAGGCGTTTCTTCTCGCTGTAAACACCATAGGGATAGAAACGGCGCTGCCAGACACGATAGCGCGAGTCGGTGTGAACGGTGGGCGGCAGCCGCAGGTCGGTCAACATCTTGCGGCACCAGGAATGCCCTTGATTCTCAGTGAGGACTGAAACAATCCGTTGCGCGGTTCGTTTCTTCAGCTCTTGCATGAGGCGGCTGGTGCTCTCGGCCGGCTCGGGCTTGATCAATAGGTGAAAGTGCTCTGGCATCAGAACCCAGCCGAGGAGCAGAAAGCCCGCCTCCCGCCGAAATTGCCGTAGAACCTCAACGAAGTCGCAGCGGAAGCGGTGACTATCAAAGAGCTTCGTGCGGCGATAGGTGCTAGAAGTGATAAACTGCAACTGGCCGGGTGCGAAATGGCGTCTGGAGATAGGCATAGCAAGGGCAGTATACCGCATTGGAAGCCGAACGCAGAGCTACGCTCTGATGTTATGAAACGGTGATGCCTCCTCGAGTCCAGTTAAACTGGACGTGCTGGCAAATTTGAAGGAGGAGGCAACACCATGATAGCGATAGGAGCGGACGTCCACAAGGGGCGTTGTGTGT
>JBEKUR010000418.1:0-2953 GCA_049514855.1 Terriglobia bacterium
TTTGAGCTACCGCGCGCAACTGAAGGGTTGGAAATTTATTTATGACCGGGACATCGAGTGCCCCTCCGAATTGCCCGTGGAGATGAACTCCTTCAAAACGCAGCAGGCGCGCTGGGCCAAGGGCCTGATCCAGGTGGCCAAGAAATTGCTCCCGCTCATCTGGCGGAGCGAACAGCCGCTATACATCAAGCTCGAGGCCACATTCCACCTCACGGCGAACCTCGCTTATCCATTCATGGTGGTGTTTTCCCTCATCCTGCTGCCCGCCATGATCGTGCGCTTTTACCAGGGCTGGTTCCAGATGCTGTACTTGGACCTGCCCTTGTTCCTCGCCTCCACGTGTTCTGTCTCGAGTTTCTACATGGTAGCCCAACGCGAGCTCTATCCGCGGGATTGGTGGAAGCGCATAAGATTCGTGCCTTTCCTCATGGCCACCGGCATCGGCCTTGCCGTCACCAACTCCGTGGCGGTGATTGAAGCCCTGTTGGGAAAGCAGTCGGAATTTGTCCGCACCCCCAAGTACCGCGTCGAACTGAAGGAAGAAGGTTGGGAACACAAAAAGTACGTCCGCCACCGCTGCGGCTGGAAACCCTATGTTGAGCTCGGCATGGCAGCCTATTTCGTTTTCACTACCGCCTATTCATTCCGCGTCGAAAACTACCTGACCGTTCCCTTCCTGCTGCTCTTCTTCATAGGCTATTCCTATATGGGGATGATGTCCCTTTTCCAGACGCCTCTGCGGCGGCTTTGGAATTCACTACCCGCCCTAGTCCGATCGCGTCCGGCCTCACAAGAGACATAGTCAAACCTTGGAATGACCCGCGTTTTGGAAGGCGCCTTCCAAATCACGCCGCAAACCTCAATGAGCACTGTCATTCCGAGCGAAGCGAGGAATCTCGCTCTGCAGGCCACCCTGCTCGACCAACTGACAGAGCGAGATTCCTCGCTTCGCTCGGAATGACAGGTCACCGTGGGGCCGACTGTGCTACACTCCCGATTCCTCGGAGGTCTCGATGCAAATAACTCGATCGCGAAGCTTCTATCTGCTGTTGCTGGCACTCTTGCTGCCGCCTTCCGTGCTCCCGGCTCTGGCTTGGGAGCGCGAACCACTTTCGGTTTTTCATGAGCGGCGCGCGAGCTTGCTGCGCGAGACTGGCGGTGACGGCGTCATCGTGCTTTTCGGTTACCGGGACGCGGACGTGGCCGCAAGCGTGACGACGTTCCATCAGAACGAGAACTTCTACTACCTCACCGGCTGGAACGAACCGGAAGCCATGATGTTGCTGGTTCCGAAGGCTCCGAAGCCCGGCGCCACGTTGGAGCTGGAGAGGGAAGTTCTTTTCATACCGGCGCACGACTTCCGCGAGGAGAAATGGACAGGGCCGAAGCTCGGGCCGGACGATGCCGACGCGAGCGCGCGCAGCGGCTTCCCCACGCTCAAGGCGACCTCCCTGTTCCAATCAGAACTTCTGGAAGCGCTCAAGAATTTTCCCAAAATATATACGGAACTGACTCCTCAGCCTGAAAGCGGCGAGGATTATTTCCAGGCTGAGGTTGTGTCCAAGCTGCACAAAATGGCCCCGCTGGCGAACCTTGCCGACGTGCGCCAGCACGTGGAGCGCCAGCGAGCGGTGAAATCGCCGGGCGAGATCGCCCTGCTCCGGAAAGCCGTGGACGCTTCTATTGAAGCGCACCTGGCGGCAATGAAAACCGTCCGTCCGGGCGTCTGGGAATACGAGACGGCGGCGCGGATGGAGTTCGAGTTTCGGCGGCGGGGATGCGAATGGCCTGCTTACCCCCCCATCGTCGGTTCAGGGTTCTTTTCAACGGTCTTGCACTACGATGCTGACGATCAGCAAATGAAGGATGGCGACGTAGTGGTAATGGACGTGGCGGGTTCCTATGGCGGCTACACCAGCGACATCACGCGTACCCTGCCCGTCAACGGCCGCTTTACGCCGCGCCAGCGCGAAATCTACGAGATCGTTCTGGGCGCGCAGAACGCCGCCATGGCCGCCGCCAAGCCCGGCTTGATGCTGCGACATGGCAAGAACAGCCTCCACGAGATCGCCTACGCCTACATCAACGCCCACGGGAAAGACTTGCACGGAAACTCGCTCGGCCAGTACTTCATCCACGGGCTCGGCCACTCCATCGGCCTGAACATTCACGACCCCATGGATTACAACCAGCCTCTTGAACCCGGCATGGTGGTTACCATGGAGCCGGGCATCTACATCCCCGAAGAGAAAATCGGGGTGCGCATCGAGGACGACATCCTCATCACCAAGGATGGCTATGAACATCTGACCAGCCGCCTGCCTCGCACGGTGGAAGAAATTGAGAAGCTGATGGCCGGCAAGTGATCCTGTTTCACTCGCAAGCAAAGAACATCTGACTGGGTCTTGTGGCTGCATTCCCGCCACCAGGCGCAGAGCTGGCTTTTCTTACACCTGGCAAAATCAGTTCAAAGAGGACTTGCGCGAAGAACAGGCTTTCCTTAACGTGTTTGCGGAGGTAGAATAGAAGTCCAGTCTTGCTCGTAAAGATTTGCCCGGGCTGTGGGTCCGGGGGCGCCAGATCAGGCTAGGCGCATTCTGAAGTCACACATGTTTGAGGCTTTACAAGGTCGTTTCCAGAAGGTTTTCAAGTCCTTGCGCGTTCAGGGAGTTCTGAACGAGGAGGTGGTGGACGAGACCCTGCGCGAGGTGCGGCTTGCCCTGCTCGAGGCCGACGTCAACCTGAACGTGGTCAAAGCCCTGCTCGACCGGGTACGCGTGAAAGCCCTGGGGGAAGAGATTCGGTCAAGCTTTTCGGGGGGCCAGGAAGTGGTTCGGATCGTTCGCGATGAGCTCATTGAAATTCTTGGGCGCGAGGCCTCGCTTCTTACGTTTTCGAAGGAATACCCCACGGTTTTCCTCCTGGTGGGATTGCAAGGTTCCGGCAAGACTAC
>JBEKUR010000419.1:0-2936 GCA_049514855.1 Terriglobia bacterium
ATCCCTTCTGGCATCTTTGATATTGGCACGCTGGCGGACCTCTCTAATATCGGAACGTTGTTTGCCTTCGCACTGGTGTCGATGGGCGTGCTCGTGCTCCGCCGCACCCAGCCTCAGCGCCGTCGTTCCTTTCGCACCCCCTGGGTTCCCGTCGTTCCAATCCTTTCCATCCTTTGTTGCCTTGTCCTCATGGCCAGCTTGCCGATCGAAACCTGGGTGCGTTTCGTGGTGTGGTTGATTATTGGCCTGACCATCTATTTCGGTTACAGCAGGCACCGTAGCGAATTTGGAAGGAGTCCACGGGTAATGGTTCCCGCGGCCGCCACGCCCGCTGGGCGTCCGGACCTTTGATTGAGATTTCACAAGCGCGTGGTCGCGTCGGTGTTTGATCGCTGGGTAGTAGGTCAATTTGATGCTGTAGCGGCGATCCCGCAAGGCGGGATCGCCAAATGGCGGCGTAAAGCCGTCTCTACATCAAATTGACTCACTACCGGTCGCTGACGGACGGCGACAAATCTCCGTGAAATAGGGTAGAATCGGGCAGATCGTTTGGTATTGTGAGGACCCCCGAACGCGGGGGAATGAGATCGTTATGCCCAAGGCGCGGCGCCATTCGCAGTTGACATCCCTTTGGTCCATTGGCCGGCTGGTCGCAGTTCTGGCGCTTTGGCTATTGACCGTTCATCCGGTGGCGGCCTGGGGTCCGATTGGCCACGACATCGTGAATACCTGGGCGATCCAAACCCTTCCCTCCGAAATGCGCGGCTTTTTCGAGGCGAATCGTCAGTTTATCGTTGAACACGCCAATGATCCCGACGAGTGGATGAAGAAAGACCGTTACGAACGCAAGCGGCACTACGTCTACATGGACAAGTATGGGATCTTTCCATTCTTGGGGTTGCCGCATTCGTTCAAACAGGCCGTGGAGCAATACGGGTCGGGGCGCGTCAATCGCGATGGCCTGCTGCCCTGGCAAGTCGGAGAACACAGCCTCCGCTTAACGGTGGCGTTCAAGTCTCGTAACTGGGATCAGGTGAAGCTGGAGGCGGCCGTACTGGCCCACTACGTGGCGGACGCCCACGATCCGCTTCATGTGACCCAGAATTTTAACGGCCAATTAACCGGCCAGACAGGATTAGCTGATCGGTTTGAAATCCGCCTCTTGGACCGCTACTCGAAGTTCTTCATTCTCCATCCCGAAGACGCGGCGAAGATCGACGATCCTACCGAATACGCATTCCAAACCTGCCTCGAGGCTCATACCTGGTTGGATTCCATCATTCTCGCGGATTTGCGCGCTCGGGAGGGCCTGCCGGATTATACCGACGAGTACTTCGATCGCTTTTATTCACAGGTCGGCGCGACCGTGATGAGGGCTATCAACGGGGCTGCGCACGACGCGGGATCCTACTGGTACACGGCCTGGCTGAATGCGGGTAAGCCAGCGCTGCCAGGACGGTAGAGAACAGTAGGCAGTAGGCAGTCTGCACTTGCCACTGACACCTGGCTGGTTCTGCTAACTGCTTATTGCCGGCTGCCGACTGCCTACTGCCTACTGCTTACTGCCTACTTCCAATGCGGTGCTGCTATGCACGGACCCGCCACTGACCTTGAGTCATTCATCCGACACCTTCCCAAAGTGGAGCTGCACCTCCATCTGGAGGGAAGCGTCCAGCCTGAAACTCTGCATGAACTCTCGCGTTCCAAGGGGCGTCTGGAGAAGGAGACGCGGGACTGGATCGCGGAACGCACTGGGCAGAGATACCGGTACAGGAACTTCCAGGACTTTCTCCAGGCCTTCAAGCTGGTGACCTTGCTCCTGGAGACGCCTGGCGACTATGCTGTGGCCACCGCCCGGCTGATCGAGGGGCTGGCGAACCAAAATGTGAAGTATGCCGAAGTCATTTTCGCCGCCGGAGTTGTGCTGTGGAAGAAGCAACCTCTCGAGGCAATTTTCGAGGCGGCGGCTTCGGCAGCGCTAGCGGCGCAGAAAAGTTTCGGCGTGCGAGTGCAATGGATTTTCGACGCCATCCGCCATTTCGGCGTCGAGCATACGCGCGAGGTGCTCCACTGGGCCGAGCGCTTCCGGCCGCAGGGCGTGGTGGCTTTGGGAATCGGCGGTGACGAAACCCGCGGTCCGGCGGAACTCTTCCCGGAGGTATTTCGAGAGGCAAGGGAAATGGGCCTCCATGTTGTTGCCCATGCGGGAGAAGCCTGTGGGCCGGAAAGCGTCCGCAAAGCGGTAGAGCTGCTGGGCGCCGAGCGCATCGGACACGGCCTCACGGCGGCGCGCGATCCGGCCGTGCTGGCGCTGCTTCGTGATCGCCAAATTCCATTAGAGGTCTGCCTCACCAGCAACGTCGCTACGGGCGTGCTGGCGCGCATGGAAGACCATCCCTTGCCTCAGTTTCTGGAAGCCGGCCTTGTGGTGACGTTGAACACCGATGACCCTGCCATGTTCGGGACAACCTTGGTTAATGAATATTTGCTGGCCGCAAAGACTTTCGGTCTCGCGCGCCAGCAAATCCTTCATCTGTGCCAAAACGCCATCCGCGCGGCCTTCCTATCGGAAGAAGAGAAGCTGGATTTGCTGAACCAGATGCCGGACGATCCCCCTGCGTGATCCGGTCCTTACCCATATCTTGAGCTGGACACAGGGGGCCGAAGTCAGAAACTTAGCCCTCTCCCCTGGGGAGAGGGTGGCGATCCCGCAGTCGCGGGAGAGCCAGGTGAGGGGTTACTTGGTTATGTCGGCCCATCCGATCCCTCCCCGCCGTGCAAGTGACCCCTCACCCGGCCCGCGACGGCTGGTGAAAGCGCCGTCGCGGTCCACCCTCTCCCCTTGGGAGTCTGTGTGATAACTCGCGGTTGTAGACGTGCAGAGAAAGGGGGCGAGGAGGCCCACGATGAGATTTCTGCCCTACGAACCGGATCAA
>JBEKUR010000420.1:0-2923 GCA_049514855.1 Terriglobia bacterium
CTGGCCAAGGCCGCGGCCGCAGCCTACGAATCGCGCCCGGGCAGCAAGGCCATGGTGTGGATGCGGCATGGGCTTGTCACCTGGGGAACGACCGCGCGCGACTCCTACGAGGCCACCATCGAACTGGTCACCCAGGCCGAGAAATACCTGGCCGAGCGTGCCACTCGGCCACTGCTGGTGCAGATTTCGACGCCGATTTCTGCGGCGGAAAAGAGGTTGGTCACCGTTGCCCCCTTAGTCCGTGGCTTGCTTGCCGAACCCAGCGGGGACGCCGATCGACCCTGCCGCCGCGTCATCCTTCAGTCATTGACTGATCGCGATACTCTGGATTTCGTTGACTCCGACCGGGGCAAGCAAATTGCCTTGTCCCCTCCTCTTACTTCAGACCACCTGATTCGCACCAAGGCCCTGCCCCTCTGGCTCGATAGCCCGGCTTATGAAGACCCCGCGAGGCTGCGCCAGCAACTCGCCACAGCCTTTCAAGAGTATGCGGCTGCCTACAGAGCCTACATCGAGAGGAACTCGGCACACTTACCCGAGGGCCTGGCAACCTTTGACCCGCTGCCCCGCGTGCTGCTGCTGCCGGGGTTGGGGGCAATCTGTTCCGGCAAGGATGTTCAGGCGGCCAAGGTCGCCCGCGATATTACGGCTCACACGCTGGCGGTCAAAGCTAAGGTAGCCGCGATGGGAACGTACGAGGGCCTCGACGAAAGCCATCTCTTTGAAATGGAGTACCACACCCTCCAGCACGCCAAGCTCGGAAAGCGTAGTGAATTGCCTCTGGCGCGGGAAGTCGCCGTGATCACGGGAGCGGCGGGAGCAATCGGGTCGGCGATTGCCCAGGGCCTACTCGAGAACGGTTGCCACGTGGCAGTCACCGATTTGCCCGGGCAAGCCCTGGAAAGCCTGGCCACGGACTTGAAGGGAACCTTTGGGGACCGCGTCCTGGGCGTTGCGGTGGACGTGACGGAGGCGGCTTCCGTCGCGCAAGGGTTCGAAACAATTATCAAGACCTGGGGCGGCGTGGATCTGGTCATCGTCAATGCCGGCATAGCGCTGGTCTCATCCCTGGAAGAGATGAAGCTGGAGGTATTCCAGAAACTGGAACGGGTGAACATCGAGGGAACGCTCCTGATGCTGTCAGAAGCGGGCCGGCACTTCAAGTATCAGGGGACCGGCGGCGACGTCGTTATGATTTCAACCAAGAACGTCTTTGCTCCGGGGGCCAAGTTCGGGGCTTACAGCGCCACCAAAGCCGCTGCCCATCAACTGGCCCGCATAGCCAGCCTGGAAATGGCCGAAATCGGCGTGCGTGTGAATATGGTCTCCCCAGACGCAGTGTTCTCTCACGGGACGCGCAAGTCCGGCTTGTGGGCCGAGGTTGGACCTGACCGCATGCGAGCGCGGGGACTGGATGATAAAGGCCTGGAGGAATACTACCAGAAACGCAACCTCTTAAAAGCCAGGGTCACTGGGGAACACGTCGCCAAAGCCGTGCTCTTCTTCGCCACGCGCCAGACGCCTACCACCGGCGCAACTATCCCCGTGGACGGCGGCCTGCCCGACGCCACGCCGCGCTAGCCTCTGGCCCGGCAGAAGAACAGGTCAAAGTTCAAATGCCAAATGGCAAAATTCAGTGACTCCATCTTTGCCATTTGCCATTTGATATTTGACTTTTGACCTTTGACTTTACTTTTGACCTTTGCCTTTACTTTTGACCTTTGACTTTTGACTTTTGACTTCATTCTTGACCTTTGCCTTTTGTCCCGCACAACCGACCCCTCACCCGGCCCGCTTCCCGATGAAGTGCATCGGGACAGCGGGCCACCCTCTCCCCTCGGGAAAGGGCGGTCCTCCTGACTTCGAAGCGCGCCAAAAATGATAGCCCTCTCCCCGGGGAGAGGGTGCCCGACGGAGGAGGGCGGGTGAGGGGTTTTTCCATTCACTGAAACCAGAAACCTGATTCAACTTACGAATTCGGGTTCAATGATTCCATCTTTGCCATTTGACCTTTGACCTATTCTTCTTTTGCCCTCTGCCCTCCCCTCTTCTCGCCGCCGCCGTGCTACAATCCTTTTGAATGGCAGACGCCCCCAAGTCGCCTACTCGCGTCATTGGAATTGATCCGGGGCTGAACGTCACTGGTTACGGCATTGTCGTTTGCCGCGCGAACGAGGTGAATCTCCTTGAAGCCGGCGTAATCCGGATGCCGCGCAGCCACGGTGAGAATCTACCGGAGCGGCTTGAGTCGCTCTTCGTCGAACTGCGGCGAGTCATCGAGGAATTCAACCCCGAGGCCATGTGCCTGGAGGAAGTTTACAGCCATGCGAATTACCCTCGGACGGCGATCCTGATGGGCCATGCCCGCGGGGTGATTTGCTTAGCGGCGCGGCTGGCAGGAATCCCGGTGCTGAGTTTTTCCGCCAAGCGAGTGAAGCAGTCCATAACGGGCAACGGGAATGCCTCCAAGCTCCAGGTGCAGCGCGCGGTGCAGAATTATTTCTCGCTCCATCGCGTCCCGTATCCGCCTGATGTGGCCGACGCGCTGGCGGTGGCACTGTGCTACGTGAAAAGGAGCAAAACCCTTGATCTCCGAAATCACCGGTGAAGTCCTCTACGACCGCATCGAGCGACAGTCGCTGCTGGTGCGCGTCAGTGCGCTCTGCTACGAGGTTTTCGTACCTTCCGGAATTGCTTCGCGCCTGCGATCTGCGCCGCCCCCCGAGCGCCACAATCCCCTGACCTTTTACACCATCTATTACATCGACGGCGGCATGGGCGGTGGTCACCTGACCCCGAAGCTCGTCGGCTTCCTCGACCCTCTCGACCGGGAATTTTTTGAGACGTTCACCACTGTTCCCGGTGTAGGATTCATGCGGGCGCTGAAGTGCCTGGTGCGGCCGCTGAACGAAATCGCCCTGGC
>JBEKUR010000421.1:0-2909 GCA_049514855.1 Terriglobia bacterium
CGGAGTAATCGATGAACCAGAAGAACTTGTCTTTCCCATTCAGCACGTGCGGAATCACGACGGGCCCACCCAGGGTGAAGCCGAACTGGTTGCGCTTGAGCACTTGCTTGGGAAGGCCCTCGCGATTGTTGAAAAAGAGGTTGGCGTCGAAGAGGTCATTGCGCACGTAATCAAACGCACTGCCATGCAAGGTGTTGGTGCCGGACTTGGTGACGACGCTCACGATACCGCCGGCGTTGCGGCCGTATTCCGCCGAGTAGTTGCTGGTCAAAATTCGAAACTCGGCGATGGCGTCCGGGTTGGGGTTATAGACGACTTCGTTCGCCAGCAGGTCGTTGTTGATGCCACCATCCAGCAGGAAGGTGACGGAGTCAGACTTGCCACCGGCGATTCCGAAGCTGCCGGCCTGGTCCCCGCTCGTGGCGGCTGGGTTCACTTCCGTGACCCCGGGCTGCAGCAGAGCAAGATTGAGAACGTTCCGTCCGTTGAGCGGCAGGTCGACAGCAGGTCGGGAGGTGACGGATTGCCCCAAGGTGGGGTTCACAGTTTCCACGGCGGCCGCCAAGCCTTCTACCGTAACCGATTCGTTACGCGCGCCCACCTCCATGCGCAAATCCACACGCAGCACCTCGTTGATTCGTAGCGGCGGAGCATCCGTAACCAGCGTCCTAAAACCCTCGCGCTCCGCGGTGATGCGGTAATCGCCGATGGGGAGGTTGAGAACCTGGTAGGACCCCTCTTTATCGGTGACGCTCGAGGTGCTGATCTGCGTAGCGGTGTTGGTGGCTGTAACCTTTACGCCCGGCATCACCCCGCCCAGGGAATCAGTTACCGTGCCAACAACTTTACCGGTCGTTTGCTGTGCTGATGCTGAAGCCGAAATTAATAGTGCCACAAAGATTGCCAATATAAGCCTCTGGCAACCCATATAAGCAGCCTTCTTGCTGTCGAGGCTCATCGAAGTCTCCTCTTGTTCGCCAAGGGCGCTGGCCAAATCCCCTCCAGTCTGGGGCATGTCTTCTGACGGAAAGTGCACTATACACCTACTGCATAGAAACACACAATTGTATTCCTGGGACACCCGCCGGGTTTATCACTAAGATTTATGGCGAGTATAGAATTACTTCATACTACGCTCAGTAAGGAAGCGGAATGCGGAAATCTGTTTTTCACCTCCTATCTCAATCACGCTCAAAGCGCGAGAACGAGCGGTCAATCGTCAAGGACAAACTCGCTTTGGCATCCTCGACATACTGTGCAAGCGCATCACGGTAGAAGGCCAAGCTCCGTTCACGGACCGAAGCCTCTGGCTCTTGGGAACCAACCATATGGTTAATTTCGTGCAGGAGGATGCTGAGAAATTGCAGGCGCAGCCGCTCTGCCTGGAACTCTCTCAGCCGGCTCCCCGCCACAAATTGCGCATCGAGCGCGATATCCATCAAAGGCAGCGCCAGCCAGCTCTCCACGCGCTGGTAAGCGATATCCAACTCTCCAGCAGGATCACCGCCTAAGGCATCATGCGGTTCGGCAAACGGCTGCTCTTTCACCACCACGTGACGGTGCCCCAGGCAGCCGCAGATGTTGGTCCGGCGGAATTGGATGATTACTAACTTGGGGGCATCCTTGAGGATTTCCTCATATGCATCGCGGCATTGTTGGGGAGCTTCAGCCCAGTCCTGCTCTACGGCGCGCACCATCTCCAGGGCTTTCACCGAGTCTCGACGGAAATACGCCATTACCACCAGCGGCTTCGGTCGATCTGGAAATGCAGCAAAAGCATACCGGCGGCCCACTAGCCACTCACGCCAGCGAATCCAACGCGGGCGGGATTGGAGATACGCCTTCACCGCATCTGGCATGACTGATGGCTCTTGCACCATAACTGTGCATTTTACTCCCGTGTCAATCGGCAATCATCAATCGAAAATCGGCAATTCCAGAATCGGCTTCTCGTTCGATGCCAGGATATCGCTCGGGAGTCCCAGCAAGCGCGCCAGGGTTGGCGCCACCTGCGTCAACGCCATCCGGCCCAAGTTCCGACCCCCGCTGAATTGAGGGCCGGCCACGATGAAGGAGGCCTCAAGTCCGGGGCGGGTGGGTAATTGACCGTGAGTGCCTCGGTCTTTGAGGCTGTCTCTCACCAGCGGTCCCTCAAACCGGTCGGAGAAGTAAACGCCGGGGGCCGCGTCGATGCTCAATTCCGCGTCCGGGTCGGCCGAGAGGGATTCGAGCCGCTCGCGATCCACGACTTCTTCAACAGTTCCCGCTTCAATGAGTCGCCTCACCGCTCGCTGCAAAGATGCTCGATCCGTTGCCGACGGTTCTTCCAGCCAGTAAACGGCGAAGGACCCTCCGGCATGGACGGCCCCCAGCTTGCCAAGCTTTGGCGTGCCATCCGCTTCCCGATCGAACAACCCTTCCTCCGCCAGAACCGAAAGCGGGGCAGCTTCTTTCTCGACGGGGACAAAGCCATGGTCGGAGAGGACCACGAGTGTAGGCGCCTCATCTTCTAAAAAGCCTTCCCGAAGGCGTCCGATTTCCTGGTCCGTCCTTTCGATCGCGGCCAGGGCTTGCGGCGAAGTCGGCCCGAACTGATGGGCCAACTGGTCATAGTGAACAAAGTGAACGAGGAGAAGATCCGGCCGATAGCGATCCCAGAGGTAAAGCGCAGCCTCAGACCGCAAGCGGTCCGGAGTTGCGCCGCCAAGAATGGGTTGCAGAACCTTGAGGATTTCAGGGAACAACCCCGGGGTCGAATGGCGGGCGGGCGTTGCGAAGTCCCGATGCGGGTCCGCTGTAGTCGGATCCCAAATCTCCGGAATGTTGTAATCAATGGCCGCCGCGGCGCTCACTGGCCAACTGATGGCCGCAGCTTTCCGCCCGCTGGCTCGCACCACATCCCAGAGAGG
>JBEKUR010000422.1:0-2895 GCA_049514855.1 Terriglobia bacterium
CCCCTGCCAAAACGGAACTGATCTGTTCGTTCTCATGATGGTGGAGCGGCACCACACCATCCTTGACGATGAAGATCTGCGCCATCGTAATCTTCTCGCCCGAGATAACTTTCCTCGAGATCTTGTCGTTCAGGACTTCCTTCTTCACATTCTCCCAGGAAAAAAACTCCATAAATCTTCCTCCGTAAACCCCAACGAATCCTCATATTCTACAAAGGATTCAGGAGTCAGGATTCAGGAAAAAACCACCAGCGGGCTCCCCTTAACCCTTCCCGCCCTGCAGGGCCGAATCCTGAATCCTGCTTTTCCGGCTCCTGCACTTTGCCGCTTGACAGCCGGCTGAAAATATGGTAGCCTAGTGTGGTCGTCGCATGAGAGACGTGGCAACAGAGCGCTCGAACGCGGGATCGGGATTGGACCGCCGGTGCGGGGAATTCAGCACAAAATGGAAAAAAGATGCTATTTTGACGGAACAAAGCCAAGAACTTACTGACAATAAAGGAGTTGGCTTTTTCAAGAGCCCGAAACAAACTATCTTTGGACTGCAAGAAACGCATTTCAAACCCAAGAATATGGCCAGGAATCGTCGCTTTGCGCCGCCCTCACGGCACAGCGACAGGGGCTCTGGGGGTGCGCTTTTTCTCCTGGCCAACCGGCTGGCCGTCCGGAGGGCTCGAGATTTTGGTCACCGCGCCTGGTGGGCGTTGCCCAAACAAATCCTGAGCGCGAATCGGGCGGGGTGGTCATCTCAGGGGCGCAGGGACATATTCGCCCTCCGCGTTATTTGGAATACCTGCCGGAGTTGCGGGGATGGGAGTTGCTTACGGGGACGGGAAAGATTTTTTTTGCTGGCAATTCTCAGCGTGTTGTTGTATCAAGTTCTTACGCTGCTTGAAGAGCGGGAGCTTCGTGAGCGGTTCGGCCGACAACGCGAGGCTTAGGCGCGGGCAGTCCCGCGTTTCCCGGCCCGCCTGCGGCGCAATACCGAACCCCAGATATTGCTTTGGACTGGAGGTCTCCATGCGCAAGATGTCTATTCTCCTGGTTTTTTTGGGCTTGCTGGTTTTTGCCTGCCCTCTTCAAGCCCAACAAGTCTGTCCTGGTCTGCCCTACGTTGCGAATACTCCTGAAGATGAGCTCATGCAGGCCGTCAACGGCGCGGACAAGCCCGAAGAGCAGGTGGCTGCCCTGGACAAGTATGCCCAGGAGCACGCCGATTCCAAATTCATGCCTTGCGTTGATGAATATTATACGATGACATACCTTAAGCTCAACAATTATGACAAAGTTGTTGAATACGGAGAAAAAGGCCTGGCCTCAAATTACAAAGACGCGATGCTGATGCTCAACGTTCTGAAAGGCTACGTGGGCTCCGGCAAGGTCGCCGATTCCGCCTTCGACATCATCAATCAGGCCCCGGACGTGTTCAAGGCGGAAAGCAAGCCCGCCAAACCGCCCACCGTCAGCGACGCGGAGTGGCAAAAGGCGCTGGAAGAGAACGGGGCGCAGGCCAAGGACGAGCTTGCCTATGTCGTCTATGCCTTCCTCCAGCTCATCCCTCGGGTGAGCGATCCCAACAAACGCATCGAGCGCTTGGACAGCTTTGCCAAGACTTTCCCCGAGGACGTGGAGAAGAACGCGGCGCAGATCAATTTCGATTACTTCCTCGCCTACTACAGCATGGCGAATAAGCCTGATAAGCTCATGGAGTACGGTGAGAAGACTATCGCCGCGGACCCCAACAATCCGCTGGTCCGCAATGTCCTGGCGTACAACTACGCCATCGGCCGGACCAACCCCGACAAGGGCGCCGATTATGCAGCAAAAGCCATTGCACTGGTGCCGCAAATGAAGAAGCCCGAGGGTGTTTCCGATGCTCAGTTCAAGCAGGAGCAGGATAACCAGCTCGGCATGGCTCACCTTTCGCTGGGATACGTTACTTTCACGCGAGCGGTCGCGGCCAAGACAAAGAAACTGGGGCCGGCGATCGACGAACTCAAGACGGCGGCGGATCTGCTGGGGGCCAATCCGGAATTGCAGGGACAGGCCTTGTATTACTTGGGGTACGCGTATGAGTCCGGAGCCCCGGTCAACCACAAGGCGGCCATCGAAGCTCTCAACAAGGCGGCGAGCCTGCAAAGCTCCTGGAAAGCGCCCGCCGACGATCTCCTCGCCAAGGTGAAGAAAGCCTCAAGTAAGGCAAGTGAGGAGCAGTGAGCCCTGCGCAGGGGGCGGCCCGCCGCAGCAGGTCAGGCCGCCCCTGAGCGGCGCTTCCAAAGCCAGTAGGCGGGAATCCCCAGGGCCACAATGCCGCAACCGATGCCCGCCTCAAGCGGCCTGGCGAGAAGCGTGTTCAGGATGAAACAGGCGGCAGCAATTAGGAAAGCCGCCGGAACAAAAGGGTAGCCGGAAACTCGATAGGGGCGCCGCAGGTCCGGCCTCTTGCGGCGCAAGATAATAACTGCGAGTACCGTCAGGGCGTAGAAGATCCAGCCGGCAAAGATGACGTAGGTAAAAAGCTGCTCATAGGTGCCCAGAAGCACGAGGAGAACCGCCCACGCAGCCTGGAAGAGCAAGGAAAGGTGCGGGGTTCGGAACCTCGGATGAACATTGCCACACCAGCGAAAGAAGAGGCCATCTCTGGCCATAGCGTAGTAGACTCTCGCGCCTGCCAGGATCATTCCGTTCACGCACCCTAACATGGCAACGATAATGGCGAGCGTCACCCAATGGGCGCCGCCCCGTCCGAAGAGACGAATGCCGGCCTCAGCCGCTACGCGCGGAGATTGAGCCACCGTCAACAGCGGTAGCACGTGATAGTAGACCAGGTTCAGGAGAATGTAGATTACCATGACCGCGGCCGTCCCCAGGATAAGGCCCAAGGGAAGGTTGCGT
>JBEKUR010000423.1:0-2893 GCA_049514855.1 Terriglobia bacterium
GGACTTGAGCCACCAAATCATGAACTACATCCGACTCTACAATCGAACCGCCCAGCCCTTTCGCTGGACGTATTCCAACCCGAAGAAACACATCCGTGTGTCACCTTCTTCGGTAACGCGACACTAGTTTGCCGTTGAGACCCTGGGCCGTTGACGACAGAAGCTCGCCTACATGGTAGGAGAGACTAAAAAGGGAGATGCTGTGAGCGATGCCACCCAAGGGAAACAGCGGAGTCTGCTGGCCGTCCAATGGCTCAACTTTTTCATCGCCGACGTGCAAACTGGCCTCGGACCGTTCTTGGCAGCCTACCTTGCTTCTAGCGGATGGAATCCCGGCCGTGTCGGTTACGTTCTGACGTTCGGGGGATTGGTATCTGTCGCGATGCAGACTCCTGCGGGAGCGGTGATCGACGCAGTGCATCGCAAACGGGCAGTGCTTGCAGCGAGCCTCGGCGCATTGGTTGCTGGGGCGTTCCTCCTCATGGGGCATCTCAGCCCAATTAGGGTATATGCCGCACAGTTTCTTATCGGTGGTTCAGGACCTTTTCTCGGGCCCACTGTTGCGGCCATCACACTTGGGATTGTTGGGGCCAGTGCTTTTGGCAAGCAGTTTGGGAAGAATCAAGCATTCAATTCCGCTGGCAATGTGTTTACGGCTCTGCTCGTCGGTTATGCCAGCTACAAATTTGGTTACCGTGCAATCTTCGTGATTGCCGCGTTGTTCGCCATTCCCGCAGTCGCGTCTCTCTTTGCCATAGATGGCAAGCACATCGACTATGCCCGCGCTCGTGGAGCGATCCAAAAACAAGGCCAGATTAAGGCGGAGGGATTGTCGGCTCTCTTCAAGGACCGCATTCTTCTATATTTCCTGGCGACCGCCTTTCTTTTTCACTTAGCGAATGCCGCGATGTTGCCGGAACTGGGCGAAATGCTATCGAAGGACAACGTGAAAACCGCTGCCCCGTTTATGTCCGCGTGCATTATCGTGACGCAGCTCGTCATAACGGTCACTGCGGCCTGGATTGGAAGACGGGCTGCGGCGAAGGGACGAAAACCACTCTTGCTCCTCGGCTTCGGTGTCCTACCGATACGCGGAGCTCTTTACACCCGCACACATGCTGTAGGAGCGCTCATTGCGATTCAGACGCTCGACGGAGTGGCGAATGCTATATTCGGCATTGTCTCGATCCTGGTTGTCAAAGACAGGACTCAGGGGACGGGCCGCTTCAATGTGGCTGCGGGATCACTTGCGACCATGGTTGGTATCGGGGCTGCCGCGAGCACAACAATCGGTGGCGTGTTGATTCAGCATCTCGGGTACCGGGCTTCATTTCTGGGCTTAGCGGGCATCGCCTTGCTCGCCTTTGCATTGCTCTGGTTCGCGGTCCCTGAAACCCTCTCTGAAACTGTTGAGAACCTAACTTCAGAACCCACAGCAAAGAAAGAAACTCTTGCGCAATGACATTCCTGTGAACAGGACTCCTAGTGCCCAAGCTGAGGCTTAACGCATACTCAGGAACGAGTCATCTTTAATGCCGATTCCTCACGTCTCTACGGTCCTGATCTGGACGATTTCTCTCGCGAGTATCCTGTGCATGCTCCTGCGACCGCGACGGATTGCCGAAGCCTATTGGGTTTGTGGAGGAGGGATTCTGCTTGTCCTCACCCGCTTGATTTCACTGCCTCAGGCGGCTCATGCGGTGTACGAAGGATTGGACGTCTATCTCTTCCTGACGGGGATGATGATTCTCGCTGAAATGGCGCGGGAGGAAGGAGTCTTCGAGTGGGTCGCTGATGTGGCGGCGCAGCACGCAAGAAACTCGCCAGGGCGATTGTTTGTCCTGATCTATCTGGTTGGTACGGTCGTCACTGCGCTGCTTTCGAACGATGCGACGGCAGTAGTTCTGACTCCCGCCGTCCTCGCCGTGGTCCGCAGGGCTAAGGTCGACCCCAAACCATACTTGTTTGCTTGCGCGTTTATTGCGAATGCAGCGAGTTTTGTTTTTCCGATCTCCAATCCTGCCAACCTTGTCGTCTTTAACCAACACATGCCGCCGCTTGGGATGTGGTTGCGTATTTTCCTTCTTCCTTCTGCGGCTTCCATTCTGCTCACGTTCCTATGCTTGCGATGGGTTTTACGTAAAGAACTGCGTGGAGAATTCCGGGGCGAAGTGAAGCGGGTATTGCTTTCAACAGAAGGAAAGCTCGCTCTTGTGGGACTAGCCCTTGCGGCGGTAGCACTCCTCTCGTCCTCAGCCCTGGGGCTTCCGCTGGGTGCGCCGACTTGCTGCGCAGCCGTCTTTGCGATGGCTGTCGTGGCATGGCGAAACCGAAGACTTCCGCTGAACGTCGCGAAGGGCGTGTCCTGGTCCATGCTGCCATTGGTGGCTGGACTCTTTGTTATCGTAGAAGCCTTGCATAGTGCGGGTCTCCTGCGTTTAGGACTCACGGGACTGCGGGCACTTGCGGAGACCACTACCTGGGTAGCCAAGGGAACAGCAGCTCTTGTGGTAGCGCTACTCTCGAATGGAATGAATAACTTGCCCGTTGGTCTGATGAGCGGTGCCGCGATCTGGCACGCGCAGGAAACAAGCGTTGTGGCACATGCGATCCTGATCGGAGTCGATCTGGGTCCCAATCTCTCGGTGACGGGTTCGCTCGCGACCATTCTCTGGCTCATTGCTCTGCGGCGTGAAAACGTCGAGATCACTGCGTGGGAATTCTTCAAAATTGGCATGATCGCCATGCCGGTAGCACTAATCGCTAGCTTGCTCATGCTTATCCGGTTGTTTCAGCAAGCCCCAATTAGTAGTATATGGGCATGCCGCGCCCAGCGTTTGCGAAAACCTTACGCGAGTTCCAGTCGATGTTCTCTACCGAAGAAGCTTGCCAG
>JBEKUR010000424.1:0-2881 GCA_049514855.1 Terriglobia bacterium
CAGCCCTGGCGGTAAACCGGCGGTCGAAGTACGTGTTCTCGGTACTCATGTCGCATCCGCAAATGCCACTTTGAATCTGACCGCCCACGTTGTTGAAGGTATTGATGTACCCGGTACACGTGAAACAGTACTGGCTGCCTTGCTGAAGGGTCGCAAGACTTCCATCAACCTGAAGGTTATGGTTTGAGTAAGGAGACATCAGGTTAATGTTTCCGTTGGCCGTAAACATACCGAGCACCTGGTTCTTGTCATTCCCGGGAATTAAAGTAGCGACGGGGTCCCCATTGCAGCAAGCCGGATTGGTTCCCGGCACAATTTGGTTGTCTGTTACAGTGACGGGTTCAGTCTTATAAATGACGTCACCGGTAATATCTATATTTCCATTGGCTACGATGTCGATTTGGGAGCCATCCTGGGTAGCGGGCTGCCCCTGGCCCGGGCCGCTCAGGCTGGTGATGGTCCCGTTGACGTAAAGCACAGTGGCTGGAGTGCTTCCGGTTAGGCCACTCGTGCAGGTTGCAGGGAGTGGGTTTATGGTGCTGCAGTTTGTGGGGACGCCGGTCAGGGTCAGAGTCGTGCTGCCGGACGCCACCTTGGTTGTATTCGCGCCGACGTCGGTAGTTATGGTAGTCGTCGTGCTCCCCTGCGTGATGGTGTAACTCTGGGTCGGGTTCCCAGAGGTGTCGTTTCCGATGCTCATCAGGACCGAGGCATCGCCTTGAACGTAGATCCCGCCACCGGTCAAGCTGTTCGTGCAGGGGCTCCCGCTGCACGAATAAGGCAAGTAGACTCCCGTTGAGGCGCCAGTGGCGGGGTAGGCCGTTCCAGAAACGTCCTTGAGCACACCATGCATCTGACCGTTAGGGGGATCGGGGGCGCCTTCGCCTGTGCCTTCGCCATCCAGCACTGCCCACTTTTGGCTAAAGGAATTCTGTGGCGTCGGCTCAACGGGTTGTCCGAGGCTGAAGGGCGGGTTTCCTTCAAAGATGGGCTTAATTGTCTGGTTGTTTAAAGTGTAACTACTGGTTGGGGACTGTATGCAGGTGCCCCCAAACCAGAAGTCCGCATTGGCGTTCGACTGCCCTATCGGGTCTGTAAAGATATAGGCACCGCCAGTCATAAACTCCCAGGCGCCATTCGTAAACATCGGGCCGGTCATGGTGCCAGGGACCAGCGCCCCAAAGCAGGGAGGGTACACACCGACCCACGCCCCATAACTGGCGAAGTTCATCGTGGTGGACGACGCTGGGCCGCTGACAGCCAAAATGATACTTCCAGTCTCGGATACAGTGGTCTGCTCCGAACCCTGGGCCATTCCCGTAACGCTGAGCCGGTAGCTATAAATATATTTATATCCAATTAGGTTACCACTAGAGTCGTAAGAAGGGGTGGGCGAATTGGGTGCGAGGGAAAACATGGGCGCCGTGCAAGACGTGCCACAGCAGTTACTAGTATTCGGAATCACGAAGCTCTCGACCCATGAGTTGGCAGCCTGGCCGGCATTGAGAGAGGTGGAACTTGCATACGTATTCAAAACATTGCTACAAACTGTCGTGGCCGCGTTAGTGGGGATGGGATTCGTCGTGAAGGTGGAGGGGACATAAGTAAGGATCTGGCTTTGTAGCTGTTGCCGGGCGATGTTGAGTCCGGAGTCCGCAGCGTAGAACGATCCCCGCCCGTTGCGGTAGTAACCGTTGATCAACATGTCGGAGCTCGAGGATAAGACCATGGCCAGGGCGATGAGGCTCATCATGCTCAACAGCAGCAGGGTGAAGACGAGCGCAAACCCGCGACCTCCAGCAGGTTGCTGCGGAGCCCCTGGCCGCTTTTCGTGGCCGTCAGCTTTAGCCGGGCACGTGCTCTTGGGAGCGTTTCCGGCTATGGCGGGCTGAAGGCCGCCCCGACGAAAGGGCCTCCAACTGGTGTTTTTCGATAATTCCGGCCTGCTGTTCATGACATAACCTCACTCATTCGGGCTCAAGTTCAAGTTCCGTGGGTTGACCACCACAGAAGCGCCCTGCACCTGATAGGCGCCCCCATCAAACGCATTGCGGAAAGTGAAGGAAGGATCGGTGCTGGGTTGCGTGCGCGCGATCAGAGAGACGCGCACGGACCTCACCAGAGAAAACATATAGGGGGAGTCATAGGGCGGCGGACTGCTGTTGTTGACGTTGTAGGTGGAGGCGTCGTAGTTGTACTGGGGGTTCATCGTGTCCGTGATGCTATTCCGGATGGTTGCCCCAAGCTTAAACCCAATCACTTGGTCCATGACCGCTATTGTGTTGCCTGCTTGCTTCCGGATGAGCTGCGAGTCGTTTGAATTAGAGGTATTTACGTAGTAGCTGATGGAGGACAGCTTGAGAATCCAATCGCCGCCACAGTACTGATCTCCAAGGTAAGCGGGTGGTGGCAGACTACCCTGTGGTGGCGGCTGTGGGCAGAGGGTTGTGCCGCCGCAGCCGCTGGTTGGGCAGGTTGTGCCGCCGCAGGCGGCGATGTCCAGGGGGTCATTGGCCAAGCTGTTGCTGCCATCGTTTCTCGTCGCATCAAACGTGAACTGGACCGCCGACCCCGCGACCACCGGGGCCTGGGTCAGAATCACCGCAGTCATCTTTGACCCTTTATTGTTCAAAAAGAGCAGTTGCTCACCCTGGCTGTAATTCCCAGCCGTGGCCGCGAGCGAAAGCCCGGCGGCAGCTTGACCGTACGCCACCCCCAAAGATGTGTTCGAGCAGTTAAGCGTCTCACTACTTCCTCCGGTGCTGTCCGTGGCGTTAATGGGGGGGGTGGCGGAGGTGGAATTCGCCGCTGTAAGGATATTAAGCTGATCGAAGCAGTTAGTGGTGTAGGTGTTGGTGGTGGCGTTGTAACAGGACGTGCC
>JBEKUR010000425.1:0-2874 GCA_049514855.1 Terriglobia bacterium
AACGGCAGGTGGCAAGTCCGCGTAACGCCCCACTTGCGCCCCCTTTACCGAATTGAAGGGGATGCACAACGCCGGGCGGAAGGTATCTACGACAAGATGCGCGGCTTGGGCGCCCACGAGGTGGTTGTGGAATCGCCGAATCACGATGCCTCGCTTTCGCATCTGAGTGACGAAGGCGTTGCACAGGTCTTGCGAGCCTACGTGTCCAGAATTACAGACCTTAAGAAAGACCGCCGTTTCCGTTACGTTACCGTCTTCCGTAACCAGGGAGCCTTGGCGGGACAGGATCTGGAGCACTCACACTCACAGATTACGGCTACTCCCTTCATCCCCAGAAGGGTGATCTACGAGTTGCGATCGTTCCAGGCGTACTACGCGCTCAAGGAACGATGTATTCTTTGCGACATTTCCACACAGGAGATCTCCCACCAAGTGCGGACTGTCGAGTGGGATGATCAATTCGTCGCCTTTTGTCCATTTGCCTCACGGGTACCCTATGAGACCTGGATTCTGCCCCTTAACCATCATTGTTCCTTCGAAGAGGACCTCATCACCTGGGACCGCCAAATACACTTAGCCCGCTTTCTGAAGTCAATTCTGCTGCGGCTGGAGTCGGTGTCGCCCGCTTATCACTTGGTCCTTCACACCACGCCCAACGTGGCTGCAAAATACGACCGGAAAGAACACTGGATGACTCTGGCGGAGGATTTTCACTGGCACTTTGAGATACTGCCGGCGAGCGAGCCAAAATCCAAGTCGTATAGTGTGAAAGAGGTTTACTACAATTCTGTCCGGCCAGAGCTGGCGGCGGAAGAGTTGCGCGCCGCAGGTGCAGAAATCCGTATCCAAACCTAGCCTTCCAATCTCACCCTTGAGTCGCCGGTGTAGCTTGCCCGGGAAGGCTGGCGAGTGTCTAGCTCCTGCGCTTGGGCCGGACAGACGTGGTGTGCTTCGTCTTGGGGCGCATCTGTCCCCGCATGTCAACGCCCTGTTCGATGACGGACTTCAGATTCTGGAGGTAAAGGGTCCAGCTCGCTACAGCCTTGTCCAGTGCGTCGCTGGAAGGGAAACCGCTGTGACTGAGTTCGACAACAGTTTCCGCGCCTTGCGGAAAGAGCTTGATTCTCACGTTTGTTACCACGGGTTCGTTGGGTGGCTGCCAGGTAAAACCCAAGGTGTTACCCCTGATGAACTCCGTTACCACGCCACTCCACACGCCTTCCGTGCCGTTCCACCGGAAGTGGTACTTTCCTCCCAGTTGTGGTTCGATGATGGCTTGGTCCGGAAACCACAGGGTTAGCTTCTTGGAATCTGACAGGTAATCGAAAATACCCACTGCGTCGCTGGAAATTGTTACCCGCAGGGCGGCCGACCGCGTCACACTGACGGGGCCCGTATCTTCGCCTTTGGCCGCGCGCTTGGCGTGTTGCGCCGTTGCGGGGCCAGTTGCAAGCAACAAGAGAAGCAGCAAAGCGGTAACGCGGGCTTTCATTTCTTTTATCCCTCCCGGAGATTTCGCCTGGTCCCATAATACAATATCTCCCGGTTTCGACATAGTTCCCGACCGCCGGCATCTTCGGTCCTCTTCCATACGAGCTTTCAGTCTACCTGTGTAGCCTCATTCGTCTGCGGTTGGCAGGGCGTCCATCCCGTAGCGCTGGGCTTCGTGCTGCATCAGGCGTGTCAGCTCCAATTTGGTTTCCTCTGGCAGACGCGAGGGCGTGTATTGCGCGATGAGCCGCGAAACCTCCCGCGCGGCGCGCTCCCTCAACCTCACTTGGCCCCCCTCCAGCCATCGCGATAGGCTGGCGCGATCGATAACCGGGCCAGGGAAAGTGATCTCCTCGCGCAGGTGGCGGCGGGTGTGGTCGGCGATCAGCAAATACTTTTCGCGTCGCAATTCCTGGAAGAGGGGAAGCGATGGGAAATCCTCCCGCGGCTCGATCCCGCGCAACAGGCGGTAGGTCATGGCGCAGCCCTCGTTATCGACGACCAGCTTCTCCAGGCTCAGGCAGCTTTCAAAATCCAGCATCCCCGGACCCGAGATGCTGTTGATTCCCGAGAGCGCCGCCAAGATCGCGCCCATGCCTGTCTCGAGGCCCGCCTGCGCGTCCAATTGCTTCGCGTCGCTGAGGGCAATGTAACCCTGGGTGGGCATGCCCAGGCGCTTCCCGACCTCGCTATTCGCGCAGTCGAGCATCATGGTTTCCACCGCGCCCATCGGAGTGGTCCCGAACCGGACGTCGAAGATGGCTGGCGAGCCGCCGTACAAGATCGGATGGCCGGGATTCACAAGCTGGCTAATCACCACCCCACTCAGGTTCTCGGCGGTCTGCTGGACAAGGCTCCCCACCAGTGTGACGGGCGCCACGAGTCCGGAGAGCGGCATGGATATCAGCTCCACCGGAATCGACCAGCGGGCACAATCCACCAGATTCTGGCTTGTCACATCGCTCCACTTGAGCGGCGCGGTGGGGCAGGCGGAGAAGACGGTCAGGGGCTTTGCTCTGAGTGCCGACTCGTTTCCGCGCACAGCGACTTGCAGGTCCTTCATGATCTCGAACCCTTCCACCGTAAAGGCCCCGGTGACCACCGGCTTCTCACCGTGCAGGAGGCTCAGATAGAGTCGGTAGCTATCCGCGATGTTGTCGTGAACATCGGCGGGGATCAGGGCGGTGCTTTGAGAAGCGAGGTACTGCAGGCCGCTCGTTACCTTCACGTAGCGGACGTAGTCCCCCGTCGAGGGGCGGCGCAATTCGCCGCTCCGGTTATCCAGGATGTTGAGCGCGGTCGAGCCAGGCGTGAAGTATACGTTGTCACCCCGAAAGTCATGTGTTTCGTTCCCCAGGACATCGTAGAGTTTGAAAGCGCGGG
>JBEKUR010000426.1:0-2862 GCA_049514855.1 Terriglobia bacterium
CATCAACTACAAGCGCTACAAGCCTCAGACGCCACTCGCAAGAAATACCTAAAAGAACTTCACGAACAAACTGGTCGCAATCTCATCGCTTATTATTCTGGTTGGCTCTCAAAACCTGGGGTCTCTCTGTCTGACATAAACGACGAAGACAAAACCGGATTTATGACCACGGTCCACAAATTGGACCGATCTTTGGGGTTAGATTTGATTCTCCATACTCCAGGCGGTGGTATCGCGGCGACCCAGTCCATAGTAAATTATCTACAAAAGATGTTTGGGCGGGATATTCGGGCCTTCATTCCTCAGATCGCTATGTCTGCCGGAGCAATAATGGCGTGCTGCTGCAAAGAAATTTGGATGGGAAAACAGTCGAACTTGGGGCCAATCGATCCGCAATTGCGGGGTATTCCAGCCTACGGAGTGGTGCAAGAGTTTAAACGCGCCTTGAAAGAAGTCAAGAAGGATGCAAGTCGAATCGTTATATGGCAGCAGATTATTGGACAGTACCGACCAACATTCCTTGGTCAGTGCGAGAACGCCATAAAGTGGTCGAATGATTTTGTTGAGCAACAACTTGCAGAGGGCATGTTCGCCCAACTTCCGGATGGCAAGAAAAGAGCAAAAAAAGCCGTAAAGTCACTCTCTGACTATCCTAGCAACAAGACCCACGATAGGCATTTTGATGCTGAGGAGTGCAGGACATTCGGCCTTGAGATCAAGGATTTGGAGAGCAACGCTGTGTTGCAAGACCTAGCCTCAGTTTACGAAATATTCGGCCCCGCCACGGGGCGGCAAGCCGAAGCTCGGCCAAGCCGACTGGCAAGGGGTGGCCGGAACCCGCTGCCCGTGCGGCTTTCGGTGGGGATACCGCGATCCGTTCACCGAGTCGCCCGCCTGTCGGCTGTCTCGCGAAATGTATACACTAAATTGCCCGAAAGCGTTTAAACGAGCACCCCTGCTTGGCCTCACCGCCCCTCCAAAATACCCTTTGTTTATAGCCATCGAACTGCCATACCGCATGTTGCGCTTTTTGCTTGACCCCCACTACTGCTTGTGTATACACTAAAATAGTTATGGCCAGCCTCCAGCGCAAGATCATTCACGGGCACCCCTATTACTACCTCGTCCAATCTCGCCGCGTGAACGGCCGCCCTCGTCCCGTGGTCGTCGAATACCTCGGCACCCCCGACGCCTTGCTGCAGCGCCTGCGCCAGACGCCCATCCGAGCCAGCCGCGCCCGCGTGGCTCCCTTCGGCGCCCTGGCCGCCCTCTACCACCTCGCCCAGCAACTCGGCCTGGTCGAGCTCATCGATCAATTCGCCCCCAAACGCCAACAAGGCCCCTCCCTCGGTCAGTACATGCTGGTCGCCGCCCTGAACCGCTGCGTGGCCCCCACCAGCAAACTGCAGATGCCCGCTTGGCTTCGCTCCACCCCCCTGCCCGCCTGGTTGGGCGTGGTCCCTCGCCAGTTTTCCTCCCAACGCTTCTGGGACAACATGGAATTGCTCGCAGAAGCCCAGATCGCCGCCATCAGCGAGGCCCTGGCCCAGCGCGTCATGGAAACCTTCCGGCTGGATCTGGGCAGCTTGGTGTTTGACTGTACCAACTTCGACACCTTCATCGACACCGCCACCGCCAGCCAACTCGCCCAGCGCGGTCATGCCAAAAGCAAGCGCACCGATCTGCGCATCGTCGGCCTGGCTTTGCTGGTCAGCGTCGATTTTCATGTCCCCCTGCTCTGGAAGGTCTACCCGGGCAACCAACACGATAGCCTCACCTTTTCCCAGGTCTTGCAGGAACTCACCCACCGCTATCGCGCCCTGGCGCGCGACTGCCAGTCCATCACCTTGGTCTTCGACAAGGGCAACAACTCCGCCCGCAATCAGGAGATCCTCGACGCCAGCGGCTTCCACTTCGTGGGCGCGCTGGTACCCACCCACTACGCCGACCTGCTGGCCATTCCCCTCCGCGAGTTCCGGCCCCTCAACGATCCCCGCCTCAAGCCCACCTTGGCCCTCCGCCTCAGCCGAGAAGTTTGGGGCCAGGAGCGCACCCTGCTCCTCACCTTCAGCCCCGAGTTGCAACGCAAGCAGCTCCGCGGCGTGGAACAACACCTGGCCAAAAAACGGCGCGCCTTGCAGGAGCTGCAAGCCAAACTGGACCGCTCTCAGAAACCCCATGCCAAGGGCAAGGGCTACACCCGGGAAAGCTTGGCCCAGCACCTCCAACAGATCTGCTCCGGCCAGCACATCTCCCAAATCCTCCGCACTTCGGTCAGCGAGCGCCGCGGTCGCCTGCGGCTGACCTACCGCACGGACGCCGCCGCTTGGGCGCGAATCCGAAAAACCCAACTCGGAAAGCGCATCCTGTTCACCGACCAACAAGGCTGGACCAATGAGCAGGTCGTGCTCGCCTATCGCAGCCAATCCCAGGTGGAGGAGGCCTTTGCCGAAATGAAAAATCCCCACTTCCTCAGTTGGGAGCCCATGTTCCACTGGACCGATTCCAAGATCCGCGTCCATGCCTTCTATTGCGTCCTCGCCTTGATCCTCGGCAGCTTGCTCCACCGCCAAGCGGCGCAGCACGGTCTCGCGCTGAGCTTGCCCAGCCTCCTGCAATCCCTCGCCCGAATCCAGGAGGTCACCAATATCTATCCGGCGACGGGTGGATCCCGCGGACGTCCCCGCGTCCGAACCACCCTCACGGAAATGGACGCCACCCAACAGACCCTCTACCGCCTCTTCGCCCTCGATCGCTACCGGCAAGGCCGCTTTTAGGCTATACAACCCTATGCGCTCCGCAGCCACGCTCTACTGGACTTCCGCCCACATTCGGCCCGATAATTCGTAAACTGAGGCTAGG
>JBEKUR010000427.1:0-2834 GCA_049514855.1 Terriglobia bacterium
TCCATGAAAAGGCGCAGCAGCGCGAGAAGCCGCGCCTGCCGCCAGCCCACGTCGTTGCGGTAGAGGGTTTCGATCTCGGAGGCCTGCCGAGGCTTGAAATTGCGCTGTTTGACCTGGGCGCGGATAAGCTCGAGGAAGGAAAGCAGCATTCTCAGGCGCACACCGGGATCGGCGGGCTCCGTCATGTCGAGGTCGATGGCCCAGGGCTGCGAGGCGTCGAAGGTGACGCGGGCCATCTCCTGCCGGCGGCGGTGTTGCCAGTCGTCGATGGCCTGCAAGGCGCGCCGCTTCAGGCCTTCTTGCGCTCGCTCGAGTCTTTCGCGGCGGCAGTAGAGCCAGGCAAGGTCCTCGACCTGCTTCTCCCAGAGCGCGTCGCCGGGGCCGAAGGCGCTCCTGAGTTCCTGCTTCAAGTTTTCGAATTCTTGCGGGTCTTCGCCCAGCGCGAGCATGGCTTGGTAGCGATTTTCGTCGCTGACGCGTCCGCCGTGCTTCAAGGCATTGAGCTTGGAGTTCTGCTTGGCGGCAGGGCTGCGCGGTCCGGTAGAATGCTGGGCGTTGTTGCGCGCGGCGGCGAGCAACGCGGGCGTAAGTTGGGGTGATTTGCGTAAAGACATAGTTCCTCCTGGGTCGGGATGTTAGTCTAGCGAGGAAAGGACTTCCCCGCGGCTTGGGCTTTTCACATGAGTAGGCTACCACAGCGGCGCGGCGTTGTCAAGAGACAATGTGTCCACACGCCTAGCCCAGGGGCTCTTCAATTGACTCATTGAACCATTGATCCATTAACTCATTGAACCCGAATTCGCAAATTGAGGGGCCCTGTTCGGTTCCAGCACGCTAGATTGAAGTCGCTTGCACCAAAGCTGCGCAGCAACAGAAGAATGCCCCTAACAATTGCTTCACTCTAGGCTCCGAGCCCCTGCCAACCAACCCCTCACCCGGCCCGCTCCGGCTGGTGAAAGCGCCGGCAGCGGGCCACCCTCTCCCCAAGGGAGAGGGCGGTTTTCCTAACTTCAGCGCGCCCCATAAATGAGAGCCCTCTCCCATGGGGAGAGGGTGCCCGACGGAGGAGGGTGGGTGAGGGGTTTTTCCATTCAATAAAACCAGGAACTTCGTTCAACTTACGAATTCGGGTTGAATCATTGAGGAGCGGCTGGAGGGTAGGAGCAATTATGAATTATGAATTGTGAGTCCCGGATTGTGAACGGAGGTTCTACGACGTGAACATCTGGAGCCCGAAGAAGCGAGATGAGAAATTGGATTACACCCACAACAATCCCGTGAAACCAGGCCCGGTCAAGCACCCCGGGCGACTGGCCGTGGTCGAGTTGGAGGTTCTATTTCTGGAACGACGGTTCGGTCTTGGGCGTCGACAAAATGCTGTCACGGCGACATACCGAGGGTCGCATACATCCCGACAAAAACCGTCGGGACGTATGCGCCACCCGCGAGCCATGGCGAACGGTCGAACCTGAATTTCCGAATGCACCTGAGACGGTTCACCCGGCTCGTCAATGCGTTCAGTAAGAAACTGGAGAATCTCAAGGCTGCCGTGGCCCTGTACGTGGCATGGTACAACTTCTGTCGCGTCCACATGACTCTGCGTGTCACCCCGGCGATGGAAGCAGGAATCGCGGATCATATTTGGTCAATGCAAGACCTGATGACCGCATAATCAGAGGTACGGCAATGGGAAGGTCTTTATCCCCTATTTTCCCAGGATGGGGCAGACGGGGCCCCGTCCCGAGCCCCTGGACCCAGCCAATGAAAAAATCAGCACTGGAATCCCTTGAGGAGTGTACAGTATGGGGCTGTTAGGAGCTAAAAAGGAAATTCCGGTTTATTGGTTGGACCTGTTCACTTGGACAAACCGGAAGGAACTCCATGAGGATGAGGGGTCAGCCGGTCCTTGTGAATGTTCTTCGTCGGATGCTTAAGTTGAGATAGTCTTTGGTGTGATTTATGAGTGATACACAAGAGCAGTTTGCGAAGATTTATAAGGAGCATATCTGGGGTGGCACCTCAAAAAGCGGACCTGGTTCAGATCCGGAGGTGCTTCAGGCGTACACAAAATTGCTCGTCGACTTGATAAAGAGTAAGAAGGTTCGCTCGGTGGTGGACGCCGGTTGTGGTGATTGGGCGTTGAGCAGGACGCTCGACTGGACGGGCGTGGATTACACGGGTATCGACATCGTGCCGGACCTCATCAAGAGATTGAACGTTACATATGGCT
Organism: Terriglobia bacterium; assembly: GCA_049514855.1. Lineage (GTDB taxonomy): Bacteria > Acidobacteriota > Terriglobia > UBA7540 > UBA7540 > CAVROP01. The sequence continues at coordinate 2,231 of JBEKUR010000427.1, forward strand.
CAACTAGTGTCCGTTTCGCCTGTTTGGACGTAGTGTCTGATCAGCTCCCGATCGCAGATTTGTGTGTGATCAAAGATGTGTTACAGCACCTTTCGATTGATTCCGTGAGAGCAGTTTTAGCAAAGTTTGAGAATACGTTTAAGTTTGCACTTATTACAAATGATATTACTCACACGGAACAAGGTGGCTGGCGAAGCATGTGGAGAACTGAAGAATACGAGGCGAATCGCGATATTCCGAATGGTGGCTATCGTCCGTTGAGGTTGACGGAACAGCCGTTCAACCTAAACGCGAATCGTTTAATCACTATTCCACTACAATTCAAACGTGGGGTTTTTGGGCATCCAGGCACGGTAAGGGAGACTAAGGAAGTTCTGTTGTGGGAATCGAGTCAATGCCATTCGTAGTTGAAATTCGGAGTGAGTGCTACGGTTAGTTGAAATAAGCGTATCGCCAAACCGCGGGTGGCGCATACATTGTCTTTCATGTATGGTGTGCCAGGGAAAGCCTGGCTGATCTTGTAAGCTGAAAGGAGCTTACCTTGTAATTGCCCATTCAACAAGTAGCCGAGCCAGCGTGGAGCGGAGCGATCCGCCGAGCGAAG
>JBEKUR010000428.1:0-2827 GCA_049514855.1 Terriglobia bacterium
CAAACGCAAACTGGTTACACTCTGTGCTCATAAGGCTGTTGCTCCTTCTTGGCAGAGTCTTTCTAGACAAAAGAGTTATGCCATGAAGCAACAGCCTTTTTCAATTTAGTATGAGAAATTCGGGCTAAGTCTAATCATTCCCGTACTTCCGGGCGGTTCGCCCGTAAGTCCAATCATTCCCGCACATACGCAAAAACAGGGGGGTGGGGGTCCCCTCCGCAAAAGCTCATCTCCTGCAACCCTTTTGTTTTCTGCGGCCGTGTTACCTACACAGTTAAGTGCCATTGTCGGGGCGCCGACATTCCCGTTACTGCATGCCATCTGCAGATCGCACGCGCGGCCCGCCTTATCAGCGATCAACGATCAGGAAGCGAAAGCGGGGAGGAGAAACCCAAGAGCACAGACAGGAATGTCTGTGCCACAGGGAAGAAAAACCCAGGATCCAGGCACACACGCCGTGCCTGGGGCACCCGGCTTGCTGGGCACGGAGGGCTATTTTGACTTCAGCGGGTGAGCGTGAGGAGTGGGTAGGAAATTAGCGACGGCGGCAAGGAAGAGACCGGGCTGATCCACAAAGGTCATGTGGCCGCTCTTGGGCAGAATGACGAGTTGCGAGCCGGAAATCTTCTCATGCATTTCGCGGGAAAGCGAAGGATCGCATTCGTCGTGATCGCCTGCGATGATGAGGGTTGGAACCTTAATTGCCGGAAGGCGATCGAGGTATTCCGCCGACTTCAGATTTCCGTCGATGACGAATTCGCCGTCCGAACCCCACATTTCGCGGTATAAATCCCACGAAGTCACGCCCTGCTGGATGGGATCGTAGTTTGCATCGGGGTGATTCTGATAGATGTACGGAAAGTAGCCTTCGCCCCAGGCGGCGATCATGTATGCATCGGTGTAGCGGCCCTTGCGGTAGTCCGGGCCATGGCCAAAGAGCCCTTCTTTTTCCATCTGGTTGATGCGGTCGCGCAGTTCGGGTGCCATTTTGTCCTTCATTCGCGCGAAGACTTCGTTCATCTCGTGAGTGCTGGCAAACGTGCTACAGAGGAGCAAGTGCGTGAGGTTTTGCTGATACTTGAGGGCATAGGCTTGCGCGAGAACGCCGCCGTAGGAATGGCCGAGGAGGGAGATTTTTCCGAGCTGCAGCCCCTGGCGGACGGCCTCGACATCCTCCACCATGTTCTCGACGGTGTAACCTCTGGGGTCTTCGAGCTTCTCGGATTTTCCGGAGCCGCGCTCGTCAATGAAAATGAGCCGATTGTGGCGTGCCAGCGGCAGCAGATAGGGCAGAAAATAATCGTGCGAAGCGCCCGGGCCTCCGTGGACAATCACGAGCGGCGTGCCACGGCCGATGGTCCAGTAATAAATCAGCACACCGTGCGCGTCCACGAATCCTTCTTGCGCCTGATAATTCGAGGGGATCATCGTCGAATGCGCCGAGCGGGCCGCCGCTTGACTCTGGGCGCGCAGAGGAGGAGACAGGGAGCCCAGCAGTGCGAGCATAGCCGTGCAAAAGAAAATCTTGGGGTTCATGGAAGATGCCTCCTCAGGCGGGCGGCGCAGTCTTTGGCTTGAATTCGGGTTGCCCACGGGCAGGATAGCACTTTAGAAAATAACTGGGGAGTGCTAAAAGGCGGAGAAGTGGGCGGGCCAGGAAAGTTATCAGCGATCAGATATCAGCGATCAGGAAGCAGGAATTAAAGACAACGCCCCGAGCGGGTCCCCGAGATGCTCGGGGCGGAGCGGGGTAGACACCGGACGCGGAGTTCACAGAGTGAGGAGGAAGCCAAGAACACAGTCAGGAGTGACTGTGCCACAGAGAAGAGGAACCCAAGACCCAGGCACACACGCCGTGCCTGGGGCACCCGGCAAGTGTAAAAGCGGCGGCGAGCCGGCGCACTCCAAATTATGCGAGGAGCAAAGCCACCGCCGGGTAATCCGTCACACGCGCCACCATACCCGTTCGTGTAGACTAATGTTGATTCGGAAGGGACGATGTGCGCCACTAAACCTTCCTGACCCTTGACCTATAGGCGGAAACATGACGGTTGTGCATAGAGAACTTCTCCAGGAATCTCAAGACTTTGCCCGGAGCGCTCCCACGGTTAATGCCCTGATGGAGCGTATCGCCCAGCGTCTGCACGAAAAGATGACGCGCTACAATTGGGCAGGCTTTTACTTGGTCGACCCCGCGGACTCCGGCTACCTGATCGTTGGACCCTTCGCCGGCAGCTTTACGCCCAACGCTCGCATTCCCCTCAACACCGGACTCTGCGGTGCCGCGGCCAGCACCGGGAAGGTAGTGGTCGTGCAGGATGTATCGACGGATCCGCGCTATCTTGCGGGATCGTCTTTGGTGAAGTCTGAAATCGTTGTCCCCATCTTCGTGAAGAAGAAGCTGGCGGCTGAGCTCGATATCGAGAGCTATTTTGCTGGTACGTTCACCAAGACAGAGCAGGAATTTGTCGAAGCCTGCGCCAGCGTGGTGGGAAATTATCTGGGTAAGGGGTAGTGGGCTGGAGACCGGCCTTCGAGTTCTCAGTTATCAGTTGTAAGTTTTGAGAAAAAAGAGAAAAGAACCCCAAGACCCAGGCACACACTCCGTGCCTGGGGCACACGCACCCGCCATTAAAGTTCTCAGTTTTCTGTGATCAGTTGTCAGTTTAAGAAAAAGAGAAACAGAAGAGCCACCTCCGAGCTAGCCCACATTTCTCACAGCTTGGCAGAAGAGGAATGAAGTTTGTTCGAATTGGGGATTGCGAGTTAATTTCGCGGGGTGCTGTTGTTTAGTTGATCCGTTTTTCGCTTGGCGTGAGAGTTTTTC
>JBEKUR010000429.1:0-2786 GCA_049514855.1 Terriglobia bacterium
CGCTTGCCATTATGAGGGGGTTCTCCCCACGTGCGTGGGGATGGTCCGAATTCCTGCTCCACCTTGACCTGGAATCCCGCCGTTCTCCCCACGTGCGTGGGGATGGTCCGGGTAGCGCAGACCTGTTCCCAAATCTGGCCATGTTCTCCCCACGTGCGTGGGGATGGTCCGAAGCTCGATCGGGCTGGGAGAAAATCTCGGCGGTTCTCCCCACGTGCGTGGGGATGGTCCGGCTCGGCGGTCGAGACGGGATTCCCGGCCACGGTTCTCCCCACGTGCGTGGGGATGGTCCGGAGGTCAGGGTACAACTTTGTGTTGCGTTAGTGTTCTCCCCACGTGCGTGGGGATGGTCCGACATAGGAGTTGCCGCCCATATTCCCTTGCCCGTTCTCCCCACGTGCGTGGGGATGGTCCGTAGGCTGGGAAAACGTCGCCTGGTTCTGGTAAGTTCTCCCCACGTGCGTGGGGATGGTCCGAAGATCGCGGACCAGCAGTCTCTCAGCCTCAATCAGTAGGGACTGCTTGCTGATCGCCCATAACCACACGGCCACCACCGACGGAAAGGATGTCGTCCGCGAGTTCCGACACGAGGGGCGTGTGGCATATGAAGATCACTTGGTGGAATCCACCCAGGTCCATAGCCCGGCGCAGCATGCGCACGTACTCCTTGCCATTGGCAGCATCCAGAGCTCCCACCGTTTCGTCCCGGAACAGCGTTTCGTAACGAATGCCTTCGCCCTGCCGCATGTTGTAGATGGCGATGCCTAGGTTGACGGCTTCATTGACCAACACAAATTGCCCGCCCGAAAGCTCATCCACGAGGCAGGTACGGTCCAGATGGTTTTGGTCGGCATGAAGGAATAGCCAGGCTGGTTCACTGACTGCACTCATTTGACCACCCCAGCCCTGCCGCAATCCCTGCTCAAAATAGGGTACTTAGCTCCCACCGTGAGATCAACCTTTTGGACTACCACCGGGAGCGCCCAAAAGGCTGGGAATCTTCCGACCGGTTTGAGCTGGTGCGGTCGTTAACTGGCGCCGGGATCGGTTGTCAAGAGCTCCGAGATTACTCCTGCGCTCTGCGGTTCCGCAGGTTGAGTTCTTGGTCACCCGGTCGCACAGTAGCTTACCGCCCTTGTGACCCGGAGTCTCACGGCTGATGAGCCAAAAGCACCGTTTGGCCGTTTAACCGGCCAAGTGGTGTCCACTTGACGGGAAGGCGACTTTTCAGGCCGAATCCCTAACGGTGCCCGAACCATCTCAGCGGCGGCAAGTTGCAGTGGCACTGTCCCCAGTGCGGCGGCCCCATGATTATTCTAGAGCGGCTAAGCGCGGCGGAAATATGCCTGTGTTCTCCACCGCCCACCCGCACGAGGCTCTCACGACATATGGCATCTCGACTCGACCACCCTGCGTCCACCCACCATGCCCACGCTCTCGTGTGCATGGTCACATGCCGGCACCGCCCCCCCCCCACGGTGGTCTGGACTCAGGACCGCAGCACCGTATCGGTGCCGCCGTCCGCTCCTACCGGTTGGCCGCGGCGCTACCCGCCCCTGGAAGCGACGCCCGCTCCGCAAGACCTTAAGACCGTGGCCCGGCAATTGCCCGCCTCGGCGTGGAAGAAAGTGTCTTGGCGTGCGGGAACGCGCAGTCCACAATGGTCGCGTTGCGCCAAGCTGAAAGTCTGGGCGGCGCACGGCTGGCGGGCACAGGAGCAGGGTCGTCGAAGGGCTGCTGATCGAATGGCCGGAAGGAGAAGCGGAACCGACGAAGTACTGGCTGGCGCAGTTGGGACCAGGCCGCCCCGGTCTACGTCGTTTGGTGAGGATGGCGGATGCGCGTTGGCGGATCGAGATGGATTACCGTGAGTTGAAAGATGAACTCGGGCTCGATCACTTTGAGGGACACAACTTCGAGGGACGTCACTGGTTGGGCTGCGTTGTGAGCAAGCGCGATTTAAAAAAACTTCTGGTGGGACCTTGCCGCAAGTGCGCAGGAGGCTGCAACGAATCCTGATTAGGCTCGGGGGGGGACTGTCCATGGTGCCATGCCCGTTTTCCAAGCTGAACAGCTCGTAATCGACTTAACCTAGTACTACAAACTGTCCCATGAAAAAGCATGCCAGGCCGCGACCATCACAGTTGCAGCCTGGCCACCTCGCTAAAACCCCGGATCGCTGAGAGCAGCACGCGGTTGTCGGGTAGAGCGATGGCGCGTAGCGGGCTTCGAATGATGCCGACGTTTCCATCGCCCCCCCTAAAATTCCGTACGGCGGGTTTTCCCCGGTACGGCTTCAAGGCTGGTTTCTCAGACGGGACCTTCCTGGGTGACGCCTAGCTATCGCGCCCACCAGTTTGCCTCCGCCCTTCGTGCTCACCGCTGCCAGCGTGTGACTCTCCGTTCTGTGCCGGAGCACGCCGCGCCCTTGAGCACCTCCACGCGAACGGCCTACGCCGCTCTACCCCAGAGGCCCTCGCTCCGGTCCGGGTTATGCTGTCCCGAACCATCCCAGCTTATTCGGCCTCATCCGCCCCACTCGCGGGCACATCGCGATTTCGCCGCTTTGCGGCTTATACGCCATGCCTTCGCTGTGCGTCTCCGCCTCGGCGACCCGCGACTGGTTCCCTGCTTTCGCTGTCCGCTCTCTGTCGGCATGTCGTCCTCCTAGACTCCGGGAAGTTCATTGGCTGCTTCTGCCCAGTTCCTTCGCCAACGACGCTGGCCTTCGCCCAGGTGCCACAGGCTCGGCACTCCCGAGATTCCCCACCATCCGCTTCGCGTGG
>JBEKUR010000430.1:0-2762 GCA_049514855.1 Terriglobia bacterium
CGACGGGCTTCGATGCATTCGACCCAACCCCCATGGCTCAGTACGGTTACGGGAGACTCGACAACATTTACACGGGCCTGGATGTGGAACGAATGCTGAACGCCACAGGGCCTACGGGAGGGCGAATTCTTCTCAAGAACGGACAAGCCCCGCGCGCCGTGGGGATCCTGCACTGCATTGGTTCCCGGGATGAGAACCACCATCGTTATTGCTCGCGGGTCTGTTGCATGTTCGCGCTGAAGTTCTCCCATCTGATTAAGGAGCGCACTCAGGGAGAGGTTTACAACTTTTACATTGATATACGGGCCTTCGGGAAGGGGTACGAGGAATTCTACTCACGCGTCCTGCACGAAGGCGCCAACGTCATTCGTGGGAAGGTTGCTGAGGTGGTCCAGGCGGGCTGGTCGAAGCGTGACGAAGGTACACTGCTGATCCGGTGCGAGGACACACTGATCGGCCGGTTCCGCGAGATCCCGGTCGATATGGTGGTGCTCTGCAACGCCATAGAGCCGCGTCGGGACGCCGAGCAGGTCGGTCGTCTTTTCGGCCTCAGTCGCAGCCCGGATGGTTTCTTCCTGGAGCGTCATCCAAAGCTGGATCCGGTGGCCACCACCACGGACGGCCTCTTCGTGGCCGGGTGTGCACAGGGACCAAAGGACATTCCCGACTCGGTGGCCCAGGCCAGCGCGGCGGCAGCCCGCATGCTGGCCACCATCGCCAAAGGGGCGGTCGAAATCGACCCGGTGCGGGCCGAGATCGACGAGCTGTATTGTAGCGGCTGCCGCATCTGCAATGCGCTGTGCCCCTACAAAGCGATTGATTATATCGAGGAAAAGAACGTTTCGCGGGTCAACATGCCACTGTGCAAAGGCTGCGGCACCTGCGTGGCCGCCTGCCCGGCGGGCGCCATCACCGGCAGCGGCTTCACCGACAAGCAGGTCTATGCGGAACTGGAGGGCGTCCTCAGCGTGTAGACGAAGGGTAGCGGCGATTTTACATCGCCACACGTTCCATCTGTCATTCCGAGCGAAGCAAGGAATCTCGCCCTGCTTCGTCGAAGGAAGACCAGAGCGAGATTCCTCGCGGAGTTTACCCTGAGCGGGCAGAGCAAGATCCTTCGCTGCGCTCAGGATGACAGCGAAGGGCTCGGAATGACAACGGTCGCAAAGGTTTTTCGGCATCCTGCTAGAGACGTCCGGAGCGTGTAGACGAAGGGAGGCAGCGAAATTGAAGACCAACAGCAAGAACTTTGAGCCCCGAATCGTCGGATTCTTGTGCAACTGGTGCTCGTACACGGGGGCCGACCTGGCGGGAACCAGCCGGATGAAATCGGCGCCCAACTTGCGCATCATCCGCCTCATGTGCTCGGGGAGGGTGGATCCCTCCTTCATCCTGCGCGCCTTTCAGTTAGGCGCCGATGGAATCCTGGTGTTAGGCTGTCATCCGGGGGATTGCCACTACCAGGAAGGCAACTTCAAGGCGCTTCGGCGGGTCCTCTTGCTGAAGCGGATCCTGCGCGAGTTCGGCATCGACGAACGTCGCCTGCGGCTGGAATGGGTCTCGGCTGCGGAGGGCGAGAAGTTTGCCAAGGTGTCTAACGAGTTCACCGAGGAAGTGCGGGCATTGGGGCCGTTGCGCTTGGAGACCTACGTGCACCCGCAATCTCTAGGAGGGGAACTGGAAACCCAGGAGGTGGCCGCATGAGCAAACCGAAGCTGGCTTTGTATTGGGCGGCGAGTTGCGGCGGCTGTGAGGTCGCCGTGCTGGACGTGGCAGAGAAGATCTTGGATGTGGCGGGGTTTTTCGACATCGTATTCTGGCCTTGCGCCATGGACTTCAAGTATAAGGATGTCGAAGCCATGGCGGACGGCGCCATCGACCTCTGCCTGTTCAACGGCGCCATCCGCAACAGCGAAAACGAATCGATGGCGCACTTGCTGCGCCGCAAAGCGAAGGTCCTGGTATCGTTCGGCTCCTGCGCCATGGACGGATGCATTCCCGGCTTGGCGAACCTGACGACGCGCGAGGCGATTCTCGAGTCGTCGTATCAACAAACTCCCTCCACGCTGAACCCGGAAGGGACCCGGCCTTTACCGCTGTTTGCGGCGCCCGAGGGGGAGTTGGATATTCCGAAGTTTTACGAATCGGTGCGGACTCTGGCCCAGGTGGTTCCGGTGGACTACTTCATTCCGGGCTGTCCGCCCCAGCCTCCCCAGATCCTCACGGTGATGTCCGCGATCATGCAGGGAGCGGTACTGCCACCCGCGGGGTCTGTAATCGGGGCGGGTGACAAGACCTGCTGCGAGGAATGCGGCCGTCCCCGGAAAGAAAAACATCTCAAACGCTTCTACCGGGTCTGGGAGATTGAAACGAAACCGGAAGAGTGCCTGCTCGATCAAGGGGTCATTTGCATGGGACCGGCCACGCGCAGCGGCTGTGGTGCCCTGTGCGTAAAGGCGAACATGCCCTGCCGGGGATGTTACGGAGCGGCGCCCAACGTCATCGACCAGGGGGTGAAAATGGTCAGCGCCATCAGCAGCGTGATTGACTCCCAGGATGCGGCTGAAATTGACTCGATCCTGGATCAGATCGCCGACCCGGTCGGAACCTTCTACCGGTTCAGCGTGCCCAATTCGATACTGCATCGCAAGCAGCCAAGTGCCTAGAGTGGAGGGAGAGATGCGAAAGATCCTGATAGATCCTGTGACGCGGCTGGAAGGCCACGGGAAGATTGCTATCTTCCTCGATGACGACGGCGAGGT
>JBEKUR010000431.1:0-2757 GCA_049514855.1 Terriglobia bacterium
TCGTTCTGGCCCGACGAGTACCGGCAGGATCACCGCGAGACCGGCCCAATCGAACCGTTGAAAGCAAATGGCCGACGCTAAGACGTTGGCGAGACCGCCCGCTCACTGTCATGCTGACCCCGCCCTGCGGGGGAAGCATCTGGCCCTGCTGTTTGTCGGCGGAAAAGCCCAGAGCGAGATTCTTCGCTTCGCTCAGAATGACAGCGAAGGACTCAGAATGACAGCACGGCAGACGTGTGCAAAAAAGACCCGGCAAGTGCTCTTCAATGATTCGATGATCCGATGAATCAATGAGTCAATTGAAATTGAACCATTGATCCATTGAATCATCGATTCATTGAAAAAAAGCCAGGCAAGTGCTCTTCAATGATTCAATGATTCAATGATCCAATGAATCAATGAGTCAATTGAAGAAGTCCTGGGCTAGGTCCGTCAACTGACGGATGGACACGATGTCTCTTGACAGCGCCTCCCTCCTGTGGTAGCCTACTCATGTGAAAAGCCCAAGCCGCGGGGAAGTCCTTTCCCCGCTAAGCTAAAATCCCGCACCAGGAGGAACCATGTCCTTACGCAAATCACCCCAACTTACGCCCGCGTTGCTCGCCGCCGCGCGCAGCAACGCCCAGCATTCCACCGGACCGCGCAGCGCCGCCGCCAAGCAGAACTCCAAGCTCAATGCCCTCAAGCACGGCGGACGCGTGAGGGACGAAAATCGCTGCCTAGCCATGCTGGCGCTGGGCGAAGACCCGGAACAATTCCAAACCCTCACCGAGGAACTCATGAGCGCCTTCGGTCCCGGCGATGCGCTCTGGGAGAAGCAGGTCGAGGACCTTGCCTGGCTCTACTGCCGCCGGGAAAGGCTGGAGCGGGCGCAAGCAGGCCTGAGGCGGCGCGCCTTGCAGGCCATCGACGACTGGCAACACCGCCGCCGGCAAGAGATGGCCCACGTCACCTTCGACGCCTCCCAGCACGAGATGCTTGATGTCCACTTATCGGATTCTACAGACCGAGGCGTGACGCTGAGAAGGACGCTTTCTTTTCTTGAACTCATACGGGAGGAGGTGAAGCAGCGCACCTTCCGGGTCCGCCAGTACGCCGTACTGGAATCTCTTTACAGCGGTAAGACGGGGTGGCGGCAGGCGCTGATTTTCAGCCTGCTGCACCGTTTCGGTGACCCCATGTGCCTCGAGGCGCAACAAGCCGACGAGGAAGAGAAGCAATATCGACGCGAAATGGGCATCGACTACGAGCCGCCGGGCGAGGCAGGGCGCCAGGAACTGCTGCGTCTGCTGGAGGAGGAAATCGCCAGCGTCCGGGAAGAGTTCGCATATGCGGAAAAGGCGAATGAGGAGAGAGCGGCGATAGAACGGGACGCCTGCCTTGCTCCGGAGGGAGAGACGTGGAGGATGATGCTGCGCCAAGAAGCCGCCCTGGACCGCTCCATAGACCGCAAAGTGAGGATACTGCTGAGGCTGCGGAAGGAATTGACCAACCCCCCGGTCGCTCCACCTGATCGGGGCGATGGCCCGACGGTGGGCAACATGGAGGACACCTTCGACAGCAACATTGCGTCCGATAACTCGCAGAGTGTGCGAGCTGTGGAAGACTTAAAATTGAACGAACAACACGGGAATGTCTGTGAAAACAAAGGGTCGCGTTTTAAACATCGAGAGCAAAGCCGGAATACCACACAAAACAAAGGCGGTTACACGTTGATAGCGGGAATGTTGTTGAAAAGAAAGGAGCTAGTTTGTAGACGGTAGGAGGTATGTCGTAGGTGGTAGGTGGGAATGGAGGTCGGGTCTGCATCTGTTGACGTTCTTGCACCTACTCTTACCATTGTCATCGGGTAAGAGCGCCGCAGACCGGAGAAGATTTCGGTGACGAGGAAGGCACAGGACGGAGAGGTGTTGGAGGAATCGGTCGGAAAAACGGCAGCTCGGGCTTTGGGATTCTCGGTAGGGGCAGAACTGGCTTCTTCGGCGGTCGCTGGAGGCACCGAGCACTGAAACCTGGGTTGAAGCTGGGTTGAAGCAATTGCAGGCGGATGCAATCACTTGTATACTGCCCCTCGGTCGGGAAGCCAAAATGGAAATCTTGGCAAGATGAGCATGGGTCATTTGCTGAGCAGATTACACAAGAAAGCCACAGAACCTGTTTCCTGAATCAGAGGAGATATCACGATGTCCGAACCAAATATTGCCGAAAAGCATCCCGTTTCCGTACAACTTGAAGCCGGCAAAACATATGCCTGGTGCCGATGTGGCCTGTCAAAGGGTCAGCCGTTTTGTGACGGAGCCCACAGGACCACCGAGTTCCGGCCGCTTGTTTGGCAGGCCACGGAGGCAAAGGAAGTCTGGCTCTGCCAGTGCAAACACACCAAAAATGCGCCGTATTGCGACGGGACCCACAAGGCTCTGTAGGAATACCTGCTCTGTTGTGTTTGCTGGGAGTGAGCGTGCCGGTGATCTCGGCCCTGCACGCATTGACTGGCCTCGCTTTCAAAACGGAAACGAATTAGACGGTTGGTAGTATCCTAATTTGGCTTTAACGCGCCGTGCAAGTGGCGCAAGGAAACAGAAAATATGAAAACTTCGCTAAAATACTTTTCTCTTTGGATTCCTTTTATATATGGTGTGCCAGGGAAAGCCTGGCTGATCTTGTAAGCTGAAAGGAGCTTACCTTGTAATTGCCCATTCAACAAGTAGCCGAGCCAGCGTGGAGCGGAGCGATCCGCCGAGCGAAGCCTGGTGGTGC
>JBEKUR010000432.1:0-2750 GCA_049514855.1 Terriglobia bacterium
CGGCAGCAAATTTCCCCTGGAAAACCTGCCGCACGAAGATCAGCCTCTCGCCTTCACAACGGTAGCCCAGGCAGTCACTCACCAACGCCTGATGCAGCGATGTCGCCAGCTTTGGAGCGAAATCGCGGACCAGGTAGGTGTGGCTGAAAACCACGAAACGAGGCTTCTGTTGCTGGACAACCTCCCGGAGCGCGTGCGCGTAGCCGTCCGCAGTGTAGTCGGCGAGTAAGGGGGAATCGACGCACAGTACTTCCTCGAGCTCGAGGGCGGCAAGTTCTGAAGCGAGGGGCGCAACATTGTGGCCTAAAAGGACAGCAGAAACCGAACCCCCGAACTGCTGAGCGAGTTGCTGCCCGGCCGCCATGGCCTCCCACGTGGGTCGGCTTGCCTTGCCCGCTTGCTGCTCCGCGAAAACCAGAACCGATTCAGCCATGTCCGTTTCCCATGCCTCTCAGGTCAAAGACTGGCGACCACGGAAGTCCCTCCCTCTCTGTGTGACTGGTCTTCGACGCCTTCCCTTAGGTGCTTACCGCAAAACATCGCCCCACCATTATTATTGGAGGGTCGATCTTTCGAGGCGGGGTGGTCGTAGCACGGCCAACTTGCCCCGATCTGTCGGGGTCTTGGTCCCGCTCTGCGGGAGCGGGACCCATCCCGCCTGGCGGGACCGGGGCAGGCCCCCGCGCTGCTGGTTTCTTACTCGCCTTCAGAGGTCGAATCCGCAAAGCCCGCGGCAGGAGTCTCAGGCTCTGTGGGTTGTTCTTGCTGCTTTTTCGTCTTCAACGGCCCGGCATTCTTCTTGGGCTTTCGGGCGGGTGAGCCGCTGAATGAGCCTAAGCACTCGCACACCAGCTCGAGTGGAATCGTCTTATAGAATTTGCCCGCCTCAAATTTCCTTTTCTGTTCACGCCAGACAGGATTGGTCCGAGCCGCTTCGAGGGCTTTTTGGTCTCGCCAGAAGACCACCCAGAGGTATTCAGGCTTGCGGGCCTCGAAGACCTTGATAAAGTAAGCCTGCTGGCAGCCATCGATTTTCTTGAAGGCTGCCAGCGTCACTTGCCGTCCGAAGCTCTCGTAATCTTTGGTTTGCTTTTTTCGTGCGCGCATTCTCCATATGTGGACAAACATTGCAGGCCTCCTGTAGAGGCGGCTTTACGCCGCCACTTGGCGATCCCGCTCGGAGCGGGATCGCCGCTACGTTAAATCACCCGAGACTCATTCCTTAGTTTATCGACCAAGCGTGCGGCAATTTCCTTGGGGCTACCTTGCAAGAACTCTGTTTGGGTCGCCTTGGCCGGCACGTACACCTTCAAAACCCGCTGTCGTGGGACAAGCTCCCCCGGGCTCAAACCCAAGTCGGCTGGAGCCAACTTCCGGATGGGCTTCGTCTTTGCCGCCATGATTCCTTTGAGCGTGGCGTAACGCGGCTTATTAATGCCTGACTGGATTGTCAATAGCGCAGGGAGAGGCATTTCAATCCACTGAAACCAGCCGCCTTCAAGCTCCCGCTTCACCTTGAGCGTCGCACCGTTCACCTGGATTTCCATAAGGATGGTGGAGTGGGGCAGACCCAGCAATTCCGCGAGTATGACTCCGGTTTGAGCGAAGCCGAAATCGTCCGACTGTAGGCCGGTTAAAACGAGATCCGGATTTTCCACCTGAATGGCCCGTGACAGGGCGAGTCCGACGCCATAGGCATCGAGGCCTTCAAAGGCAGCGTCATCCAGATGGAGGGCCCTGTCAGCTCCCTTGGCGAGCGCTTCTTTGATGGCCTTTTGCGCGCGTGCGGGACCCAGGCAACAAAGCACCACTTCTCCACCCTGCTTCTCCTTCAGGCGCAGCCCTTCCTCGAGTGCATAGATATCCGGCTCGTTGATTTCAAAGCTGAGATCGGTTTCCTGAATCCAGGTTGCCGCTTGGTTCAGGCGGAGGATGGAATCACGTGCAGGAACCTGCTTGAGGCAAACGACGATTTTCACGGGCGCTGATTAACTCCTGCGAGAGTTTGAGGCACAGTCTAACCCTGGTAGCGTTTGAAGAGCAAGGCAGCGTTCGTCCCGCCAAATCCAAAGGAGTTCGACAGGGCGTACTCGAGGGGCGCTCTGCGAGATTGGTTTGGGACGTAATCCAAGTCACACTCCGGATCGGGCTTCTCGAGATTAATGGTAGGAGGCAGGATTTGATCGCGAAGCGCAAGCACCGTGATGCCTGCTTCCAGTCCTCCCGCGCCACCCAACAGGTGACCGGTCATCGATTTGGTGGAGCTGACAGCCAGTTTGGCGGCGTGCGCACCGAACACTTTTTTGATGGCCAGGGTTTCCAGCCGGTCGTTGTAAAGTGTGGATGTGCCGTGCGCGTTGATGTATTGCACCTCTTCCGGTCGAAGGTTGGCATCTGCCAGTGTGCTCTGCATGACACGCACGGCGCCCTTGGCATCTTCCGCCGGCTGTGTAATGTGGAAAGCGTCGCCGGACATGCCATACCCCACTACTTCCGCCAAAATCGGCGCGCCCCGCTTCAAGGCAGAGCCCAACTCTTCCAGTATCAGTATGCCCGCACCTTCTCCGATGACGAATCCGTCCCGGTCGAGGTCGAAGGGCCGGCTGGCTTTTGCAGGCTCGTGGTTGCGGGTCGAGAGCGCCCGCATGGCCGCAAACCCGCCCACCCCCATGGGCGTGATAGCAGCTTCCGCGCCTCCACAGATCATCACGTCCGCGGCGCAGCGCTGAATCAGCTTGAAGGAATCTCCC
>JBEKUR010000433.1:0-2749 GCA_049514855.1 Terriglobia bacterium
AGGTTTTCATTGCCGATTGCTGATTGGCGATTGGCGATTGGCGATTGGCGATTGAAAAAGTGGTATTCGAATTTCCTGCGCTGTCAATCGGCCCACCACGGCGGGTCAATCGCGAAGCAGAAGTCAGGAATGTGGAAAAGGAGTCTGAAATCTGGAATCTGGAATCTGAAGTCAGAAGTGAAACCCTGGGCCTTCAGCGATCAGCAAGAATGCCCCTATGTCGTAACTGAGGGCTGAGAGCTGATAGCTGACGGCTGGTACAGAAGTCAGAAGTGAAACCTTGGGCCTTCAGCGATCAGCAAGAACACCTCTATGTCGTAACTGAGAGCCGATAGCTTCGTATTTGAGTTAGTTGGTTAATACATTAGTCGGTACTAAACAGGCTCTGGCGAATGCGCTTGACCATGTGTGTTTATCTGGACTCGTGGCATCTACAGGATGCCGGGAAATGCCCTCAGTGGCTCCCTTTGGGTTTTCATCCTGCCCCTGTGGGCGCCGTGCCGCATCGGTGCCGAGTGCCCGGCGCGAGCCCGTTACGATACGCAATTGACGTGGTCGCGGACCGTCGGCCGGGGCCATGGCATTCTTAACTAGCCGAACTTTCGCAGTTGAGGGGTCATTGAGGCAGTAAGTGTTGTGTTTTCAGCAAAGCGGTCTCGAAGGTCTACACTACATTTTCAACTCCAGTGTGGCCGCCGAGTCCTGTTCCGACGCCTTGATGCGCGGCGGTGGTTGTGGCGGCAGGAGCAAGTGGAGCTGGTGGAGCAAGAGCATTTGCTCGGGTTCGGGCTGCGTATAGCGAGGCATGATCAGCCAGCGGCCATCGGCGGTGGGGAAGCACACATCGAGCATCTGAATGGGGGCCAGTTTTTCCAGCACCGCGCGGGGCGTGAGGCCTGGCGCCAGGGCCATCAGCCGCTGCCTGAGGGTGACGGAGAGGGCGTAGGCCAGGAAGGCCACGAAGATGTGAGCTTCCACGCGCTTCTCCACTTGGTGATAGATCGGACGCAGCCCCAATTCGCTCTTCAAGGTTTTGAAGACGGCTTCGATTTGTGTCAGTTGGATATAACGTTCCCACAGCACCGCAGGGTCTTCTCCCACCAGGTTCGAGCGCAGCAGATAATGTCCGTCCCGCAACTCGGCCTTTCGCAACTTCTCCCGGTCCAGGTGGAAAGTGAACGTCTGGCGGGTGACGGCTTGGCCTTCCGTGGGCAGGCGAAGGCGCACCAAGCCGAACGCCCGTCCCGCCTTTTTCTTGGCCGCTCCCACCCGCAGCAGGAGTTGGTCGCGAGCCGGGCAACTGTGGCGCAGCTTGCGCAGGGTCTTCAACAGCCCCACCAGCTTGCGCCGCCGAATCGCCTGCTCCTTGGCCCGCCGCCCTTCACTCTTGGCCAGTACATATAACTCCCCCTCTTCCGCCCATAGCTTCACCTCCACCGACTCGCGCACCTTCCGCCACGGCAACTCCAGCCATTTCTTCTCATACTGCTGAATCTTGCCGCGCGGCGTGCCCACCAGGTAGTACACCTGCCGTTCCGGGTCGCGCATCTCCTCCAGCACTTCTTCGGTGGGAATCCCACGGTCCATCACCCACACCCGCTGCGCCCGCCCGTACTGCGCTTCGATCTTGGCCAGAAATCCCCGCAACGTGGTGCGGTCTGAGGTGTTCCCTTCCATGACTTCGTAGGCCAAGGGAAACCCCTCCGGCGTCACCACCAGCGCTATCACCACTTGCCGGCAGTCAAACCGGTGATCTCGGCTGTAGCCGTGCTTCGCCTTGGCAATCTCTTCTCCCTCGCCTTCTATGTAGGTGCTCGTCAGGTCGTACAGCAACACATCGAATCGCGCCTGGAACAGGTCTTGCCAGCGTTGCTGCAGATGATCGAACAGCGCCGCCTTGTGTTCCAAAATGCGGTCCAGACACCGATACAACCGGTCCTTCTCGGCCAGCGCAAAACCCCTCCCCAACAAATCCCCCATCGCACTCTGATCGAATCCTTGCCGGTGCAAACGAAACTCGCTGCCCGGCGCTACCAGCCGGCTTACCACCAACAACTCCAGCACCTTCGCCCAAGGAACTTCCTCTCGACCCTCCCCCAGCCGCTCCGCCCAGAACTCGCTCAGCCCCAACTGCTCCCACAACTCACATCCCAGCCAATAATTGCCAAACCCCCGCGGCCGGCGCAGCTCCATCTCCTCCAGCTTCACTTGAATCCCGTCCCGCGCGTCAGCCGGAACCTTGCGATCCTCCGGAAACAAGCTCAGCGTCCTCGCCCGCTGTTCGGCCTCGTCAAAAACTTCCAGCGTCTTCCGCCACGCTGCTTGCTGGCCGTCGTTGATCTCCCCCAAGTACAGAACCCGCCGCTGCACCACCCGCCCCGACCGCAGCCGGCGGCTCTCCTCCACACTCCAGTAGCGGTGTTCTTTGCCGTCCTTCACTCGCTTGTTCACTCGCAGATACATGGCTCGAAGCCATTGTGCCGAAAACGCTAGGGGATTGGGAAGGGGGTAGGTCTACACTACAACGACCTGAAACAAGTGCGCATTCATCGCCAAGAACTTATCCGGCAGGAAAGCCAAAAGTCAGATGAAAATCGCTCCCAACTGCGAAAGTCGGGCTAACCTGTTGGAGCGGGAATCGACGTTGGTTACTCCAATGAACTATCGGGAGCGTACCGCCGTCTTTGGTTAGGTGACTGGAGGCGGCGTAGCAAGGGCACATCACAGGTGCAGCGGGTGGAATAGCTCG
>JBEKUR010000434.1:0-2724 GCA_049514855.1 Terriglobia bacterium
CGCCGCAAGGCCAAAGGACTCGATTTCGCTGGGCAAAAGGAGCACGTCGGCGCAGTTCAGGAGTTCCTGCACCTGATTTTGTTTGCCCAAAAAGTACACGTCCTTCATCAGGCCTTTTTCACGAACCAGCCATTCGGCAATGGTACGCTCCGGGCCGTCGCCAATCATGAGGAGCTTGGCCGGGATCTCCGCCCGGACGGTGGCGAAGATATCGACCACGTCCGGAATCCGTTTGACCGGTCGGAAGTTGGACAGATGGACGAGGATAGGCTCACCCTGGGGGGCAAATTCGCCGCGTCGGCAATGGGCGTCGGCGGGCTGGAATACGTCGCAGTTGACGAAGTTTGGAATCACTTCCACCGAGCGTTGGATATTGAGTTCGCGCAACGTCACCGTGCGAAGGTACTGGGAGATGGCGGTTACCCCGTCGCTCTGTTCGATGGAGAACCGTGTGATGGGCAGGTACGAGCGATCCACGCCGACCAGCGTAATGTCCGTTCCATGCAGTGTGGTGACAAAGGGAAGGCGGTGGGGATGGAGCATCGCCCTGGCCAAATAGGCGCTCACCGAGTGAGGGATAGCATAATGGACGTGCAGCAGATCGAGCGATTCGTTCACTGCCACGTTCGCCATCTGCGTGGCCAAGGCCAGCGTGTAGGGGGGATGATTGAACAACGGGTAGTTGAGCATTTCCACTTCGTGGAAGTGGATGCGCTCGGAGGGTTCGGTCATGCGAACGGGGACGGCGTAGCTAATGAAATGAATGTCGTGTCCGCGCGCAGCTAATTCCAGACCCAGCTCAGTGGCCACTACACCACTCCCGCCATAGGTGGGGTAACAGGTTATGCCGATTTTCATGGGATGCCTTCAGGACCTGCTCCGACCCCCTGGATGCTAAGAGGGGGGAGTTTTCTTCTTCTGCGCGCCGCTCGCCAGGACTATAATTTCCGTAACTGTCTTGTGATCGCCCTTCTGCTCGTAGTAAATGAGAACATTGGCGCCAGGTTTCAGTTTCGTCAGCTTGAGCTTGCCCCCGTCGGCGGTAACGACATGGACTTTCTTCTTGATGGGGAAGATTTCTGTGACATTTCCCTTGACGGTGTCCACATTCAAAATCTCGCTCTCCAAATCGATGGATCTCACGATGCCGCTAAACTGCTGATGTGTCGGTCCGCCGGAAGTGATCTTATCGAGACCTGGGACCTTGGTCTTGTGCTGCCCCTGTGCCTTGATTGTGGTCCGGTAAGGCAAGCCCAACAGGACCAGGGCGACGAAAAGGCCGGCCAGAAACCTGAAGGGAACCAGGGTCCGCGAAGCGCCAGTTAGGGGACAAGTGGGGACAACAATCGTCGTCGTTGAGCTCATGACTGGCTGATAGTAGGACGTTGATTTAGCAATCACTGTTCCGCTCGCGAGTGGGATTAGAAGCGCGACATTATCCTAGGCGCGGAAAGTTACACTGTCAAGGGCAGTCGCAACGCTCAAGCGTGAACGATAACTTCCAAGCTTTACGTCAGAGAGTTCTTTGGCCCGCGCCCAAGTCAGAGATTCGTCGGCTGGTTATGAACCGCATCCCGCGCGGGGTTCACTGGACGTGCTGGAATTCCCCAACTAACTTTGTCCAAGGTCGTCTTGCCCGTTTTCGGGAAGACGATTGCCATTCCCACTGCTCCCGTGCTTATTTTCGTTCTCCTTATAGATATAGCGGATGGTGGACTTCATGATAAGGAGGTTGGGTTCGTTCGCCCTGTGGACCTTGATGCAATTCTTGTCGTACCACTCGATGACGCCGTGGATGACTTCGTCCCCGCTGAGGACTACCACCATGGGTGTTCGCGCCTGCATTTGTTTCAAGTAGTAGAAGTTCTCGGCGTTGGTTTGTTCAGGAGGAGCAGGCTTCTTGCGTGGCAGGCGTGCGCCCATTTGGTCCTGGACCTCGGACAGCGTTGGGCGGATGAGTCGTCGGTTCATAGTACTTCACTCCTTCGGCCTGGTCTCCCGAGGCCTCAAGTTCAGAGCTTCTCCCTGTGGAATTCGCGCTCAGGTGCTCTATTAACTAGACGCTGGCTTTGGCACTTGGGTTTCTTCCCGGTCGGCAAAAAGAGCCCTTCGAGGGACAAAGCCGCGAATGACTTATATGCTACCACGAAGTCTTCGGACTCGCAATGGTGGAGTTCATGGTGGAGTTCATGGATTGGGAACCGATCTCAGTCATTCCCGCGAATCTACTCCGCAAACCTTTGGAAATGTGCTGTCGTCGGACTGGATTCCTCCCGCAGAGCGGGACGGGAATGACCGGCGGCTCGAGTGGATCCCCATTCCAAATGACACCAGTACCCATGGATTGTAAACGTTCATGGACGCTTTGCTTTCAAAAGCAGGATGGAGAATCTCAAGCTGTGGCGCGAGCGAGGAGTCTGGTTGAGGCGTTTAACGCGCCTGGGCCTTGGATCTCGCCGAAACTTCTAATCCCAACGCCTCAAAGCCGAGTTGCTGGTTTACGTTGCGGATTTGCAGCCGGTAGGCTTGGTCGAGGCCGGACTTTAAGAGTTCAATTCCCTGGATCCCCAGGCCGGCCGCCCAAGCCTGAAGGCGCGGGAGCACATCCACGTTGGTCAGGTCGGCTCCCGGTCCTTGCAAGAGCACGTGAAGCAGGTCACGCAGAAGGGAATAGCCGATGTCGAGTGTGGCTTCGAAATCGTCCCGGCGTTCGGCGAGCGCCTT
>JBEKUR010000435.1:0-2722 GCA_049514855.1 Terriglobia bacterium
AACGTTGGTCGCCTTTTGCAGTTGGCTCTCACCGGCGAAAGCCGTCGCACAGAACGTCAGCGACAGAAGAATCCAAGTAAGTCTTTTCATTTAAAGCTCCTTTTTTGCCATCACACCTACTGACCGGTGTGTCCGATGTTCCCATTCAGAGCTGTCGCACTACGAGCCGGCATTACCATTGCTCGAGGGCTTATTCCACTTGGCCGATTTCCTTTTGGACCTTCCCGGCCGTCTTTTTAACTGTGCCCTCGGCTTCCAAACCGAGATTATTCGTCAGTTGTCCGGCCTTCTCCTTGACCATACCCTTTAGCGCATCCTTAGTGCTTGGCTTCATCACGTTGCCTGCTTTGTCTCATCTCACTCATGAGAGTCAACGCATCTGGAACTCACGGAATCATGGGATGGAAGCGCCTCTCCCGGACTGCTACTTCGTAGCCGTGTGAGTGGCCGGCCTTTCGCCTCTGACGTAGTCGGCGCCGCCCTCTCCGGTTACCGAGATATCCTGCGCTCCTGTCCGCTCCAGAATATCCTTGGCACGCTTCGTCCATTCTGCATTGTCCGAATGCACCGAGAGGAGGATTCCGCCCTCTTTTACCCGCACTTCATAGCGCTTGGCCTCGTGCTCGGGAATCCCCATGCCAATCAGCGCGCCCGTTATCCCGCCTACTGCACCGCCCACGCCGACCCCCGCCAAGGCCGCCATGATAGGACCGGCGGCGATAAAGGGACCCAAACCCGGTATGGCCAGAGCGCCAATGCCCACCAACCATCCCAATGTGCCGCCGAGGATCGCACCGGTTCCTGCGCCTGCCGCAGCACCCTCTGGAGCCCTGGTGTGTTTCTTTTGGGCGAAGTCTTTGGAGACTACTTTTTCCGGAAATAGCACGGAAATATCCGTGTTTCGAAAGCCGGACTCCTTCAACACGTCGACCCCGTTCTCCACGCTCGCGTAATTGGGGTAAATGCCCAACACCGCTATTTTTGCCGCCATATTGCACTCTCCTTTGGTCTTAAGATTTTTTTCTCGGGTTTAACTTCCACTTCCTTAGTTACCTTGCCTTCGCCTGCCACTTCGGTGCCTCTCTAAAGTGTAACCTCCATTACAACTCATCTGACATGCGCCTCTTACCAGATCCTGTCTGGCACCTTGAGGCACTCTTCTTATAAACCCTGGAGGTAATTCCGCGTCAGTTCAGTGCCGCTCACACGTTAGGTCAAAATTGCTCAGTCACGTTTGCGGCGGGAGAAACACATGCTGGGACTCGTGGAATTCAATGAGGGTCCGAACCTGGAAATGATCTGATCATTCGCCCAGTGCGCCTTGACTGAACTTGCCATTCCACGATGACAGCCTCCAGCATTATTGGCCGCTTGGGTAGCTCTCAAGCCAAATGACTCATTCGGCTTCCCCCTTCGGGGCGACCCACCGGCCCGTGCCGATTGAATCCTCCCCCGAAGGTGTGCTGGATAAATCGTTAGAATATGTTGAGGGTAAGGCGGAAGCCGGGATGCCTCACGTTGAACATATAATAGACGCCATCAATGTATTCGACATAAAAGTCGTCGTTGTAGTCCCAGCCTACTGGCCATCCTTCATTGAACCCGAACCAATAGCCGCCGTACTGGAAGCGGTTATACCCGCCGATCATCTGGGGATGCCCCACGTGGAACGAGTGGCCCTGACCGAAATGGGCACGGTAACTGGTGTCAGGAATGCGGCCATAATGGCCGCCGCCACGGTTGTTAGCAACGGCCTGTGGCCGCTGCTGGCGTTGCCCCTGTTGGGCACGCTGTGGCTGCGCTTTCTCTGCGCGCTGCTGCGGTTGGGCTTTCTCTGCGCGCTGCTGCGGTTGGGCTTTCTCTGCGCGCTGCTGCGGCTGCGCTTTCTCTGCGCGCTGCTGCGGTTGGGCTTTCTCTGCGCGCTGCTGCGGCTGCGCTTTCTCTGCGCGCTGCTGCGGTTGGGCTTTCTGTGCGCGCTGCTGCGGCTGCGCTTTCTCTGCCTTTTGCGGTTGCGCCTGGTGTTGCGCCGGCTGGGCTTTTCCTCCGCCCTTTTCCTCCTCGCCTTTTTGTGCGAATGCAGGAATGGTGGTTCCGAGAAGTAAAAACAGAACTGCTGTGCTGATAACTCTATTTTGGTTCATAGGTGTTCCCTCCAACTGATGTCACATCTGCCTCTCACCGGATACTCGAGGCACACTTGTTATACCGTTTGTGTGCATGGGTGTCAGTTCACTACGGCTCACGTATTAGGTCAAAAATGCTCACCCGAGTTCATGGCGGGGGAACTACAGTCTGGAGCCGGTGGGGATTTGCCGAGGATTTGACATGGACGGGGGCTTCGTTCCGTAACAAGGTGGACAATGCGGCGGCTCGCTTCCTGAGCCTGAGCGAAGGCTATCCTTTGGAAAGCACTTCATCCAAACCGAATGCTTTCTTCCGCACTACACCGCTCAGCCCAGCAGGCTCATCGAGCCGTTAACACCTATTTCGGGTAGATGAGGCTAGTCGTGCAGGACCACGCTCAAGAGGCTGCTGTTAACCGTCAACCCCCCGGTGAGGCTTTCGTAATCGACAAAGCCCAGCTTCTTGAACTTGTTCATGAAATGACTGACCCGCGACCGAGTTGTGCCGACCATTTGCGCCAGGTTTTCCTGATTGATTCTGGGATGTATAGTTTCGGCTCTACTTTCCTTCCCAAAATGAGCCAGCAGCAAGAGAATCC
>JBEKUR010000436.1:0-2719 GCA_049514855.1 Terriglobia bacterium
TCTCGATGGGAATAGGCCAAGACCGGGGAATGTATGGCGCTTCCAACCTCACGAATGCTGCACTTGCCGGAGCGGGAGCGGTTGTGATAAACGGACACCGTCGGTTTGGGGGTCCGGCAGGGTCCCCGTGCCTGCCATCGGCAGGCCGCACCTGCGTTCTCCGGACAGCCCCCGCTGCCACGACAGGGGAGACCAGGGATGGAATACGTCAATCTCGGCAAGGCCGGACTCAAGGTATCCCGCATTTGCTTGGGCACGATGACTTTCGGCTCGCGGAAGTGGCGCGACTGGGTCCTGGACGAGGAGGAGGCCCGTCCCATCTTCCGGCGCGCGGTAGAGCTGGGCATCAATTTCTTCGACACGGCCGACGTGTATTCGGGTGGAGTCAGCGAGCAAGTCACGGGCCGGGCCCTCAAGGAGCTGTTCGGGAGTCGTGACGAGTTCGTGGTGGCCACGAAGGTCCACCAACCCATGGGGGACAAGCCCAACCAGCAGGGCCTCTCGCGGAAGCACATCCTGGACGGGATAGACGCATCGCTCCGCCGGCTCGGCCTGGATCATGTGGACCTGTACCAGACCCACCGCTGGGATCCCCACACGCCCATCGAGGAAACGATGCAGGCCCTGCACGACGTGATCCGGGCGGGCAAGGCGCGCTACATCGGTGCCTCCAGCATGTACGCCTGGCAATTCGCCAAGGCCCTCTTCACCGCGGACCTGCACGGCTGGACGCGCTTCGTCTCGATGCAGAACCACTATAACCTGATCTATCGGGAAGAGGAGCGGGAGATGATCCCGTTCTGCGTGGACCAGGGGATCGGGATCATCCCGTGGAGCCCGCTGGCCCGGGGATTCGTGATGGGCAATCGGACCCGCGAAAAGGGTGGCGAGACAACGCGGTCAAAGTCTGACGGCTTCGCCCACAGCATGTACTATCAGGACGTGGACTTCGAGATCGCAGGCCGCGTCGGCACACTGGCGGGCCGCCTGGGCATCCCGCGGGCGACGCTGGCCCTGGCGTGGATGCTGCACAAGCCCGGGCTCACCTGCCCCATCGTCGGGATGTCGAAGGTCCAGCACCTGGAGGAGGCGGTCGCCGCCGTTGGCGTCAAGCTGGGCCAGGAGGACATGGCCTCTCTCGAAGAACCCTACCGGCCCAAAAGAGTGCTGGGCTTCTAGCAGGTTGCTGAAAAACTCGGGAAAACCATCATTTCTTCCATCACCGAGCACGCGGGTTCACGTATAATGCGCCTCGAAGAGAACAGCGATCTCACACTCACGAGGAGGCGCACCGTGCGCGGCGGCGATACCCAGCAGGGCCACATGTGGAGCTACATCCAGCCGGAGCAGCGGGTCCCGCAGACCCATCCCCTCCGCCCCATCCGGGCGATGGTGGACCAGGCCCTCACGGACCTCTCGCCCCGCTTCGCGTTGCTCTACTCCCACACCGGCCGCCCCTCGATCCCGCCGGAGCAGCTTCTCCGGGCCTTGCTGCTCCAAGCGTTCTACAGTGTCCGAAGCGAGCGCCAGCTCATGGAGCAGTTGGACTACAACCTCCTGTTCCGGTGGTTCGTCGGGCTCAGCATGGACGATCCCATCTGGGATCCGACGGTCTTCAGCAAGAATCGGGATCGGCTGTTCCAGGGCGACATCGCCCAGGCCTTCTTCGCCGCGGTCCTCGCCCAGGCCCGCCAGGCCAACCTGGTGTCGGCCGAGCACTTCACCGTGGATGGCACCCTCCTCGAAGCCTGGGCCAGCCACAAGAGCTTCCGGCCGAAGGCCGAGCCGACCGCTCCTCTCCCGACCGACGACGACCCGGGGAATCCGACCGTGGACTTCCGCGGGGAGAAGCGCAGCAACGCCACGCATCAGTCGACGACGGACCCGGACGCCCAACTCGTCCGGAAGAGCCGCGGCCAGGCCGCGCTCCTCGGCTACCGCGGCCACGTCCTGATGGAGAACCGCCACGGCTTCGTGGTCCAAGCCCAGGCCACCCAGGTGGTCGGCGCGGCCGAACCCGCCACCGCTCTCGGACTGGCCACGGCGATCCCCGGGAATCACCGCGCCACCCTCGGCGGCGATAAGGGGTACGACACAGCGGAGTTCGTGACCGGCTGCCGGGAGTTGGCGATCACCCCGCATGTTGCGCAGAACATCACTGAGCATCGTGGCAGCGCCATCGACGGCCGGACCAGCCGCCACCCGGGCTATGCCGTGAGTCAGCGGTACCGGAAACGCGTCGAGGAGGTCTTCGGGTGGCTGAAGACCATCGGGCAACTCCGGAAGCTCCACCATCGCGGCACCGCCCTGGTCAACTGGGTCTTCCTCCTCCGGACGACCGCCTACAACCTGATCCGGATGCGGAATCTCTTGGAGGCCACCGCATGACCGGGGCGCCGGGGCGCCTCACCACACCCCGGACCGGGGTGGGCGGGGGCAATCGGAACCATGCGGAGACGCTCGCAAGAGCATCGATGACCCGAACGACCTGCTCCGGGAGGTGCCCGGACTCCTTCGGAGCGAGTTTTTCAGCAGCCTGCTAGGGAAGGAGCCGGAATTGCCGGCCGGAGTCCGGGGCGGGCCTGAGGAGGGTTGGCACCACCTGCGCGGGGGCGAAGTTGTAGCGGGGCGTTAGGGCTCTATGACGCTCAGCGATGTCAGTCGCAAGTCATCCACCAGGGTCCTGACCAGGTAGCCCGTCATCATCCGCGAGGGGCAA
>JBEKUR010000437.1:0-2714 GCA_049514855.1 Terriglobia bacterium
GGTCTTTGGCGGCTACGGCTACATGCACGACTACCCGGTTGAGAAGTACATGCGCGACGCCAAGATCACGCAGATCTACGAAGGCACCAACCAGATCCAGCGCGACGAGATCTCCAAGGTGCTGGTCAGCGGCTTCCATTCGAGACGGCCCGCCAGCGCTTCCCGCGCCGCGTAACCCAGTAGGCAGTAAGCAGTAGGCAGTAGCCAGAAAGCAGAAACTAGAAATTAGAAACTGGAAACTGGTAAGCTTGTTTTTTAGTTTCTGCTTTCTACTTTGTAGTTTCTGCTTTCATTCCCGGTCATGGCTTCGAAATCGCACACCACGCTGCCGGTCCCCGCGACAGCCCTCGCTTTCCGGCCCGAGTATCTCGATTTCCGCCGCGGCATCCATGTGGGGAATCTCGAGGACAACGAGCGGATCACGCGCATTCTGAAGCTCGCGCTCGAATCCCGCTACGCCCAGCCCTTCGTGACCGAGCGCTGGGGACGCGGCGTTTACTGGCAATGGATTGGCTACCTGCCTCGGGCCAATCGCGAAGCCATGCCGCTTTCCTCGCGGGTCAGTTTCGGCTGCTCGAAGTTTTTCATCAGCGTGGATACGGAGGAGAAACTCTTCAAGTGCGGCATGCAGGTGGAGCGCGGCTACATGAAAGCGCCGCGCGCCTACCGCGAGTGCCAGTTGCAGTCCGACTGGGACTGGCACCGCCTGCTTCGTTCACTCCAGCCGCGCAGCCCCATGGAGCGCGAGCTCAAGCGTCTGGTGCGCCGGGAAGGCTTCCTGCTTCACGGCGGCAGTTGGGAAACCGCGCCCGCCTACTTCTCCCGCGAGAGTTTCCCGTCCATGCAGAAGCTCCGACGCCTTCTGGGGGCCGCTCCCGCCACCCACTGGGCTGGATTCCAGCTCTACTACCCCATGAGCGAAGACGAGGTGCACGCCTCGACCGGGCTCGACCTTGTCGAGTCGATGCTCGCCGTTTTCCGCGAAGTCACCCCCGCCATGAACCTCTGCATGCAGATCCGACTTACCGAGGGGTAGTCAATTTTCTCTTGACCTTCGACTTCTCGATCAGCACTGAGTGTTGCAAATACCCCTGGCAAGCCCTCACTTGCCGAACCTGTACACAAGGCCTATAGAGTATTCGATCTCATGCGCCGGCCCACCGACCGGAAAGAAGGCGGAGGAGGCCGAGGTAGCCGCCTGGGGCAAACCATAGGTGGGGGAGCCGAACATGTGATCGCGCACGTCGAGCCGCAGGTCGACCTTCGAAACCACTTTGTAATCGATCCCGCCACCGACGTTAAAGCCCGACTTGCCTTGGGACGCCAATTTGGCGCTGGGCGCGAAGGCGAACCCGTGTGACGCAGCCAAGCTTTGAGCGGCACTGGTGGGAGAGAAGAGGTCATATTCCACACCCACCACGCCGTAAGCGCGGATGCCCCTCCAGACGCCTGGAACGTGCCCGACAATGTCCCCACTGAACCTGCTATTCCTCACGCCGTATCCTCTTACTGTCCAGGGATTTGTATTTTGGTTGGTTATCTCAAGGTTGTTTTGGCCGTAGCCGTACGAACCTTCTATTCCAAAGATCTTGTAAAACGGTACTTCGATTCCCGCGATCGCCTTGCCGCCGCCCGCATAGCCCGAGGTGAAGGGAAGATGACCTTCAGTGAAAGACCTGTTGTCGGTGAGCGGTGAATCCGCTCCCATGATGAAGATCCTATAGCCTTGAGCACGCATCGAAGTCGTACTTAGGCACAGAGCCGCCGTCACGATCAAACCTTGCACAACTTTCTTAGCAGTCATATTCGAATCTACCTCCCAAGTGTCATGAAATATGGTTTAATTCTGCGCCGGCGCCGCTTTGCCAGTTCAGGAAAGCTGCACGCTCCCGCTTTGAGCCACACTGATTCCCTGGCGCGCCGCCTTAAATAGTGGCACACACCCATTCTCTTGCCAAGTCAGGTTTCCTAATCTGGACGACAGACCGGACTCCAGTCCCGCGCGGCCCGGCTGCTTTCACAAATCGGCGCGTGTGCAGTTGGGTAGGCTGCGCCTTATTCGCTCCGTGCGTCGCCCGACAGCGGACGGCTTCTTGCTCACACTCCTTCGATGCACGGTGCCTTTCCTAGAGTTGGTTCGGTTGCGCAATCGCGCATAAAAAGGTTGTAAAGATATTGTTAACTCAGGGACCGCTTGTCTCCTTTGCCGCCGCCGTGTAACATTTCCTTCTGTGTTGCAAGAGGGCACGGCGCGGCCGGGTAATGCGGGGCAGGCCGGTACCTTATCACCCTGGGGGCTTGGATGGCTGATACGACTGCTGCAAACCTTTCCTCAATAGCGCCGCTGACGGCACTCACCGAAGAAGAACGGATGTTCCAGGCGGCGGCGCGCGAATTCGCCCAAAAGGAAATCCGCCCGCACGTCGAGCCCATGGACCGCGAGGGCGTTTTCCATCACGAGTTGATGGATAAGTTTTTCGAGCAAGGTTTCATGGGTCTGGAAGTTCCGGAGACGTATGGGGGCAGCGGTGGAACGTTTTTCATGGCCATCCTCGCCATCGAAGAGTTCTCGCGGGTTGATGCTTCGGCGGGCGTGGTGATCGACGTGCAGAATACCCTGGTGAACAATGCCCTCGAGCGCTGGGGCAGCGAAGCGCAGAAGCAGAAGTTCCTCCCCCGCCTGGTGAGAGACACCCTGGGAGCTTATGCCCTTT
>JBEKUR010000438.1:0-2703 GCA_049514855.1 Terriglobia bacterium
CCGGCCGGCGCAAAATGATGGCCGTCATCAAGGCGGACGCCTACGGTCACGGAGCCGTGGCCGTGGCGAATTGTCTGGCCGGCTGCGGCGCGGATTGGTTCGGAGTGGCGAGCGTCGAAGAAGCCCTGGAATTGAGAGCCGCAGGGATCACGCAGCCCCTACTGCTGCTGGGCGGCCTTTACATGAGCGACCCTGCGGACCTCATCAAGTTTCAGCTCACGCCGTCGGTTTCCTCCACTGCCCGGCTTGACACCTACGCCCAGTGCGCGCGGCGCTACGCTCGCCCCATCGAGTTCCATCTCAAAGTGGACACCGGACTGGGGCGTCTGGGGGTGCCGCCGGACCGGCTGGCAGGGTTCCTGGAACATTACCAGACGCTCAAAGGCGTGCGTTTGACAGGCCTGTTCACACACCTTGCTTCCGCCGAGGATCTGCTTGCTACCCAAACGGAAGAGCAGTGTAAGCAGTTCAGGGATGCACTTGCCCAACTGAGTTCGGCCGGAATTGAACCCGAGTGGACTCATGTTTCCAACAGTGGCGCGTTGCTCGCCCGCCGCGAGTTTCCTGAAAACATGGTTCGCATCGGAGGCTTGCTCTACGGGTGCTGCATTCCGCTCGTTGTCCCGCTGGGCAAAGGCCTTCCGGACCTCCCGGAGTTCGAACCCGTACTCACGTTCAAATCCTGCGTCGTGTACCTGAAGGACGTTCCCAGCGAGACGCCGCTGGGTTATGGGGAGGCATTCCATACCCGGCGTCCCTCCCGCATCGCCACAGTTCCGGTGGGTTATGCGGACGGCCTCAATCGGGCGCTCTCGAATCGAGGTCATGCCATCGTACGCGGCAGACTTGCGCGGCTCGTGGGTAGCATCAGTATGGACCTCTCGCTTCTGGATGTGACGGACATTCCCGGTGTCAACGTCGGAGACGAAGTCATGCTCATGGGCCGATCGGAGGAGGCCTCGATTACCGCGCTCGACATCGCCCAGATGCTCGACACCGTCCCCTATGAGGTTTTGTGCTTGATTGGCAAACGCGTGCCCCGCTTGTATGTGGAGTGAGGTTGGTGAAGAACTCCAGCCGCTCCTGCCGCGTCCCGCTCAATTGTATCCGATTTTGATTCGGCCCATTCCCTTGCGCCTTGAAAACGTCGCCAAACGACGACCACCCCCGAACCCCCTCCTGACCCAGGCTGAGCATGTTCCACATTTTTCGCTGGACACGGGGGAATCCCCGAAGGGGATTCATATGGTAGCCGGGGGCAACGCCCCCGGAAACCGGTGACCTCACAAAGCCCGACCCTGAAAGGGTCGAATAAGAGTGATGTCGCGACCATACATGGGGCTTAGACAAATTGTCTCTCGCCGTCATTCCCGCTCGCTCTGGCTAGCCCTAACCCATTGTCTTTTCAACAACATTCCCGCCTCTGAGGGCTAAGTACCTTTGGTTTCATAGACATTCCCGCTTCACGCTGACCTTTTCCACAGCGGTCCTTTGTTTTCAATAACATTCCCGCGTCATTCCTTCAAGAAAAGGATTCTTTTCCAATCGCGACCCACCGTCAAAAGTTGATGGTTGGCAGAATGCATCTGCCAACAAATCATTTTCCCCGACTGCGGGGGCTGTTCGTCACCAGGATGGGCAGAGGCGCTGAGATGGAGGTAGTTCCTATGGCCGCTCCACACCGCAATCATACGCTAGTACGCTAGCTCACAATCTGGAATTTGTCAAGCATGAATTGTGGCGCGCCAAAGTGCAGGTTTCAGGAGTCAGAGAGTAGGCAGTAAGCAGAAGGCAGCCGGGACCTGATTCTTAAGTCCGGGTTGGTTGGAGAACGCCCGGCTGAGCTTGAGCCGCGGGTTAGCCCAGTTGTTGCTGGGACTCTGGCATCGCAGCGATTACGGAACGCAAGAGGGCATTAACAGCCTTCGACGACTTGAACACCGCCGCAACGTCCGGTTCGAGAACCACGGCTACTACACCTTCCGACATCCTCTCGGCAAAGCGATTCGGCTTGGCTCGGCTGTAGTCGAACCGATACTCCTTCCGCATGGTGTTGCGCACAGTCTGACGTTTCTTAGGGGACTTTTTCTTCATAGTCTTTACGCTCAAGGCGTGTTGCTTTGCGGGCGCTGATGATTCGAATTCTTGATCCGCGAACGGTGAAACAGACCAGAATCAGACGCTGCTGCACTGAGTGTCCAATGATAATCTCGCGGCGCTCATCTCCAGAATGCTCTTCATCCTCGAGCGAGCGGGTCACGAATGACCGTCAGCGCCTCTGCAAAATCAACGCCGTGGCTGGCATGATTGGCCTCGGCCTTTTTGCGGTCCCACTCAAACTCCAAACTCATTCCACGTACATGATACCATGACAATTGCGCTGTTCCAGCAGTTTCTCGGCAGCAGCGGCGGCGAGGAATGTCGTCCAGTGCATGGGTCTTGTTAGGAAGTCTAGCGCGCACCTGTCTTGTAGGTCCCCCCGGGCTTCTTGCCGCCGCTCAGGGACAAGCCGCAGACCTTGAGAAGCAGGTCTGGGCTACCTCGCTGTCGCAGGTGGCCCATACACTGGTTTGTATGTGTGGTGTGCCAGGGAAAGCCTGGCTGATCTTGTAAGCTGAAAGGAGCTTACCTTGTAATTGCCCATTCAACAAGTAGCCGAGCCAGCGTGGAGCGGAGCGATCCGCCGAGCGAAGCCTGGTGGTG
>JBEKUR010000439.1:0-2701 GCA_049514855.1 Terriglobia bacterium
CGAAGATGAGGTGGATGCGGCAGTCGGCGATCTCTTAACGGCGATGGAACCGATGATCATTCTTTTCCTGGGTGTGGTCGTCGGAGGGGTGGTAATTTCGATGTATCTTCCCTTGTTCAGCTTGATCGGAAAACTGGCAGGTTAGCTTCCGCAACTCTGCCCACGATTCCGTCCAGGGCTCCTGAAGGGAGGCGCAAGCCTGTCCTTTCCAGTGGCTGGACCCAATCCCGCCCAGGACTGCTCAGGGTTTAGTGGCGGCATCCGAAGCCGCACCAGGGATGATGATAAATCCTTTGGCGCGCGAAAGGGGTATTGACGGCTGCACTGAAGCGCATAGAATTGTGGGCTGGCAGGCTTCTTCATGGAAGAACGCTCTTCCCTTAATTCGACCACCGTCTCCGCCGGGTTGCCTGACCAGTTGAAGACGTGGCTCCCCTGGGTGACCAAAATCCGGTTCGTCATTATCAGCTTTGTTTTTGCCATCGATTACGCCATTCGAACCCTTGTCGCCAACCCTCCCAACCCTGCATCCTTCAAATACTTCGGCATCGTCATTATTCTCTGGTACGTCGTTGGCTTGTATTATCTGATTTACAATCAGCTAAGTCGGGAATACCTCTTGCAGGCATACCTGCAGATCTTCTCCGACATCATCATCATCACCGCCATATTGCACCTCACGGGAGACTTGGAAAGCAATTACGTCTCGCTTTACCTGATGGTGATCATTCTTTCCACTATCCTCCTTCCTCGGGGGCGGGTCTTCCTGGTGGCGGCGGTATGCTTCGTTTGCATGGGCGGAGTGCTGGAATTGGCGTATCTCCCAAGTATCTATCCCGAGTTTGCGGACCATTATCCGGCCCTCCGCTTTCTCGTGACCTCCTCGCCCTATGCGGTGGACTTGCGCACCCTGCAGGTCAAGATTGGGGGGAGCCTTTTCGGTTTCTTCGCTGTCGCCTACCTCTCCAGCCATCTGGCGGAAAGTCTCCGAAAAGTCGGAGAAGAACTCAGGGACAAGAGCGGACAGGTCGTCAGCCTGCAAGCAAAAACCGAGAACATCCTGGAGAGCATGCGCGATGGGCTGGTAAGCACGGATTCGCAAGGTTTCGTCAGTGAGCTGAATAGCTCGGGCGCCGCCATATTGGGCCGCAAGCCTGAAGAGCTGCGTGGAAAACCGATTCAATTTCTTTTCCCCGACTTGCAGACCAAGGCCCCTTCGGTCCCTGACGGAAACGCCTTTCCTACACGACAGGAAGTAACGTATCTGCATCCGCGCGGCGAGCGCCGCATCCTCGGTGTTTCTGTTTCTCCACTGATTGTCCCGGAAATCGGTGCGGTCGGCTACGTACACAATTTCCAGGACCTCACGGAGGAAAAACGCCGGGAAGCCGAGTACCGCACTAAGGACCGCATGGCGACACTGGGCCGCATGGCAGCGGGCATCGCGCACGAGATCAGGAATCCGTTGGCATCTATTGCCGGCTCCGTCAAGCTGTTGCAGTCAATTTCGAGTTTGGATGAGGACCAATCCAAGTTAATCGAGATTGTGAGCAGTGAGTCTGAGCGACTTAATAAACTGGTGTCTGATTTTCTTCTCTATTGTCGGGACCAGCGCCATGAACTCCAGCAAGTTGACCTGGTCAATGTGATCGAAGAGACGCTGGTCTTGCTTTCCCACCATCCGCTGTTTGGAGCCAATGTGCGCGTGGAGAAGCGGGTTCCTGCCAAGCCCTTCCTGATCTGGGCGGATGCCGACAAGTTGCGTCAGGTATTCTGGAATATATCGGACAACGCGCTCAAAGCCATGCCGGATGGGGGGGAGTTGACGGTGCAAGTTGAGGAAGCCAGCGAAAAGACCGTTCGAGTGACCCTGAGTGATACTGGAGTGGGATTTACGGAGCCACAACTCGAAAAAGTCTTTGAGCCCTTTCAACCGGGATTCAGCGGTGGGACAGGCCTCGGGCTGGCGATCGTTTACCAGATTATGCAGGGAATCCAGGGGACGATCAGGGTGGAATCGAAAGCTGGCAAGGGTGCAAGGTTTGTGCTTGAATTACCCAAGAAGCCTACTCCCGAGGTCGCAGAGCAAGTGCGTTTCACGTCGGCTGTTGCCGGTTGGCGATGAGGTTTTGCAGAAAAATTCTGCCTAGGGGAAGGTAAATGGCTCGGCTGCTGATTGTGGACGACGAGAAGTCGTTGTGCCAAATGTTGGAGATTGTCTTCCGCAAGGACGGCCACCTTGTCGAGACGGTATCCAGCGGCCAAGCGGCGAAAAAAAAGATCGAATCCCAAGTCTACGATCTTATTATCTCCGACATCCGTATGCCGGACCTCACGGGGATTGAACTGCTCGAGTTCTTCCGCGAAAGTCACAATCCCGCGGGTTTCATTTTGATTACGGCTGTCCCCACGATGTCCACAGCCATCGACGCTCTCAACTTGGGAGCCTATCAGTACGTCATCAAGACGGATAAACTGGTCGAAGAACTGAAACTCACCGTTAATCGGGCGCTGCAAGAGTTGGCTTTACGTGAAGAGAATGTGCGCCTGCGCCGGGAATTGCTCCGCGTCTTCGCGCATAACAACATTATTGGCCAAAGCCGGCAGATTCAGAGCATCCTCGAAATGGTGCGGACCGTGGCCCCCACCGCCAGTACGGTCTTGATTACGGGCGAGAGCGGGACCGGCAAAGAGTTGGTAG
>JBEKUR010000440.1:0-2609 GCA_049514855.1 Terriglobia bacterium
CGCTATCATGGTGTTGCCTCCTCCTTCAAATTTGCCAGCACGTCCAGTTTAACTGGACTCGAGGAGGCATCACCGTTTCATAACATCAGAGCGGAGCTCTGCGTTTTAGCTCCCGCTGCGGTATACTGCCTTTGCCATGTCTGTCTCCCGACGCTATTTCGCACCAGGCCAGTTACAGTTTATCACTTCCAGTGTGTATCGCCGCTTGGCGCTCTTTGACAGTTACCGTCTCCGCCTCATGTTCGTCGAGGTTCTCCGGGAATATCGGCAAGAGTTGGGCTTTCTGCTGATCGGTTGGGTGCTGATGCCGGAACAGTTTCACTTCCTGATCAAGCCTGAACCGGCGGAGAGCACCAGTCGCCTCCTGCAAGAGCTCAAGAAGCGAACCGCGCAACGGGTTGTTTCCGTCTTAACCGAGAATCAAGGCCACGCCTGGTGCCGTAAGATGTTGAACGGGTTGCGTCTGCCGCCCAGCGTTCACAGCGACTCGCGCTATCGTGTTTGGGAGCGCCGCTTCTATCCCTACGGTGTTTACAGCGAGAAGAAGCGCCTGGAGAAGCTGAACTATATGCGCAACAACCCGGTGAAAAGGGGCTTGGTGCGTTCGCCAGGGGAGTGGCCCTGGTCGAGCTTCAGGTTCTATTACTTGAACGATACGTCCCTCTTGAGCATGGATAAGCTCGTTTGAGCTCCATACAGATTTCAATCGCAGAGCTTTGCTCTGCGCCAGCCGCGTCTTTCGTGCTATTCGATACACCACCGCCATTTCGAAGTATAATTCCCCAATGTTATACTCGATGCCGGACTTAACCAGAATCAATCACGTCCCTCACCCCACCGCACACTTCAAGCGGACGGGCCACCCGGTGATGAAATCCGTTGAGCCCCGCCAGGACCGGTCCTGGTGCTACCTTGACAAAGCCTACCTGTGATTGAGGCTTGACCTTGTGGCCGGCAGTGGCGAGGCTGGGGGGACGGCAAGCCGTCCCCCGAGGCCTATTCCGGGTTGAAGAAAAAGCAGGGACGGCAAGCCGTCCCCTAAATTGCCTTGCGCCTGAGAAGCAGCACTTTTCCGGGTTGCGTCCGGCCCTGGGCCGGAGAAAAGTTACTTTCCAGCGTAACTCTTGACGACACCGACGCCGGTGCAGAAGTCATAGCCTGCCACGCCTGAGAAACCCATGTAAAAGCCGCAGAAGCCGGTCGCGATGTCGGTGAAGTCAGCCGTAACCGCTTTGTTCGTGTAGATCTTGGTAAGCTCAGCGCTAGACGAAGCAGCGAAGCTACCGGCGCTGTTCACAATGCCGGCGACCGCCGGTGATGAGAGACTGGTGCCACCGACTACGATCCACTCGGGCCATTCACCCTCATAGTCGACGGGAAAGGTGTCATAGACCCAGGCCCCCGTATAGGGATCGGCATCAAACGACAAGTCTGGAACGCAGCGGTAAGTCTTACAATAGCTCGAGATGTAGGTAGTCTGGTAAGTCGGGATACTTTCTACCATGCTCTGGCCGCCGCCGCCAAAGACCCAAGGAGCCTCTGCTATGAAGTTGAAAGTCGAGGCGTTACGGCGGACGGTGGTGCCGCCGACGCACACCACGTTCGGAGAGGTGCAGGGATATGAGACCCCAGGCGAATCGCCCGACGATGCAAAGTAGACGACCCCGGGCGTGGTGAAGTATGTGTCCCAGGAGGTCTCGCCCGAGTACTCCCCGCCTCCCCAGCTCATAGAAACTTCGCCCTTACCCGTGCTGTTCGCGGGGCAAGTACCGAGGGACCCGTCCGGCGCGATTTCCGTTTTCCCACACTGCACCAGATTGCTGGCGACAAGGATGGCCTGCTGCAAGTCGTTATCGTAGTTTGAACACGCTTCCACCAGGTAGATGGTGGCTTTGGGGGCCATCGCGTGGGCCCATTCGATATCCAGCGCCTCCTCTATTTCCCAGCCGCCCGAATAATCCACCGGAACCCCGGAATACTGGCAGTAGGAGTTCGCGGTGTTGGCCCAAATCACCTGGAACTGCGGCAGTGTCAAGGGAACGCCGAACTGTAGCGAGAACCAAGCCAAGTCACCCGGGGCGGACGGGTCGTCATAGGCATCGACGATCGCGATGGTCTTGCTGCCGCCAGTGGGGACGGCCGTGGTTGAGTTGGGATTACAATTCGGTATGTTGGCACCAGCTGCGACCAGGCCATAATGACAAGCGAGCGAAGCGGGCGTCTCATAGCCGTACCCAGAGTACGGCGGCGCTTCCTCAGGCTTGAGTCCGGCGGGGATGAAAACCTCAACGTTGGTGTGGGCGACGAATTTTTTACCCGGCGGGACCGGTTGCTGTTGGCTGGATTTAGGGATGAAGAGTGTGCCCGGCGCGGATGGAACATGCGGGGGCGTTACTTGGACCGATCCGGACACCGCTATTGGGGATCGTGGCTCCGCTTCTTGGGCCAGTCCGCACATTGCGAAAGCGAACACGAGCAGGGCCGCTACTACGGCCATTCGTAACTCAATTGAGTGTTTCACTGGAATCCTCCATAGTCGTCAGATTTGCCCTTCGAATCCGTCTGACCCGGCCTGGACACAACCGAATTCGAGACGGCTATTAGGCCGC
>JBEKUR010000441.1:0-2602 GCA_049514855.1 Terriglobia bacterium
GACCTCGTGCCGGGAGACCGCGCAACCGTCCGGTTTCTGATCGCCAGCCATCTTGAGATGTCCACTACATTGCAGCGCCGGGACATATTCGACCCGGAAACAGTGCGAGAATTCGCGGGGAAAATCGAGACCTCCGAACGATTGAAGATGCTGTCCCTGCTGACCTATGCCGATATCAAGTCGGTCAATCCGGAAGCCTTGACGCCTTGGAAGACCGAACTGTTGTGGCGACTCTACGCCGCCACCGCGAATTACCTGGCGCGCAGCCTGGACAAGGAGAGAGTGAAGCCCGTGGCCGCCACCGCATCGCCGGCGGAGAAGATTCTGCCCCTGCTGGCGCCTTCGGCGACTCGAGAAGAAGTCGATAGTTTCCTCGAGGGGTTCCCTCGGCGATACCTGGCTACCCATTCGCCGCAGGAGATTGCGCTGCACTTTCAGTTGGCTCGGCGGCTTGGCCAGGAAGCTGTCCAAGTTGACCTGAGAACCCTGGGGAGTCTCCACGAGCTCACCGTCATCACCCTGGACCGGCCGTTTCTCTTTGCTTCAATTACGGGGTCGCTCGCGGCTTGGGGGATGAGCATTGTGAAGGCCGACGCTTTTGCCAATGCTGCGGGGGTGGTTCTGGATACTTTCAGATTCGTGGACCTTTATCACACCCTGGAATTGAACCCTTCGGAGGCTGACCGCCTCAAGTCGAACTTGGTCGACGTCCTTCAGGGCAGGATGGAACTCAGTAAGCTCATGAGTGGGCGCATCAGGTCTGGAACCGTGCAGAAACCCAAAGTAACGATACCAACACAGGTCCGTTTTGACGACACGAGCTCTTCCCACAGCACGCTTCTCGAACTGATCACCTACGACCGCCCGGGCTTGCTTTACCAGGTCAGTTCTGTTCTCGCCGAGCTTGGGTGCAACATCGAGATTGCCTTGATCGACACAGAAGGGGAAAAAGTGATCGATGTGTTCTACCTTACCTCTCACGGCAAGAAGCTTGGACCCGAACTACAGGGAGCCGTCGAGAGGGCTTTGTTGTCGAAGCTCCAACCCTGAGATAGGTGCCAGGTTTCAGGTGTCAGGTGTCAGGGTTCAGGGACCGGGAAGTTGGGTGAGGTCCCCGACCCAGGCCCCCGACTGCATTCCCCTCTTGAGGAGAGAAGATCCTGAGGGTGCGACCTGCGCTACTTTTGCCTCTCCCCTATCGCCTAAGACCTGTTGCCTGCTCTTCTGCTCACGACTCGTCCCTGCTTTTCGGGTCCCTGAAACCCCACACCTGAAACCTGGCCCCTGACACCCGGCACCTGCTTTTGTGCCCCTGAAACCTGACACCTGGTACCTGACACCTGCTCTTCCGCCCCTGACACCCGACACCTGACACCTGGCACCTGCTCTTCTGCCCCCGGCACCTGACACCTGAAGTCTTTTCTTGACGACGGCTTGCCTCTTACCTTAACTTTCCTACAGAGTTTGGAAATTCAGATTCCCGGGAAGTCAACATTCCAGTGGGACACGCTTCAAGCGTCGGGGGCGCGATCAGACAGGAGTGAAAATGAGGGTGAAAGCATCTTTCGGTGGTCTACTCGGACTCTTTTTCTTTGTGTTTTCAATCGGCGCGGGCTGGGCTCAGACTACGGGCACCATTCGCGGTACGGCTACAGATCCCTCCGGCGCGGTCGTGCCGGGTGCAAACGTCACGGTCATTCAGAGTGACACTCACGTTAGCCGCGCCGCGACGACGAATGAGAGCGGGGACTACGAGTTTCCTGTCCTGCCTGTGGGACGCTACACCGTAGGAGTACAGGCCGCCGGATTCAGGGAAGCCCGGCTTAACGAAATTGAGGTAAGGTTGGGTCACGTCACCGTGGTCGACGTCCGGTTGGAATTAGGCCAAATTTCACAGGTGGTTACGGCCGAGGCTGCCGCCCCCCTCATCGAAATCGTCAGCACACAGATTGGAGCGGTGGTGAATGACATCGCGGTTGTGGATCTCCCCTTGAATCTTCGCGACACCTATCAACTTCTCCAATTGCAGCCCGGTGTGCAGTCGGAGCTGGGGTCGGACCTCTTCTATGGCAGCGATCAGCCGGGTGTGGTTTCGGTGAACGGCGGGCGCGGGCGTTCGAATAACTACACGGTGAACGGGGGCGAAGCCAACGACCAGTTTGTGAATCTGCCGGGGGTGCAACCTTCTCCGGATACTATCGAGGAATTCCGGGTTTTGACCAACACCTTCGACGCCGAATTTGGGCGCAATTCAGGCGCGGTGGTGAACGTGGTAACGAAGTCCGGCACCAACGCCTTGCACGGTGACGTGTATGAGTTCTTCCGCAACAATGTGCTCAACGCTTTTGGTTTCTTTGACACCGTAAAACCGGACTTCAAGCAGAATCAGTTTGGAGGCACTCTGGGCGGACCCATCCGCAAGGATCAAACCTTCTTCTTTAGCTCTTACGAGGGACGCCGAATCCGGCAGGGAGATCCCTCGCCCGCCTTTCCTGTGCCCACCGCCGCCGAGCGGAGCGGCGATTTTTCTGCCGGGGGGTCTTTCATGGGGATATTGGACCCCTACGGCAAGGTGTCAGATGTCCTCAACTCTCGGCCGGGG
>JBEKUR010000442.1:0-2582 GCA_049514855.1 Terriglobia bacterium
CGCCTTCAGCCGATCGTTCTTCGCCAGCCCCAGCACATAATCGACCCCCTGATCTTCGCACCACTTCATCAGCTCTTCCCGGCAGAATCCCGAGTCGCCGCGAAGGGTGATCTTCACCCCCGGCCAAACCTCCCGAATCTGCTTCACGATCCGTTCCAATTCCTCCACGCACCCCCCTGCCGCGTCGATATTCGACGGCCGCAAGCGCGCACACAGCAGCGCATGGCCGCAGAAGATGTATAGCGGCAGATAGCAATAGTCCCCGTAGTAACCGTGAAAGAATCGCCCTTCCTGGTGCCCATACAGCGGATCGTCCGTGGCGTCCAGATCGAGAACAATCTCCTTCGGCGCTTCCGCGTAGGACTCCAGAAAGACCTCCCCCAGCAGCCGGTCCACCGCCGCTTCATCCATGACCACCTTCTTGTACCGCTCCTTCTCCTCTACCTTCGCTTTCGTCAGCTCCAAACGATTCAGCGTGCTCTTGCCCGCCAGCGCTTTGCCGCGATCCCGCTCCCGCGCCCCACTCTCTCCCGTCGGGTCTTCCTTCTCTGCCAGCACAGCCAGCATCGCATCCCGCCGCAGTTCGTCGTGATCGTTCAAATCCTCGTACCCCAGCGCCAGCCCGTACACCCGCTGCGCCACCAACTCCCGCACCGTGTGCTCGACCCGCTCAGCATCCCGATGGTCGGTGAAGCAGGCCGCAAACCGCTCCACGATCCCGGTTCGCTTCTCGACCTCGCGCAGCAGCAGCCCTCCGCCGTCGCTCGTGATCGCCCCACCGTCAAAACCTCCCCGAACTTCCCGAGTGCCCAGGGGGTGAAATTCAAAAAGTTTTCCGTTACACTCTGTAGTCATAAGGCTGTCTCCGTTCTCTAGCGCAAGTTTTTCTCAACAAAATGCTTATGCCAGAAGAGACAGCCTTTTTCAATTCTTTAGTGAGAAATGCGGGCTAGGAGCCTGTCGGAGATACGGTTTCTGAAATTCGCTTTTTTGTTATCCGCTGTTCTCTGAGAGTAGGACTCCGACCTTTTTACTCCTTCAAGGCTGCCCGAGGAGTGACTTTTGTGGGTCGGGCAGGCCTGTTCATGCCCTTTGTGGGCTCCATCCCGACTGGAAGAGCTTCAACAGATTGTGCGTGGCGCAGATGAGCTTCCATTCTGCCTGCACTTTCTCCAGCCCCCGCAGCAGAAATTTGCGGAACCCTCGCGCCTCTTTGATCTGTCCAAAAACCGGCTCCACCACGGCCTTGCGCAGCTTATAAACGGCCCGTCCCTCCACGGTGCGAAGCTTCTCCCGCATCCGCTCCGCCACCCCCGCCTCGGGCGGCGGAGGCCCGGTCGCGCAGGGTACTTCCTCAGCGTGCTTCGGCCGGTCCGGCGCCACCAACAAATCAATCCCCTCTAACTTCGGGTCCGTTACGTTCTGCTCGCTGAAATACCCGCTATCCGCCGTGGCTTGCTGCGGCGTGCTCCCCGTCAGCACTTGCACTTGCTCCAGCATCGGCACCAACTGCTTCTTGTCATTGGCTTCCTGCGTCACCGACGCCGCCACGATCACCTGGGCTTGGCTGTCCACCGCCGCCTGCGCGTTGTAGCCTTGCACAAACTCCTTCGTCGCTCCGTCCTTCATGATCCGCGAATCCGGGTCGGTGAAGTTCCGTTGCGCTTTCGGCTCCGGCTTCGCTTGCTCCGGGTCCGGAGCCTGCGGCGGCCGCCCGCCCAGCTTCCGCCCCCGCTCTTCCTCCTGCCTCTCCCGCTCCCTTAATCTCGCCTCCACCTCCGCCTGCTTCTTCTTCGCGGCTTCTCTCGCCTCTTCCTCCAGCGCCGCCTTCGCCTCCCGAATCTTCGCTAACCGGCTCTCCCGCCGCGCCAATTCCTCCGGCAGTTCGTCGCCCCGTTTCCCCTTCCCATATTTCCCATCTTCCTCGGCATCGATCCGCGCCGCCTCCGCCAGCAACGCCTGGACCTCCGCCTCTAACCTCTTCTCCGTCTCCCCCATGCGCTCGTAGCTCATCGCCTTGTGCTTGCTGGCATTGGCCTTGACCTTGGTCCCATCCAGCGCCACGTGCCCCAGCCTCACCAGCCCCGCTTGCTGGCACAGCTTCAACACCTGCACGAACAGTTGCGAGAGGTTCGCCAAGTGTTCCTTCCGGAAATCCGCGATCGTGTCGTGGTCCGGGTGCTGGTCGGCCGCCAAATACCGGAAGGCCACGTCCTCGTAGGTCGCCCGCTCGATCCGCCGCGAACCCGGCACCCCCCGGCAGTAGGCATAAATCAGCAGCCGCACCATCATCCGCGGATCATACGCCGCCAGCCCCCGACCGTCCCCCTCCTCGTACTTGGCGTAAATCGCTGACAGGTCTAACGTTTCCACCAGGTCCGCCACAAACCGCGCCAAGTGCCCTTCCGGTAACCAGTCCTGCAACGACGGGGGCAACAGGTAAGCCTGATTTAGATCGCAATTCCGAAACTGTTTGCTCATAACCTGATATTACACTCAAGAACTCAACTGTCAATACTACAAAAGGTGATTTATAAAAAAACTTGCGCCCCCCTCCCCTCTGAAGCGAAAATCTATCTCCG
>JBEKUR010000443.1:0-2533 GCA_049514855.1 Terriglobia bacterium
TCGATGCCCTCGATCCGGGCGGCAGCACCATTCGCCGTATCCGCTGGAAGGAGATCGCCATGGTCTTCCAGGAACCGATGACCTCTTTCGGTCCGCAGCACACCATCGGCGCTCAGATCGGAGAAGCCATGGCATTGCACGGGATCGCCAGCGGCCGCGCACTGCAGTCGGCGGTGGTGGCTTCCCTGCAATCGGTCGGGATGCCGCGTCCGGAGCAAACCGCCCGGCAGTATCCGCACCAACTCAGCGGCGGCATGCGCCAGCGCGCCATGATCGCCATGGCACTGAGCTGCCACCCTAACATCCTAATCGCGGACGAGCCGACCACGGCTTTGGACGTCTCCACCGAAAGCCAAATCCTGGAACTGTTGCGCGAGCGGCAGGCCGAGCTCGGCATGAGTATTCTGTACATCTCTCACAACCTGGGCGTGGTCGCGCAGATCGCGCACGAGGTGGCTGTCATGTACCTAGGCCGCATCGTCGAACGCGCTCCGGTGGGCGTCCTGTTTGCCTCCCCCAAGCACCCCTACACGCGCGCGCTGCTTCGCTCAATCCCGCGTGTGGATCGCGATTGCTCCGGCTCGATTGAGGGCTTGAGCGGCAACATTCCAGAACCCTTCGCCCGGCCTGCGGGATGCAGCTTTCACCCGCGCTGTCCCGACCGGCTGGTGGGCATCTGCGACCAGGTGGCGCCTGCCCTGCGTCGGATGGACGACGGCTCCGAGGTCTGCTGCCACCTGTATAGAGAGTGTGCGCATGGCTGAGCCCACCCCCCTGCTCGAGGTCACGAACCTGAGCAAGTCTTTTGCCCTGCGGGGCGGTTTCTTCGACACCCCCAAGGGTGTCGTGCAGGCCGTTGATAGGGTGACTTTATCGATTGCCCGAGGCCAGACGTTCGGCCTGGTGGGTGAGAGTGGCTGCGGCAAGACTACCACCGCCCGGATGATCGTTCGCGTGGTGGAGCCAGATGGCGGCGAGATCACGTTCTGGGACGATGAACTGGGCCGCCTCGATTTGTGCATGCTATCCGGCCGCCAGATGCGTCCCCTACGGCGGAAGATACAGATGATCTTCCAGGATCCCTACGCTTCGCTTGATCCACGTATGACGGTTCTGCGGATCGTGGGGGAGCCTTTGCGCGCCACCGGTTGCACGGATCAGCGCGCCACGCGCGAACGCGTCGCCGAGGTATTGGAGATGGTCGGCCTGCGGCATGAGCACATGAGCCGCTATCCGCACGCCTTCAGCGGCGGCCAGCGGCAGCGCATCGGGGTTGCCCGTGCCCTGGCCACCGAGCCGCGCCTTGTGGTGGCCGACGAAGCCGTGTCGGCCCTGGACGTTTCGGTGCAGGCGCAGATCCTGAATCTGCTGCGCGAACTTCAGGGACGCCTCGACCTGACGTATCTGTTCATTGCTCACGACCTTGGCGTGATCCGTTACATCTGCGACGTGGTGGGCGTGATGTATTTGGGCAGACTGGTGGAAGTGGCGGACAAGGCTTCGCTGTTTCGCTCCCCGCGGCATCCCTATACCGAAGCGCTGTTGGCTGCCGCGCCCCGGCCCGAACCAGGCCAGCCGATCGTCCACCTCCCGGCTCCAGGGACGGTTCCTGCTTCGGGCTGCCCTTTCCTTCCGCGCTGTCGCTATCAGAAGGACATCTGTACGCGCGAGGCGCCGGAACTGCGGCAGGTCGCACCCGGCCATACGGTGTCCTGCCACTTCGACCTCGGGTTAACGGGGGTATGAAGGTCCCCCGGAAGAGAATTCGATTTCATATTCTTGAAAAGGAGACTCATGTTTAAGACCAGCATACTGTTCGGGGATGGCCCCAAGGTGAACCCGGCCAAGATCGCGCCGGGCTTTGAGATGTCCGAGATTGCAGCCGGCGTGTTGGTGGATCCGGCCCTGACCGACGAGGAGTGGGAGCAGCGTAAGCAAGAGCTGCGGTCCTACGGGCTGCCGCCCATCAAGGTGGCCAGCCACTGGCTGGACAAGCCCTGCACCGCACCCAGAGTGGATTGGGAACTGCTGGAATTTTGGACCCGGCGGGTTCTGCGCCGACTCTCGGAGATCGGCGTGGAGTGCGCGGGGGTCTACGGATTGTGGTTCCCCAGGGTGGAAGGCTACTCTTTGACTCGCCAGATGGATCAGGCCATCCGCTATGCCAACTTCATGGGCGACGCGGCGCGCGCGCACAACATGACCATTATGATCGAGCCTATGGCTGACCTGGGTACCTTGTGGCCGACGTACAAGGAAGGATTGGCCTTTGTCCGGCGGGTGGATCACCCCAATGTCCGGATCATGGCTGATCTGAATTACTTCCTGAAGCTGAACCAACCCTTCGAGGACATTGAGGAAGCTCCGGAACTGTGCCTGCACTGCCATATCGCGGGCGATCACGCCCAACCCGGCGTGGGCGACCTTAGGGAAACGCACAAGGCGTTTTTCCGCGTACTACGAGACATCGGTTACCAGCGCGGCGTTTCTAGCGCCTGCCCCTGGGTCAGCACCCAGCCAGGCGAATTTGATA
>JBEKUR010000444.1:0-2524 GCA_049514855.1 Terriglobia bacterium
CTGCGCGACCGGAAAGAATCAGCACCGGAGGGGAGGGCTTTCGGCTACGTATATGTTTCAGCACTTCCAGCCCATCAATCTTGGGAAGCACCAAATCCAGGATGACTAAGTCAAAGTTGGCCTCA
Source organism: Terriglobia bacterium (assembly GCA_049514855.1). Taxonomy (GTDB): domain Bacteria; phylum Acidobacteriota; class Terriglobia; order UBA7540; family UBA7540; genus CAVROP01. The sequence goes on from JBEKUR010000444.1 coordinate 126, forward strand.
CCCACTAAGGCCTGAGCATCCTCCCCATCCCACGCCAAATCCACCGCATACTGTTCCGATTCCAGACCTTTCTTTACAAAGCTGGCCACGGGTTTGTCGTCCTCGACCACTAGAATGCGCATGCTTTCTCCCCTCGGGGCTGATCGCTCTTCCACAACTCATCACTCCTCTCCAATGCCCGTTCTCATTAGCCATTTCTCACATCGGCGGAAAGAGCTGGGGGGGTTAGCAAAAAGTTCATCCCGCTTGATCCACGCCTTGAAAGAGAAGCCTAAACCGCCGGACGTTCAGCTTGACCTCCTATTTGATTTCGGCAAACTGCCCCCGGCTAGCCGGGGCCTCTACGAAGAGCAGCCTGCTAAAGTCGTGGGAGGGAAATCCGATTCTCACCATGAGGGAACTTAATGCAGTTCGTTGGCGCCTACTTGGAGAGCGAGCCTGCTTGCCCCTATGGGGGCGCTCTCATGGAACCAGCTCATGTTTGAGCCTTTCCTTCCAAAAGTCTTAGTGGTTGACGATGACCCGTCTATATGCGAGTTCTTAAAGCTAGCCATCGCGCCGAAGGCTTCGGGAGTGAGTGTTGCCGAAAACGCCGTGACCGCGCTGGAAGCCATTGAAAGCGGAAATTTCGACATCATTTTGTGTGACATCTGGATGCCTGGATGTTCCGGCATGGAACTCTTGTCCCTGGCGCGGCAGTCGAAATGGGATGTGGGATTCATTCTGGCCACCGGCCAAGTCCACATCGAGCAAATCATCGAGGCCCTGCACCTGGGCGCGTCAGATTTCCTCTTAAAGCCCTTTACCATTGGGACCTTGGAGCAGTCTATTGCACGAACCTTCCGTCTGCTCCAAATGGAGCGCGAATCACGCGCCTACCGCACCTCACTGGAAGCCAGCATTGAGCGACGCACGCGGGATTTGATGCAGGCCTTGCGTGAATTGGAGGAGAACTACCAAATCACACTGGAAGCTCTCGTCCATGCCCTGGACGCGCGCGAGCACGAAACCTACGCACATTCTCTGCGTGTACGTGCCTACACTCTCCATCTCGCCCGCTTGGTCAGTTACCCGCCGGCACTCATGCCTCCACTCGCTCGTGCTGCACTTTTGCACGATATTGGCAAAATTGTGGTGGCGGACTCCATCCTGCTTAAACCAGGAAAGCTCACTGAAGAGGAATGGCTCCAAATGCGCCGGCATGTTTTGGCGGGAGAGGAAATGTTAAACCGAATTCCCTTCCTCAGAGCCTCCGCACCTGTCGTCCGGCATCATCACGAACGATACGATGGAAAGGGATACCCCAATGGGCTGGCAGGGGAGCAAATTCCGCTGGGAGCGCGCTTATTCTCGCTGGCAGATACGCTGGATGCCATGACCTCCGACCGGGCCTACAGGAAAGCAACCGGGTTGCCAGAGGTTTATGCGGAGGTCTCCCGCGAGCGAGGCATGCAATTCGATCCGCAGCTCGCAGACCTGTTCCTCAAAACGCCGGAGCGAGTGTGGCAGCAGGTCCGAGATTCACTCGACCAACATTTGCCCTCCGCAATGCAGTAACCCCCAACTCACTCGAGCCTTTGCTATCCATCTTCGGCTGTCTGCAATTCTTGTTTCTTGTGCTTGGGGGCCTTGCGCTTGCGGCTTTCATGGCGCTGGGTCGGCGGAGGCGATCCGATCTCTCGGCGCGCTCGCCGCTTGACTTCCTTTGTGGCTCGGAAAGGCTTCTGCTTGCGTGCACTCATCCAGGACCACCCGCTAGGTTACCCTAACCTTCGGCGATTAGACTGGCGGAAGTGTGTCGGAATCGAACCGACCGGTCCGCCATAGGCAGACCCGCAGGATTTGAAGTCCCGGACGGACACCAGCCCGCATGCACTTCCGTTATCATTATAACTTACTGTGCGCCGGAGATTTATTCCGTTATTCGTGGCGGAAAGAAGAAGCTGTCAGCTATCAGCCTTCAGTCATAGAGGTTTGATGTCTGCGAGTTCGACCTGTGGACTTGCGGCAATTTGACTCCAGGAAAGCCCGATCAAACCTAAGAAGATGGCCAAGCATCGACGAATTGTGTAGCATGGAGTGAAGCGAGAAGCTGGAAAGCGCGCGGTTTCACGGCATTTTTCAGCATCCTGCCAAAAATCCTGGCAAGGGAGGTAGCATGGCAAGTTTTCTTGTAACTGGCGGCGCTGGGTTCATCGGGTCGGCGTTGGTCAAGCGACTGGTTGAGCTGGGTCACTCGGTTCGAGTGGTGGATAATTTCAGCACCGGGTTTAGACGAAATCTCGACCATTGTCTCGACCGCATCGAACTGATTGAAGGTGACCTGGCGGAGCTTGCGGTTTGCAAGGCCTCCGTGCAGGGAGTGGAATACGTGCTCCATCAAGCTGCAATTCCTTCGG
>JBEKUR010000445.1:0-2506 GCA_049514855.1 Terriglobia bacterium
GCAAGCTACACCCAAACCCGTCACATTTATCCTCACCTGACATTGACGGCGGGCATGGATATTGAATACCTAAGTGCGCTTGGGGATGTGATGACCGCCCGACCGCGAATGAAACTGGCTTACCACCTTTCCCGCTCCACCGACGTTGCCCTGCAGGTTGGGAAGGGACCATCCGACGGTTCAGGGACTTTGCTGGAACGTGTCAGTAGGCTCGATTCTTTCCCGCTGCTCACGCTGCGAGGCTATCGGCCTGAGCTTGAGCAAGGCGACCATTCCGAGATCTCCTTGAACCGCCTTCTGAGTGGTTCCGCGCGGATCGAGCTCGCGGCTTACCACGATGGGATCAAGAACGCAACTGTTTGGGGATCGGCTAATGCCGCGGCAACAAGATGGCTTGCGGGTAATTACATGCTGAACCCTGCCGTGGGTGGGATTTTTGTGAATATGGGTGATTACCACTCTTCCGGATATCGGGCGGCCTATGTACAACGTATAGGAAATCACGTCGAAACTCTCGTCGCCTACTCCGTGGGGGATTCCCTGTACGCACACGGTCTTGTCAATCATGCTCCAGAGGGAGATCTACGCGGTGTGCTCAACCCCGTTCGCAGCGCCTCTTTGGCCGCAGGAGTTTCGGCCCGAATTCCCGCCACTCGGACTCAACTGACGACTTCGTACGAATGGGTTCAGCGTGGACGCGTAACCATGGTGGATCCTTACGGCCAAGCCGATTTGCAACTGCAACCATTTTTGGATGTCCAGGTCCGCCAGCCCCTCCCTGCCCTTGCTTTCCTCCCCGCCCACATCGAAGCCGTCGCGGAATTCCGGAATTTGTTGGCCCAAGGCTACTCACCCTTGACCCAATCCGGCGAAATGACTCTGCTCTTGAGTTCAGCTTATAGGTCTCTCCGCGGGGGCTTTTCTGTAGAATTCTGACTTCTGGCGAATACTTAGTGGGCTAAGAGTCTCTGCCTTGAAGCCAATTCGTCATGGCGGTCTTCAGAAATCCAAGCGTTTCCGCACCTGTAGGTTTCCAAAGAATTGGAACGGAGTTACGGAAAAGTGGAGACCATATTCCGAATTCTGTAGCAGGCGTTGCCACCACCCTGCTGATGTTGTATCTGATTGAAAATAGGAACTTTATTTGTTTCGTGGAAGTTCGACTACTGGAATCTAACTTGCTAGGGGTTGGAGGTGGTAGTCTAAACGGCAGCAGACAGGTTTCTGCATTCAGATGACAAAAGCTCCGCCTTACCGGTTTACGTCCGTTTCGCTGGCTATCCTTAGCCTGACGCTTATCGTGTTTGCCGTCGTCAATCTCCAGCAGCGGATCCGCTATCGGATGCCGGACGATGGGGTATCCTGGGTTGACTCCAAGAGGGGAGTGGAGGCATGGATTGTCACCCCCGATGGTCCAGGTGACCGGGCGGGGATCCGGGAGGGCGATCTCTTAGAGTCAATCGACAGAAAACCGATTCACGCGGCGGCTGACGCCGGTCGCGAGATCTTCCGCGACGACATATGGTCTCAGGCAAGCTATACCCTAGTGCGGAACGGCGAAAAGTTCCAAACCTCGCTGGTTCTTGTTCCGCAAAAAGCGGCCGCGACGGTGCGATATTATCTCAGCCTAGTTGGCCTGATATACCTGGTCATCGGGACTTTCATACTATTGCGACGCTGGACGGCTCCTAAATCACTTCATTTCTATATCTTTTGCTTGGCGTCCTTTATCCTTTACACATTTTCCTATACCGGGAAGCTGAATCTGTTCGATTGGACGGTGTACTGGCTGGAAGTTCTTGCCTTGCTTCTTCAGCCCGCGCTCTTCCTGCATTTCTGCCTTGGTTTTCCCGAGCAAAATACTTTTCTGCGCGGTCGGCGTTATGTGATCCCCTCCCTTTATGTGCCAGCGGTAGCCCTGGCGGCTGCTCATGTTCTTGTGGCCACGGAGCTCATGGTTCTCCCCATGCCCTTGCTCCAGGTGCGTTGGCTTCTTGACCGCGTCGATTTCGTGTATCTAGCCGTCTACTTCTTAGCGGGGGCAGTGGTGCTCCAACATGCCTATGCGCGAGCGCAGGTGCCTCTACTGAAGCAGCAGTTGAAATGGGTGACGCGAGGGACCTGGCTTGCTATCGTACCCTTTGCGACCTTCTATGCGATTCCCTATTTCCTCGGGTTTATTCCCAACGCCTGGATGAACCTTTCTGCACTTTCACTTGTCTTTCTCCCCGTCACTTTTGGTTACGCCATCGTGCGTTACCGCCTGATGGACGTGGATGTCATTTTCCGCAGGGGGATCGCTTACACCTTGGCCACGGCCACCATTGTGGCCCTCTATTTCAGTGTGATCGGGTTGTTTGCGGATTTCTTCCGATCCACGATCCCGATAACCAGCCGGAGTGGGTGGGTTTTGGCCGTCGTCGTCACCGCCTTGGTTTTCCAGCCCATGGTGAATTGGATCCAGGTGCGGCTGGATAGGTTCTTTAACCGCGAGCGTTATGACTAT
>JBEKUR010000446.1:0-2492 GCA_049514855.1 Terriglobia bacterium
AGAAAATGTGCGTAGCCAGCTTGCGCCGCGCGTCGCAGTGCGGCGAGACGGCGCAACCTTGCCAGGCGAAGTACCATTCCAGAGTCAGAATGAAACGCTTTCCGGCTTGAGGGCCAAACATCCGGTGGAGAAAGGACAGGTAGGTTTCCCCATAGAGCTCGGCGACGAAGTCCCTCCAGGGTTCCGCCAGCGCCAGGCCCGGGTGGTAATGCAGAAGATAACGGTCATGGCTGCCTTGCCCATAGGCACGCTTGATCCCCACTTGGCGTTCGAACAAGGATACGTCCGGAAGGGTCCCACGGAGACGCTCGAAACCCTCTTGGGTCAAGGTGTTTTGGATGTTGATCCACGGGTAGGGTCGCTGCCCCTGGAAGGTTTCGGAAGGGATTCCCTCGATACATTTATGATCCAAGTATTCCATAATTCTCCCCTCACCTTTTCCTTGAGGTCGTAATCCAGGATTTCCATTCTGGGTTCCCGGCGCACTGTGAGTATACACCTAGCCACATTCGTTGGGGCGGTTCCAGCCTGCTTTGCAGTGCAGGCCGTTCCCACCGGTCCCCCCTGTCCCGCTCTGCGGCACCGAGGGCAGAGTCAATTCTAATGCGCGCCCCTCTGTCGCCGCGGCGACAGAGGGGACAGGGGGAGGGGGTCGTTGGCCAATGCTCATTCAGGGTCGATTGTAAAGAATCAAGTGGGACACCACACTTGACCACTAGCGAATGCTGCTTCTCCGTTGGCGACTGTGTGCAGGCGAAGAAGACATTTCCACCCTGCTGTCGGAGACAGGTTTCGCCGCGCTTGGAATCAACAACTTGGCGACTTGCTTACGTCAGCAAGTTGTTTATTCTTCGTCCAAAAAACCCTATTTCCAAAACACCCCTAGTAGTAGTTCGGCTCGCCTTGCGCAGCCTCTTGCTGGACTTGCTTCTCGGTCTGGTCGGCTTCGCTCTGTTGGGCTTGCAGCGCGTTATCTACGTTCGCATCCGGCGGTGGCAGTGGAACTTCCCCGGCCGTGGTGCCGGTATCCGGAGCGGGTGGCAGACCACCCTGGCCCGAATTGTCCGCGAGCGTCTTAAGTCCGGAATCAATCTTTTCCGCGAATTGGTTTTGCATTTCTTGCAAGTCGTTGACATCGACCATTAGCGTAGAACCCACGCCGCAATCCCCACCCTTGCTGCTGGAGACGCTCACGCGCACCTTGTTGTCATTATCCGGCGTGTCATCGAGACGGGTAATGATATCCCCAGAGGTGAGTTCGCAATCCTGACCGTCGATGGTTGACACAGTAAGATTGCTGGACACCACAAAAAGACGCCGACCAGGATCAAGTGCCCCCGGTGGTGCTTCGGTGCTACTCGCAGCCGGCTGCTGAGGAGTCGTCGATGCACCCTGTTGTTCGGCTGCGAGCTGCGCACTAACTTCCTCTGCAATGGCTTGCTTCAATTCAGGAGTGATTTGACTTGTGTATCCTTGTCCTTCCGCAGCGGGCGGGGGCGGCTCATTAGCCTGGGCCGCCGCCGCATTGGCTTCGGCGTCCCTCCGGGCCTCATAGGCGAGCCTCAGGTTCTCAGCCAGGAGGAAATCTGTCAGCCACAATGCGGCGGTAGGATACATCGGAGCGGGTGTAAAGTAGCCACCATAGTACGAATACCAGGGCGGGGGCGCGGCGTACCAGGCCCATCTGTAATAAACCGGCACTCGCCACGGATTGTAGGCCCACCCATAAAACCTGGGATGGTAATAGTAGGGCGGCACGTAACCGTAGTAAGGCACGCCGCGGTAGTAGTTGGTGCGATAAACCCGTACGTAGGAGTGCCCACCGGCCCAGTAGGTGCGCTGAACGTATGTCCGGCCGTTGCGCGCTGAGTACGGACGTTCCAAGTAGCCCCGGCGCGGTCCCATGCTCACCACCCGGCTGTGGTCAGGACGCACCGTTACGATTTGCCGCTCGCCGCGCAGTCCATGATTAATCTGCATCCCACCTGCATGGATCGCGCTGACCCTACCATCCGGACGGAAGGCCGCGGTCCTGCCGCCGCTTAGGGAAACTCTTTCCACGGTTCCGTTCGGACGTACTTGGAATTGTCGCCCTCCGCTGGCTGCAATGGTTCGACCGCCATCCCCACGGACCGTCACTTGCCCTTGTGGCAAGGGGTTCCTGTTGATTCCTTTCATCGCTGCCCGGTTACTGTTCAGGTTCTGGATTTGCTGCCGGGACTCCGTCGGCGTCAGAGTCCTTGCCTGTTGCCGCTGCGCCGGGGCCTGTTGTCGCTGCGCCGGTGCCTGTTCTCGCTGGGCTGGTGCCTGCTGCCGCTGCGCCGGGGCCTGTTGCCGCTGCGCCGGTGCCTGTTCTCGCTGGGCCGGTGCCTGTTGCCGCTGCGCCGGTGCCTGTTGCCGCTGCGCCGGTGCCTGTTCTCGCTGGGCCGGGGCCTGTTGCCGCTGCGCCGGTGCCTGTTGCCGCTGCGCCGGTGCCTGTTGTCGCTGCGCCG
>JBEKUR010000447.1:0-2471 GCA_049514855.1 Terriglobia bacterium
ACACTCAGCTTCTTCAACCCGTGGATGAACTGGCTGTAAGTCAGGTCATGGGCGCGCGCCGCGGCCCCGATGCGAATGATCCAAAGCCGGCGGAAATCGCGCTTCCGCTGCCGCCGCCCACGGTAGGCGTAGCGGCCTGCCTTGTCGGCAGCTTCCTTCATGAACTTGTAAAGCTTGCTCTTGTTGAGAAAATAGCCCTTGGTGAGCTTGGCGAGTTTCTTCCGATTGGCGCGGCGAACCGTGCCGCGCTTGACTCGAGGCATGGGGTTTGCTCCTTTCGATTTAATTCAGGGCGGCTTAGTCCCGCTCTGAGCGGGATGAAGGCACCCAGCCATTGGCCTTCCCGCACCTGTGAAGGGCAGGTTCCAGGTGTCAGGTGCCGGGTGTCAGCAAGAACACCTGAAACCTAACACCTGAAACCTGGTCCCTGATACCTGACACCTGGCACCTGTTCTTACAGTCCGTAGGGCAACATGGCCCGAATAGCTGGAGCATTCGCAGGGGAAACGATGACGGATTGGCCCAGTTTCCGCTTGCGCTTGCTCGCCTTAGAAGTCAGGATGTGGCGTGCAAAGGCGTGATGGCGCACCACCTTGCCGGTGGCGGTCAATTTGAAGCGCTTTTGTGCACCCTTGTGAGTCTTCAACTTCAGCTTGATCTTCTTGGGCTTTGCCAACTCTATCCTCCAGGTTTTCCCTGCGACGGTTCAGGAGTGGGTGGTACAGCGGCGGCAGCTACGGACACCGCAGCCGGCTTGGGCCGAGGGTTCCTGGTTCGTGCCGGGGATGTCCCCGCCGCTGAGCGTGAAGCCTCGGAAGGCGCACCCTTGCCCGGCGCTTTCTTGGCGCCAATAATCGTCGAGAGATTCGGCCCTTCAATCTTCGGCCGAGTCTCCACCATGCCCACCTCACTCACTTCTTCCGCCAACCGTTCCATCATTTTGAACCCCAGGTCCCGGTGAGCCATTTCTCGGCCACGGAACATGATCGTGATCTTCACCTTGGCCCCCTCTCGCAGGAACTCGATGACCTTGTTCCGCTTGGTCTCAAAATCATGCGTGGAAGTCCTGGGCCGCATCTTCACTTCCTTGAGCTCAATAGACTTCTGATGCTTGCGCGCCTCGTGCTGCCGCTTGCTGAGTTGGTAAAGGTACTTGCCATAATTGATGATGCGGCAAACCGGCGGGTTCGCAGTGGGGGCAACTTCCACGAGGTCAAGACCCTGGCCGCGCGCGAGCTTCAGAGCTTCATAGGGCGGCATGATTCCGAGCTGTCCCCCCTCTTCATTAATCACCCGGATCTCCCGGGCTCGAATCCTTTCGTTTATTCGAACAAATCGGTCGGCGATAGGCATTCCCTCCTGGCCCCTTGGGGCCTCCCGCTCTCCCTATGTCTTCCTGGTTGGACAAAGGACCTTTTCAGGTTCGGGGACGAGAACACAGCTTACCATTTCGTAGCCCTGGTGTCGATAAGCTGCCGAATCCAACCGATAAAATCGGGCAGCGCTTGAAACACGGCATCCCCAGTGTCCCGGCGCCGGACGGCTACGCCGCGCCTCTGGGCTTCGCGGTCGCCAACGACCAGCATGAAAGGCACCTTCTGAAGCTGCGCGTCCCGGATGCGCGCGTTCAATTTCTCATTGCGGTCGTCCAGGCTGGCGCGCAAGTTGGCGCGGCGCAATTCCTCGCAAACCTCGCGAGCGTAGGCGAGGTGCTTGTCGCTAATGGGGAGCACCACGGCCTGCACGGGGGCCAGCCAGACCGGGAAAGCTCCGGCATAATGCTCAATCAACACACCAAAGAAACGCTCCAATGCCCCCAGCAGGGCCCGATGCACCATAAGCGGCTGGTGAGTGCGCCCGTCGGCGCCGGTATATTCCAGGCCAAAGCGCTGGGGCAAGAAGAAATCGAACTGCACCGTGGTGAGCTGCCAGGGCCGGTTCAGCGCATCGTGGAGTTTGATGTCGATCTTCGGCCCATAAAAAGCCGCCTCGCCCGGCATGCGATGGAAGGGTATGTCGCGCTTGCGCAGCGCCGACTCGAGCGACTTCTCCGCCAGTTCCCACTGCGCGGGCTCGCCGGAGTACTTCTCGTGGTTCTCCGGGTCCCAGGTGGAGAGGTCCACTTCGTACTTGTCGAATCCGAAGGTCTTCATGAGCATCAGTGCGAAGTCCACGCACGCGCCCGCCTCGGATTCCACCGTCTCGGGAGTGGCGAAGATGTGAGCATCGTCCTGCGTGAAGCCGCGGACCCGCAGCAGACCGTGCATCACCCCGGACCGCTCGTACCGGTAAACCGTCCCGAACTCCGCCAAGCGCATGGGCAACTCGCGGTAGCTCCGCCTCCGGTCCTTGTAAATGAGGATGTGGAACGGGCAGTTCATCGGCCTCAACTGGTATTCCGCATCCTCCAGTTGCATGGGCGTGAACATGTTCTCACGGTAGTAATTCCAGTGACCGCTGGTCTTCCACAA
>JBEKUR010000448.1:0-2465 GCA_049514855.1 Terriglobia bacterium
TTGGCCGCCATTCGAAAAAATAGTATAAGCCCCGGCAATCTCCAGCGGCGTTGCCACATAAGCGCCCAGCGCCATGGCGGGTGTCGCCAGCAGGTCTTTGTTGATTCCTGCGGCTATCGCCAGATCCTTTACCTTGTCATACCCAACCATTGCCGCCAGGTGGACCGTCGCCACATTCAGTGAGTGTGTGAGGGCCTCTCGCAGGGTTACGAGCCCGTGGTATTCCTGCTTGTAGTTCTCAGGTTCGTAAGTGAGATCGCCGAACTGGAAGGTAGTTGGCTCGTCGTTGAGTACGGTTGCCGGGGTTACCCGCGGCTGCGAGCCATCCACGCCCGTGCTGAGAGCGGCTGCATAGACAAAGGGTTTAAAGGATGAACCCGGTTGTCGCTTTGCCAGAACATGGTTAAGTTGGCTGCTGCCATAGTCTCGCCCGCCCACCAGAGCTTTGATCTCCCCCGTGTGGGCGTCCAGCGCCAGCAGCGCCAATTGGGGCTGATTCGCATCCTGGGTCACGCCGGACTTGGCATGCCTTGACTTCTTTAACTCCTGGTCCACTTCGCCAATGCCCAACCGCGCGCCCTCCGAGGCTGCCTTCTGCAAATTGAGATCGAGTGTCGTATAAATGCGATAGCTTTGCGAAATCAAATCCTGCTCGGAAAACTGGGCGAGCAACTGGTCACGCACCATGTCCACGAAGAAAGGCGCCTCGAGACCTTCCACGTTCTGGTTGGTCACTCCCAAAGTCGCCCCCGAGGCTTTCTCCGCCTGCTCGGACCTGATCATGCCGAGTTCAAGCATCTGCCTGATCACGTAGTTGCGCCGCTCGTAGGCTCTTGCCGTCCGCCGGTAAGGTGAATACAGATTCGGGCCGCGGATCAGGCCCGCCAAAAAGGCTGCTTCGGGCAACGTTAGGCTGGCGACGTCCTTGTTGAAATAAGCGTTGGCCGCCTCACCGAGGCCGTAAATGGAAAAACTCCCCCGCTGGCCAAGGTATATCTGGTTCGCATAAAGCTCGAAAATCTGTTCCTTGCTCAGGCGTTGTTCCAGCAGCAGAGCCAGGAAGATCTCTTCGAGTTTTCGCCGCCATGCGCGCCGTGGCGTCAAGAAAAAGCCGCGCGCCAACTGCATCGTCAGCGTGCTGCCACCTTGCACTTTCTCCTCCGCCCGAATGTCGGCCACGGCCGCTCCCAAGATGCGGAGAATATTCACCCCGTGATGAGAGAAAAAGCGATGATCTTCCGCTGCCAGCACCGCATCCACCAGCACTTTCGGCAGGTCCTGGTAACGCACCAGCCGCCGCTTGGAGCGGGTGTTGTCAAACAGCGTGGTAATCACCGCGGGCTCGAGATTGTAACTTTCCAAACTTGGGGCGCCGTCAGGCGAGCTGATGGAAGAAATGCGGCCATCCCGGAAGGTCAAAATCGCCGGGCCCTCTTTGGCGGCTTCGCCGGCGAAGAAAGAAATGGGGCCGGGGGTGATTTCGATCCTGTCTTCCTCCAGCTTATAGACGCCGACGGAAGACGCCCCGCTGCCTTCGGCATAAAAGGCCCTGCGGAGACGTGCGGCGACCTCCCCCGGCGTGCTCGCCTGACCCACGGAAACCGGCGTGGGTGCGGCGAAGACCAGGGAAGAATTGTTAAAGATGTCGCCACTCAGACGCGCGTCAATGAGGCGGGAGAATCGGACGTGGTAGTAAACGAAAACGCCAGCCAAGCCGAGCACACCCAATAAGCAGGCAGCGACTAGACCTTTCTTCCAGCCTGCCACGCTGGCAAGACGTGACCGCCCCTGCTTCCGCAACGGACGGGGATTCGAGCGCGATGCTGGCGCATTTCGATCCACGGGTTATAGCGGTCGGTTCTCAGCCGATGGCGTAAAGTGAAGCATGAGGATATAAACCTTCAGGTCCACCGGGACCGTGTAGTCCAAGCTGATTGATATGCGACGTGCGACAGTGACCGTGACATTGTCGGCAGTAAGCGGAATTCCGAGATCCTGGGCGAAGGCCACCACCTCACCCCGTACCTCATCCGCCGTGGGGGGGGTGGTTCGAACTGCCAACTGAGTGGAAAGCTGCCGGATGTGGTCTTGAAGCTGATAATTGTTCACGTAAGCAGGGAGGGTCTTTATGGCAACAAAGATGATGGCCGCTAGGAATGCCAAAGATAAAAGAGTCCTGAACCGTCCTGAAGCCTCTTCCGATCGTCGCATACCGGTACCCCGTTGAGCCCTTGCTCCTTATACAAGATACTCCACTTGCAGGCATTTTACGACCTCTGAGAGCTTAACATCGCGAACTTTCTTTGTCGAGCGCTGGAAGATTTCCGCCAACCCCTGTTCGAACTTCCGCTTGCCCAAAGTGACTCGGTAAGGCACGCCAATCAGGTCCGCATCCTTGAACTTGACGCCCGGCCTTTCCGCGCGGTCATCAAACAGCACGTCCAGCGAGTTGGCGAGCATTTCTT
>JBEKUR010000449.1:0-2433 GCA_049514855.1 Terriglobia bacterium
GTTGCGGGTCGAGAGCGCCCGCATGGCCGCAAACCCGCCCACCCCCATGGGCGTGATAGCAGCTTCCGCGCCTCCACAGATCATCACGTCCGCGGCGCAGCGCTGAATCAGCTTGAAGGAATCTCCCACGGCGTGGGTACCTGATGAGCAAGCCGTGCAGGTGGCGGAATTGGGGCCCTTGGCTCCCCACCGGATAGATACAAATCCAGCCGCCAGGTTGACGATGGCCGCGGGAATGAAGAAGGGAGAAATCTTCCGAGGTCCTCCTTGCATCAGCGCCGTGTGTTCCCGCTCGATCACGTCGAACCCTCCGATGCCTGACCCAATGTACACCCCCGTGCGGTCCGCGAGGTGCGGAGTGAGCTTGAGTTGGGCCTGTTCCACGGCGAATTGGGATGCCGCCAGGGCGAACTGAATGAACAGGCCCATTTTCTTCAGATCCTTCTTCTCCACGTACTGAAGTGGATCGAAGTCCTTGACCTCCGCCGCGATAGTCGCAGCGAAGCCCGTCGTATCAAAATGCGTGATGGGCGCAACGCCGCTCTTGCCGGCCAGAAGGTCCCGCCAAGTCTCCTCCGTGCCGACTCCAACCGGGCTCACCAATCCCACACCCGTAACGACAACACGACGCGTCAAGCTTTACTCCTTCTGCGGAGGCTCGCCCCGGGTGGGTCAGTTCTTCGCGGGCTTAACGTGAGCCTGTATGTATTCAACCGCGTCTTTCACCGTTTGAATCTTCTCAGCGTCCTCATCCGGAATCTCAATCTCGAACGCCTCTTCAAAAGCCATCACCAGTTCCACGATGTCGAGGGAATCCGCTCCCAGGTCATCCACGAAATGTGCCGTGGGGGTAACCTCAGATTCATCCACACCAAGTTGTTCGACTATGATTTGTTTAACCTTCTCTTCGGGCGATGCCATCGCTCTCTCCTCCTCCGATTACTTGCGGGCGGTCATTCTAACAGTGACGAGTGGCGCGTGACAAGCTACATCACGGGTACCGGTCATTTGCAACACATGGGCGTTGCAAGTCGCAGTCATTCCCGCGAAAGCGGGAATCTACTGCGCAAACCTTCGGAAATGCGCTGTCAACAGACTGGATTCCCGCTTTCGCGGGAATGACTGGCGCTTTGAAAACAATCCCATCCCAAATGGCACCAACACCACTTCACGCCATAAACATCCCGCCGTTAATATTGAGGACGTGCCCGGTAATGTACCGAGCCTCCTCCGAAACCAGGAACCGCACCCCGGCGGCTATCTCAGAGTCCGTTCCCATGCGTCCCATGGGGATAAGGCTCAACATCTTCTCTTTGACCTCGGGAGGCAGATTCTCCGTCATGGAAGTGGCAATAAAGCCCGGCGCAACCGCGTTGACCGTAATGTTCCGGCGCGCCACCTCCGCCGCCACGGCTTTGGTTAATCCGATAATTCCTGCCTTCGATGAAATGTAGTTTGCCTGTCCAACGTTTCCCGCCTGAGCGACAACGGAAGCAATGTTGAGGATGCGCCCGTAACGCTGGCGGACCATGCTGGGCAAAACCGCCCGGATACAGTAGAAGGATCCGTCCAAGTTGGTTTTCAAGACCGCTTGCCAATCGTCGATCTTCATACGCATGACAAGGCTATCTCTGGTGATGCCGGCATTGTTCACCAGGATATCAACCTTTCCCCAGGCTTCCAGGATCTGGTCCACCATCTTCTGCACGGCGTCGAGGTCAGTAACGTCCACACAGAATCTAATCGCCTTCCCGCCCTTGTCCTCGATCTCCTTGATCACCTCATCGAGCTTGGAGGCGCGTGTATCCGTCAGGGCGATACCGGCTCCGCCTTCCGCGAGGTTAAGCGCAATGGCCCTTCCAATACCTTGTGCGCCACCCGTCACGATCGCCACTCTTCCTTCCAGACTAAACATAACTTCCACCTGCTCTCTGTCAAGCATGGGCTGCGCCAAGCCGCGCCAGCACTTCGTTTAATGTGGCTACGTCCTCCACTCGCAGGCATAGGGCTTGACGATCGATTTGCCGGAGTAAACCCGAAAGTACTTTTCCCGGTCCTACCTCGATGAACCATTCAACGTTTTCCCCCCGCAAAACCCGCATCGCCTGGTCCCACCGGACCGGCGCGGTGACCTGGCGTTTCAGCCCCTCGCGGACTCGAGCCGCCGACCGGACCAACTCCGCGTCCGCATTGTTGGCAAGAGGAATCTGCGGGTCGCGGATTTCCACGAGGTCAAGATCCTTTTCAAGCCGCTCCCCAGCAGGTTTCATCAGCGCACAATGAAACGGCGCGCTGACGTTCAACATGACGGCCTTGGCTCCACGCGCTCGGGCCAATGCAACGGCCCTCGCCACGGCCCCCGTATGGCCGGCGATCACGACTTGTCCGGGGGAATTAAAATTGGCAGGAGAAACCACCTCCCCCTGCGCAGCC
>JBEKUR010000450.1:0-2403 GCA_049514855.1 Terriglobia bacterium
CCCCCCGATATGGTCTACTTTGCCCTGCGGCCCCAGCGTGAGGCCGCGTGAGGTACACCCGCAGAGCTTCACTTAAAACGCCTCTCTTCCTGTCCAACCCACTGGGGCCACCTCAGAGAACGATACCTACATCACCTGCTACGGTCACCTTCTGTTCTGTAAGTTCGAGAGTAATGAAATGCGAGACACCGGTCATTAAATCGCTGACAAAGGAGGCTTTGTTATTGAAATCTCCATCAGAATGGATGTACATAAGTTGATCAGCCAAAAGCGCATTGAGTTTGGCAGGATCCGGCTTGAGCATCAGTACGCGCAGCTTTTCTCCATTGGATTGAATGGCAGCGGTATCACCTGCCGCTGCCGCAAAAGCAGCAAAGCCGCCCCATGCTAACGAAAAACAGAAAACAATAACAAAAAGTTTTTTTAACATGTAAATCCTCCTTAGTTGTTTTAGGTTTCCGGCTAGGAATCACGCACTGCGACTCCCGAACTCTCGCCGATGTGTTTTGGCTATGCTGCTGGTCTTGTGATCCTGCTACCCCTCCCCATTGTCAAGCTATACTTTCGACCACTGTCTCGGTGCAGTAACACGGGGATCAGCCAATACAAGAGGGATGCGATGCCGAACCCGAGTTTCAGCTTGGATCACGTCTTCCCCATTAATCTCAAATGGTTGCACCGTCGTAACCAGTCGAAAAGTGGCGAGGGCGGAAACACGGAGTGTGATTTCTGGTAATCAAGCTGAGGCATTTTTCATCCCATTCACGGAGCAGTTTCGATCCCTGACTATGAACCTCATCCAGCGGGTGGAATTGCCCGCCTTGAAGCTTCAACGCTTAAGATACCCTGCCTCGTATCAGTTTTCCCCGGCAGACCGGCTTCAAAGGGCAATGCGCCGCGCGAGCCTAGAGCTGGTCCTATTTCAGAAGGGGCCCCGAAAAATGGTCCTTCCGGATCGAGTGTGGGTAGCCCCAACATCTAGGGGTGACGGCTTGGACGCGGTAGCTGCAGCGGGCGACTACATGGTATCTTCCTGGCGCCGAAAGGAGACCACGCATGGAAGATACCGAGCTGTTCACCAAGCTTTTGGGGATCCAGCCCCCCTGGCGCGTGACGCGAGTCGAGGTGACCCTGGCAGCGGAACGGATTGACGTGTGGGTCGAGGAGGCGCCGGGGACGCTGTTCCCCTGTGCGGCGTGCGCCACCCCGGCACCGGTGTACGACCACACCGCCGAGCAGGTCTGGCGGCACTTGGATACCTGCCAGTGCCAGACCTACGTGCATGCCTGGCTGCCCCGGACGAGCTGCCCCGCGGATGGCGTGAAGCAGATCCCGGCCCCGTGGGCCGAGGCCCGCTCGCAGTTCACCCGGCCCTTCGAGATCCGGCTGATCGACATCCTGCGCGAATGCGATGTGACCGGCGGGACCCGCCTCATGGGCACGAGCTGGGACGAACTGTGGGGCGTCGTGGCCCGCGCCGTCGCCCGCGGACTCGCCCGGAAGGCGAAGCGCGTTCCCGCCCGGCTCGGGATCGACGAGAAGGCGCTCGGGAAGGGGCATCACTACGAGAGCCTCGTGTGCGACCTGGACCGAGGAACCGTCGAGTACGTCGTGGACGAGCGCACGCAGGCCAGCCTGGAGAGCTACTACCGGCAGTTCACCCCCGAGGAGCTGGCCACCATCGAGGCGATCGCCATGGACATGTGGGAGCCGTACATCAACGCGACCCAGGCGTGTGTCCCGGAGGCCGCCACGAAGATCGTGTTCGACCGGTACCATGCGACGACCCAGGTGACGAAGGCGGTGGACACGGTGCGGCGCCGGGAGCACAAGGCGCTCGCGGCGCAGGGGGATCTGCGGCTGCAGGGGACGCGGTACCTGTGGCTGTGGAACGAGGAGAAGGTCCCCGAGTGGCGCCGGGACGAGTTCCAGGGGGTGAAGGACGCGGAGCTCCAGACGAGCCGCGCGTGGGCGATCAAGGAGGCCCTCCGCCCCTTCTGGAACTACGTGTACCCGAAGTGGGCGGCGAAGTACTTCAGGGCGTGGTACTTCTGGGCGACCCACTCGCGGCTGCCCCCGATCATCGAAGCGGCCAAGACCCTCAAGCGGCACCTGGCCAACCTCCTGACCTACTTTACCCATCGCATCACCAACGCCACGGCGGAAGGCATCAACAGCAAGATCCAGACGATCAAGCTGATGGCCTGCGGGTACCGGAACCGCGAGCACTACAAGACCGCGATCTACTTCCACTGCGGGGGGCTCGACCTGTACCCACGCCCCGAGGCTGGCTAATCCATGGCATACGGACCGACCACAACCTATTGGGGGTACCCACACTGAACCCGGAAGCGGCAAATATCTAAAGGACGTTACCTTTCCCCGGCGGGCAGAGTCAAGGTG
>JBEKUR010000451.1:0-2344 GCA_049514855.1 Terriglobia bacterium
CTCCCCCGGCAACCATGCCAATGACGTCCGGGTTGTTGTCCGAATCCGCCGACAGAACCAAGGCAATCACTTGAGTCTCGTCGTTGAAGCCTTCGGGGAAAAGAGGGCGGACCGGCCGGTCAATCATACGACTGGTGAGGATTTCCTTTTCCGTAGGTCTTCCTTCCCGCTTGAAAAAGCCGCCGGGAATCTTCCCCGCGGCGTAGTTATATTCACGGTAGTCAACCGTTAAAGGGAAAAAATCGATGCCCTCACGGGGTACAGTTGAACATGCGGTCGCCAACACTACCGTGTCACCATACCGGACCATGGCGGAACCGTCCGCCTGCTTGGCCACTTTGCCACATTCAATGCTCAGGGTGTTTGATCCCAGGGCAATTTCTACTTTTTGCATCTCAATGTCCTCCGATAAAACAAAAAAGCGACCGGCACCCGTTTCGCGGGGGGTCGCTGCGCGCAGAAAATTTGTCGCTTTGGGAATTCCTGAACTGTCCGCTCAAAACCGGCTACTTGCGGATGCCCAACCTCTCGATAACCCGCTTATAACGCTCCGCATCCAGGCGTTTGAGATACTCCAACAAGCGCCTTCTTTTGCCCACCATCATGAGCAAACCACGGCGCGACGCGTGGTCCTTGCGATGAACGCTAAAATGTTCATTCAGATAGTTGATTCGTTCGCTCAGCAGGGCTACTTGAACCTCCGGCGAACCTGTGTCCTTCCCGTGAACTCGGTAACGCTCAATCAGGTCGCCTTTGGATTCGCGCGTCAACGGCATCCGCCATTCTCCTCGCTTCTCATCTCTCTTTTCAACAATTTCAGATTAACACGAAGCCGGAGTTTTGGCAAAGGAAAATCGAACGGAGAGTAACCCCTCAGTCTCGGTCGGCGTAGCGCCGCCCTTTAGGGCGGCACGTGCCGGTCCCGCAGACGCGGGACCGGCGCTACGTGCGTTGCCACCCGAGAGTGAGGGATTACACCTACATCACTCGGTCTCCCCCACACTCCCTTGCGAAGGCATGAGCAGGATTTCTTCCAGCGTGGTTCGTGGGGGCTGTGCCAGCACCCCAAAGACGGCCTCCGCGACGTCCGCCGGCTGGATGAGGTCGATGCGGCAGACGGGGAATCCAAATTGGTTGGTCAGGCGGGTGTTCGTGGAGCCCGGCAGAATGCCTGTGACGCGAATCTTCAACGGCCGAAGCTCCTCGCGGAGCACCCGAGTCAGGCCAAGCGCCCCGAATTTGGAAGCGGTATAGGCCGAACAATTCGCAAAAGGCTGTAGGCTGGATACTGAAAGGATATTCACAAGATGGGCCGCCCGGCTGCGGCGAAGAAGAGGCAGCGCGGCGCGGGTGCACAAGAACAGAGAGGTCAGATTGGTTTCAATGTTCCTTCGCCAGTCGCCGAGGGAGGTGGAAACAAAGGGCTTATAAGTGAAAATGCCGGCGTTGTTTATCAGGATGTCAAGGCGGCCCAACTCGCGTCCCACCACCTTGAATAGCCGCTGGACTTGCTTGGCCTGCGTCACATCCGCCTTGACCACCAGCGCCCCACCCGGAACTTCCTCTGCCGCCTTGCGCAGAGCCGCTTCCTTCCGGGCAACCAGTACGAGTCTTGCACCCTCGCTTCCCAAACGCCGGGCAATGGCCAAGCCGATTCCCCGGCTGCCGCCGGTCACCAGGATGACTTTGCCGTCGAGTTTACCCATAAAGTCAGTGACCAGTGACAAGTGACGAGTGACGAGCAAAAGTGCAGGTGCCAGGTTTCAGGTTTCACGTGTTAGTGAAGAGCAGGCGGGAAATTTGTAAAAACAGAGTCCCAAATTCTGATTCATGCTTCTGCTTTTCCGCTCGTCACTTGTCCCGCCACGGCGGGTCACTCGTCACTGCCTTTCCCGCACCAGTCTCAGAAATTCCGCCCGTGTCAACTCGCAGTCGCGGAAGACCCCGGTCATGTGCGAGGTGACGGCGACCGAGTTCTGCTTCTCAACCCCACGCATAATCATGCAGAGGTGCTTTGCCTCAATGATGACACCCACTCCCTGGGGCTTAATCCTCTCGGTGAGGGCTTCGGCAATTTGCGTGGTGAGCCGCTCCTGGATTTGAAGGCGCTTGGCGAAGACATCGACCACTCGGGGTATTTTGCTCAGGCCGATGACCTTCTGGTTCGGGATGTAGGCCACGTGGCACTTTCCAAAAAAGGGCAACAGATGGTGCTCGCAAATGCTGAATAGCTCGATGTCCTTCACAATAACCATTTCATCGTAGGCCACCGGAAAGAGTGCGCCGTTCAAAACCTTGTCCAGCTCCTGATGGTAGCCGCTGGTAAGGAAACGCAGCGACCTTG
>JBEKUR010000452.1:0-2332 GCA_049514855.1 Terriglobia bacterium
ACTCGGCGATGTAGTGCTCGCGCAGAAAAGCATTCGCCGCCGCTACCGTCCGGATCCCCCGCAAGCGCAGCTCCTGCGGCAACCGGCCTTGCCAGGTGCCGAAGCTGCGTTCGCTGCGCCCGCGCGCCTGCGGCGAGTACGCCGGAATCATGCGCACCCCCAACTCGCGCAGCGCACGCCCTACCTGCGTGAGACGGTCGTGATCCACCGCTTCTCCGGCCTTCGCCGTCAGCCAGAAATGACGGGCGCGATCACTATACAAAGCGCAAAACACGCCCTTCCGTTCGACCACTTCTTTCAGACCCGTCAGCACCGGAACCGTCGCTTCCTCTTCCACCAACTGAGCGTAATAAATCTCGCTGTTGGCATCGTCCAGGATGACCAGCAAGTCGTACCAGCGCTCGTCTTGAAACCAGCGATGCTCGCTGCCGTCGATGTGCAGCAGCATCCCGGGCAGCGGTCGCCGCGGACGCAACTTGCGATGCACCCCGCGCTTGCGCCCCTTGGCCACCATCCCCGCCCCTTGCAGCAACCCCTTCACCCAGCTGTAGCTGATCTCGACCTGGTGCTCTTCCTGCAACTTCTCGTGAAAGTGCCGCACGTTCAGATCGAAATACTTCTCTCGATACAGCCCCAGCACTTTCTCCACCACCGCCAGCGGCACTTTCTTGGGCGACGGTTTCCCTCGCCGCCGGTCAAACAAACCCCGGAACCCGAATTCTTCATACCGTTCATGCCAGCGCCTCATCTGCCGGTCGCTGATCCCGATGATCTCCGCCGCCTGCCACCACGTGATCTTCTTCGCCAGCGCCCGCAAAATCACTTCCTGTACCTTCATCGTCCGCTCCATCGCGGCCTGCGTGTAAGAAAACATGCCTTCCATGCTCTCCTACAACCGCCGCCTGCCAAGCGGACACTTCACTTGCTATCTCAACCGGACATATCATGTGCTAACGACAGTGCTGGCAAATGTTTCTCGACCGTTCTACAGTCCTGGACTATTCTGGACTGGGCTGTCAGTACCGTTTAAACAGAGGAGGAATTTTGTTTAGACGGAAACGCTATCAACAAGGAAGTCTGAGGCTCGAAGAGCGGAAGAGAGGTTCCGCAGTATGGGTGTACCGGTGGTGGGAGAACGACATCACGGGAAAGCCAATACGTCGCAAGGTGCAGCTGGGATCTTTGGAACGATATCCAAACGAATCAGCAGCATGTGCGGCAGCCGACGCTCTTCGGTTAACAATCAACAGTCAATCCAAGCGAAAGAACCTGCAGAAAACAACCGTCAATACTCTTTGGGAGCACTACTGTCGAGAGGAGATGCCCCTCAAAGAGATATCCACGCAAGATGCGTATCTGGTGTATGGGAAAAATTGGATTCTCCCACGATGGGGAAGCCTCCTTTTGGAGGACATCAAGACCATCGAGGTAGAACGCTGGCTACGAGCAGCAGAAGTTGCAGACGGGACCAAAGCCAAGATCAAGTGCGTTATGTCGGCTGTGTTCTCGCATGCCGTTCGCTGGGAGTTTTGTGGCCACAATCCAATTTCATCGGGAATACCAGTTGGAACGGGTGGGCAAAGAGGGCCAAGCACGGGCGTGCGCGTCAGTGCGAAGCGTCAGAAATCTCCGCTCGTCCTTTCACCGGAAGAGGTCATACTCGGTCTGGCACAACTGGAATTTCGCGATCAGATTCTCGTGTTTCTGGACGGTGCCTTAGGAATTCGGCAAGGGGAACTCGGGGCACTGCATTGGCTGGACTGCGATTTCAACAATATGAACTTCAGTGTGCAGCATTCCTACTACTGGCGTCGGGGTGGGCACCTGAAGAGCACAAAGACGGAAGCATCGGCAAAGTTATTGCCGATGCATCCGAGTCTGAAGCTGGCCTTGCTGGAGTGGAGATCGCTAAGTCTCTACAACCAGCCGGGCGATTTCGTCTTTCCTTCAGAAAGACTGAAGGGAAAGAAACCGCTCGACTTGGCTTCGGTGTTGAAGAAGAAGATCCAGCCGGCCTTCAAGAGGATCGGCATCACCGGCGTAGGCTGGCACACCTTTCGGCACACGGTGGGAACCATGCTGGCAGAGATGGGCGAACACCAATTGATGATCCGCGATTACTTGCGTCACAGCGATCTGCACGTGACCAACAAGTATCT
This sequence comes from Terriglobia bacterium, assembly GCA_049514855.1. Taxonomy (GTDB): domain Bacteria; phylum Acidobacteriota; class Terriglobia; order UBA7540; family UBA7540; genus CAVROP01. Next base: position 2,160 of record JBEKUR010000452.1, read on the forward strand.
CCAGGCAACGACAAAAAGCAAACGCCTCGCGCAGGGGAAGCTCGTGGATGCCATTCTGCCAGGGGGCGTGTTGTCGGGAAGCAAATCAACCCTAGTCCACTAGCCCGAGAAGTTCGTTTCCCCCGATTATTTGGACGGGAGGAAGGGCGAATCGGCAGATGCGGAAACGCTTA
>JBEKUR010000453.1:0-2322 GCA_049514855.1 Terriglobia bacterium
GCGGAATAAAAAAAACTTCTGGGTGGACCCTGCCACAGACGCGTCGTGAGATCCAGCGCCTGTTGTTTACCTGGACCGGAGAGTGCGCGTATTGTGGCAGCGTAATTCGCAAACGAAACCGTCCACCCTAACTTAACGTAGTAGTACTAGGGGCTGGGGACTGGGTGCTGGGGCAACTTCGAATTCTATTGTGAATTCTGAAATGTGAAGTATGGATTTTGAGTTGCCTTCTTACTTCTCGCCACCGCCGGCTGCCTTCTGCCTACTGCCTACCGCACTGCCCAACTCATCAATGAGCCTTGTGGCTTGGTGTAGGCGATGCAGTTTGCCTCAGTTGCCGTATTCCCGACACATAACCCGTCACGGCTGGCCATGTACCGCTGCCATAAACGCCCGGAGCGGCACAAAGCTGTAACCTCGCTTCTTGAGCTCGGGGATGAGCCGCGATAGCAATTCAACCGACTGCGGCAGCTCATGGAACACGAGGATGTGCTGTTCAACGCCCTGGCGCTCGCGCTGTTCGATGCGGCGCAAAACGTAGTCATAGCCCGAGGGCTTGGGGCACTTGGCCAAGTCATGACCAACACAGAAGTAGTCTTCGGAGTCGACGTCTCGCAGCGCTGGGGGCACGGCTGTGGACTTTGTCATGAGGTGGTAACCGCGCGCTTCGATCTTTTTCTGCAGCTCCGGCCAAATGGTCCAGTCCGGCGGGCGCAGAAAAGCGGGCTTGTCGCCGGTAATTGTCTGGATGAATAGTGAGGCCCGCTCGATGTCGTTCAGCACCCATTCTTCACCATATCGCTTCGTCATGAGCCGGAAGTCGCCGTGGCCGTAAGTGTGATTCTCGATCTCGTGACCACGACGGTGCTCTTCCTCGGCCGCCTGGCGGCAAATCCCACCGTCGACTTTGCGGCACATCTCGTCCGCGTTCTTCGAGAGCCGCCAGCCCATCACAAAGAAGGTCGCCTTAGCCTCCTGCTGATCCAGTAGGGCGAGTAGGCTCTGCGACGTGACCCCTTTCCCCGATCGCGTTCCCATTAGCACGTAAGGCTTGGGACCATCATCGAAGGTCAGTGCGATCAGCTTGCCGCCACGAGTCGCATGAGCCCGCGCGCCAGCGTTTCCTGGAGTTGGCGGATCCTTGGCGGGGAAGGCCGGGGTGGCGAAGGCGATCAGTAGCATGCAAAGCGTGGTGGTTTGTAACATGGCTACTCATTATGCCCCCAGTCCGTCGGTGTCCGCCAGCTATGCTGCTGCACTACCGGCGTCGCGTCAGAGTCCCCGAAAAGTAACATCCCAAAGCGGCTCTGCCGCCTGCTGTGCGGAAAGGCTTCGCCTTTCCGAGGGCCCTCGCCCTGATTGACCCCCTGGACTCGGCTGGAAGGCTGAGCCTTCCAGCCGAGTCCACGGAAAGAAGGGAGGCTGTCTGCGCCGGAAAGCCAGAGGCTTTCCGCACAGCAGGCGGCAGAGCCGCTTTTTCCGCGACTTTGACGCGACCCTGGGGCGTCGCCGAACCAGCGATTGGATCAGAAGAAGTAAGGTATATACTTGCAGGTTTACTGTTGGTGAGAGGCGGAACCGCTTCCTGTGATGGGGCCAGTTGACTTACCCGCGAACTGCTCACAAGAAGTGGGGGGAGGTCGGCAATGAGTGCTGAGCTTTCGCGAAGACTGGTGATTCTATCCGGGCCATCCTGTGTCGGTAAGAGTCCACTCGACAGGACGCTTGCCAAGTTCCATCCGGAGTTGCGCCTTGGACTGCGGAAGCTGGTTCTTTACAACAGCCGTGCCCCCAGGCCAGGTGAGCTCGAGGGGGTCGACTACCATTTCCGCATACGGAGTCAGATCGAGGCCTTGCGCGCGGAAAGGCGCTATGCCGTCTTGGACGTGCGAGGAGATCTGCAAGCACTGGATATCGAAGAGTTGCGGGCCTTGCTGAAAGAAAGCAATGCTCTCTTCGAGGGAAATCCTTTTGTGGGGCGAGCCCTCCAGACGCATCCCGGCCTGGCTGGCATTAATCGGCTTAGCATCTTCCTTTCCCCTCTTTCGAAGGAAGAGGTTATCTACCTCCAGGCGCCGGAGCGCAATGTTTCACTTCCGGACCTGGTCACAGAGATCATGAGGCGCAAACTGCTCCGACGTACGCGTCGCCAGAAGCTGGAGCTCTCGGCAAAAGATCTCGAGAATATTGAGAGGCGCGCTGCCAGCACATATCGTGAACTGAGGGAAGCCTGGCATTTTGATTATGTGATCCCCAACCATGACGGAGAAGACAGCGACAACTGGGAAGCCTTTTATTATCCACTCGGAGATGCTCGAAAGG
>JBEKUR010000454.1:0-2306 GCA_049514855.1 Terriglobia bacterium
GCCAGCGCCGCCTCCCCGTCTTCGCGCAGACGCCTTTTCAAGCGCTTAATCTGGCGCACGCTCAGGCACAGGAGTCCGGCGGCGCTGGCACACGCCATGTCTCCTTTGACGCAAGCAATAATGACGCTCACTCGCTGCAGTTCCTTCTGACTCAACGTGAATGTCTCCTGTCTCATAGGGTGACATTTTCACGTTGCCGTTAAGGGGTGACAGAATTATGGAGCTAAGACACGCCAGTTTGCCAGTCGTTGCGGCACTCAATACGGAGGATTATAATCGGCGCGTTGTGAGGACAATATGGCGAAAGTCACCAAGCAAATTCAGCAGCTTTTCTTGAGGTTGTTGAACTTTACGCCGGAGTTGCTTAATAAGACTCAAAAGGAAGCCGAACTTCAGCACACTAGTGTTGATGCGCTCGTCCGCGATGCAGTGGAAAAACATCTAAAAGACCTGAGCGCTGCACGCGAAAAAGAAGAGAAAGAGTACTTGGCTTTGGTATTGAAACTTCATTTCGAAGAGGACCGAACCGAATTCTTAACCGAAGGCACTATCCGTTCCTGGCCACAAAAGAAGCCGTAGCTGGGTTTTGATTGCTAGCTATCATCCATCGCGCAGACCATCCCGCAGCGTACAGCCTGCGGGCTTACTTGCTGCGCAAAGCCAGCGCGAAAGCGAACGTGTACAACCTGTTGTTGCCCACAATGCGGGCGTGTGCTGGCTCAGCCTGAAATGGAGAAGTGGCGTTTTCCGTTAGTGAAGATTCCGCCCCTTTGGGGCGGGGATTTTCAAGGCATAGGAATCTATCGTCCGATGCTTGGGACTGGTGATGAAGGCTCAGCGCGAGAGGAGGAGCTCCCGCGCTGTTGATCATCGGCTCGATGAGTTCCACCAGGTTATCCCTCAGCATGGTTGCATCCCTGCAGAGCCCGCTTCCGTTTCACCTGGCGAGGTCATTGTAGTCGTGTTCGAAGAATCTGCAAGTATCGGTCTTGCCGCGCGCCGGAGCTGCCGTTGGTGACGCGCTTCCTCGAGCTTGCGATCGCGTGCCGCGTGAATGTCGGCCTGTCGCCCGGCGAGCATATCTTGCGGCGTCACATAGCCGATGGCACTGTGCAACCGCACGGTGTTGTAGTGCTCCACGTAGGTTTGAATCAAACGCATCGCGTCTTCCCGGGTCAGCGGTGTGCCGGGCCGGATGCATTCCGACTTTAGCGATTTGTGCCAACGCTCCAGTTTGCCGTTGGATTGGGGGTAATGAGGCGACGTTCGCACATGGGTCATCCCTGCGATGCGAATGAACTCTTTGAAATCCCGCGCGATGAACTGCGGTCCGTTGTCGGAGATGATCCGCGGTTTTGCTTCCGGATATTTCTCCCTCGCTCGTTGCAAAATGACTTCGATTTCCGCTTCGGTCATCGATTCACGCAGATCCCAATGCACGATCGAGCGGCTGTAGCCATCCAGAATGCTGCACACGTAATAGAACGTACCGCTCACGTTGATGTAGGAAACATCGATGTGCCAATGCTGGTGTGCATGCGGTGGCTGCTCGAAACCGGTTCCCTTGCTCGACGGCTTACCCTTCCATCGGGAGAGCAACCCCGCCTGCCCGAGGACGCGCCAAACGCTCGATGGGCTCACGGCCACGACGTCAGCGTCGATCATCATGAACGTCAATCGTCGATAGCCTTCCAGAGGATGTTCCCCATGGAAATCGATGATGGCCCGCTTCTCCCACGGTGCGAGCCAGAAATCTCGGGGCACCCACCCGTTGTGCTCATTGACGCGTCCGTAGCGTTCTCGCCAGTCGTAGAACTTGCTGGCCTGCACACCCAGCCAGTGGATGAATCGTCCGGTGCCCATCTCGGTTTTTTCCGACCAGCATGGGACGAAATCCACCACCAGGTCCCGCACGTCGTGCGGCACCCACACTTTGGTCAGAGCTCCCCAAGACTTTTTTTTAAAGCGATGTGCTCGGCCAGCAGCTCGGCCAGCACCTCATCCTTGGTCTGGATCTTCTTTTCCAGAAACTCGATCCGTTGCTGTTCGGCCTGATGGTCCGGGCGGCTCTTGCCCTGGAAGGCGGCCGCGCCATTCTCGAAAAACTCCTTTTGCCAACGGTAGAACACCGTTGGCTGCAGCCCATGTTCCTCGCACAGATCGGAAACCGGCACTTTATCCAACAAGTGCCGCCTCAGGATGGCAACCTTCTCTTCTCCAGTGTAGTGCTTTCGCTCTTTTCTCATGCGTCCTCTCCGCTATCTTAACGAAAGAACACCCTCTCCAGTTCCAACTGAGGCAAGACA
>JBEKUR010000455.1:0-2300 GCA_049514855.1 Terriglobia bacterium
TTTAAGAAACAAGTCGAAGAACGCTTTAAGCCATTGATCGACGATTCCGGGAAGTTCCAGCAGACGAATCAGGTGACCTGTTGCTGCCGAATCGAGCACGAGGACGTCGTAGTCGCCCGAGGCGAGTGAGGCCATGACCCCCGTCAGGCCCATCACCTCGTCGAGGCCCGGGGGGGAAAGGTCGAGAATCCGTTCCAGCACTTCGCGGTCGAAGGTTAAGTCAAAGTTACTCGAGATAGAATCCAGGAATTTCTGAATGTCTCCGGCGTATTGTTTCTTCAAAGCCTGAAATTCCGACTCCGAATCGATCTCCATGGCTTCCACGCCGGGGAATACGAGTTTTGGCCGGGGGCCGATGGGTGTCCCCAAGCAGCTTGATAAAGAGTGGGCAGGCCCGGTGGAGAAAAGAAGAACTTTCTTGCCGGCGCGATCTTGCGCCAGTTGCAGAGCCGTCGCACAAGCTAAAGTTGTCTTTCCCACGCCACCCTTGCCCGCAAAGATGAGAAGCGTAGTCTGGGGTGGAGGGCACTCGATGTCTGCCTCCACCCTGAGCGCCAGAGTTGCCGATGGTTCGGTGGTTGCGGGAGGGGCTTCGGTGATTGGCCCGACTCCATCCCAGAATGACTCCAGTGCTGTCTGCCCCCGAACCTCCTCTGCATAAAGGGGCAGCCCCCAGAGTGCAAACCTGGCTAAAGAGGTTTGGCTGAAAAGGTTCCGCAGTTGCCGAATCTGGCGGAGACGCTCGTCCTCACAAACGGGGCACGGGTTATTGGGATAGAGCCGGTTGATCACGATGTCGGTCATCGGCAACCTGAGGCGGTCCACTTCCCTTACGATCGAGACGGTCTCGCGAATGCTCATCATCTCGGCGAGCATCACCGGAACAAAACGGCAACGGAGCGAATCCTGTAGCACCCCTTCCATGCGCTTTACTGAGGCGGCCAGCTCTTCCAGGAAGGCGTCGAGTTCATCACGATCTCGGGAACGGGCAAAGACCCATTTCATGTAGCGGTGCTTTGCCAACAGAGTTTCCAGCGTGGCGAGCCATTTGCGGAGGAATTCCGGCATGGCCAGCAGGCGCAGAGTGTGACCACCGGGGGCGGTGTCCACAATGATGCAATCGTAGCTGCACTTCTCCACCCACGTGGAGATCTCCAGGAAGGCCACGAGTTCATCCAAGCCCGGCAAGGAAAGCTCCAAAAAGCGGTCGATTTCTTCTCTATCGAGGAAGGTGCCGCGCGAGGCGATTTCGCGGAGTTTCCCATAGTGCTTCTGCTTGAAATTCGCCAGGTATTCCTGGCCATCAAGTTCGCGAACCTTCAGGTTTTCGGGTGGGACCAAGTCCGCCAGGCTATCGGTGAGTGAATGAGCTGGGTCTGTGGAGACCAGGAGAAAAGAGGATTGCGGTGAGTTTTTTGCCAAATGCAGCGCCGCGGCGGTGGCGCAGGTAGTCTTTCCGACTCCCCCTTTGCCGCCAAAGATCAGCAGTTGTAGGCCTCGGTGGTCCAAAAACGCTGGAGCAGCCATGCTCTCCGCGCATCGATTGCACTCCTCACGCCACCCTACTGTATTCACGTTGGCCTCGCTTTTCCTCTCCGCCATGCTCCTCTTGGAGGCCTCGGCCACGCTCTTGCATTCTGTCCAGCCGTTCGAGTAAGGTCTTTTCTTCGCCTGCGAACTCTCCCTCCGAGATCTTTCCGGTTTCCAGCCTCATGTAGAGATCACTCAGCTCCGCGGTGACGGATTCGGTCTCGTTGGCAAGCTCCTCCTGGGCGGCGTTCTGAACCTGACGGGCGATCCAGACCAGACCGGTGAACGGAAGTTTCAAAAGGTCGTCCACAAGAACCATGGCATGCTCCCGCATCGCCCGTCTCAGAGCTTGAGATCGATCTCGACAAAGTTGTGCGGGGCCCACGGCCCGTTGAAGTCGAAGGCGAAGTTGTTATCAAACTGCTGCGCCGCCTCGAAGACGCGACTCTCGAACTGCGGCATCGCTGTACGCTCGACCAAACAAGCCAGATTCATGACCTCGCGTTCAGTACGGCATTTCCTTGGCTCGATCTCGGCACAGTGGGGCGCCAGAATCGCTTCCACTTTGTCGGTGTAGGTCTCCCGATCCTCTTTGAGCAGTTGATCAAACATCCTGCCGACCTCGATCTTGTCCTCCTGCGTGGGCTCGCGAGGACCTCCCAGGAATTGGTCCCGGGCCTGCCTCAGCTCCGGATGGGTATTAACGAAATATTCAAAGATGTTGGGCGCGTCCCAGGTAACTCGCAAGCCCATCTCGACCTTGCCCGCCA
>JBEKUR010000456.1:0-2268 GCA_049514855.1 Terriglobia bacterium
CGTCTGGATGGAGGCTGCTAAAGCGGAAGGCAAGCCAGTTCCTCCTCCTTCTTTCAAGCCAGTCATTTACCAGTTGCCCGAGGTTCCAGCCTAACCCCTCGCTCCACCGGACGCGCGTTGCCGCGCGCCGGCGGGTTACGCTGGAGTCGTTAGCCGCCACGGATCGGAGTCGCTGCATGGAATACCGCCCCATCAACCTCGCTGAAAAGCTCGCAAACTTCTCCGAGCACTGGTCACCGAAGATCATTGCGCAGATGAACGGTTACCACTTCAAATTGGTTAAGTTCCAAGGAGAGTTCGTATGGCACGATCACAAGGACACTGATGAGGTATTCATCGTCCTTGACGGAGAGATGGCGGTTCATTTTCGTGATCGTGACGTGTCTGTGAAAAAGGGGGAATTGTTGGTGATTCCAAGAGGCGTCGAACACAAGACTTCAGCGAAAGCCGAGTGCCGAGCCATGCTGGTTGAGTCGGTGGGGACGGTGAACACGGGGCTCGCTGGCGGGGAGAAGACTGCGCCAGCCGACGCCTGGATTTGAGGCGACGGCCGACCCGCGCATTAACACCGTCGCACAAACAGCGGGCCTGCGCTTGCTGTTTTTGCGCCGGTTGTGCGCATTCCGTTCGCGTCTCGCCAAGAAAGGCAATTCGACTTGTACAGCATCAATCGACTTTAGGAGACAACGCCTTGATGACTATTGGGATGGGTGGTGGCATCGGGCCTGAGTCGACGGTCGATTATTATCGGTTGCTTCTGGCCCGTTTCCGCGAACACAGCAGGCGTAGCGCAGACCTCCGCCTTTGTGATTCCATAACGGCGTCGGCTCCTTCCAAGAGGTAGACTTGGAGTGGCAACGACCAAGGCCACCGAAGAAAGGAGCCGAACATGTTTATCATAGGATGTGATTTGCATACGCGCTACCAACAAATCGCCATGCTGGACACCGTGACCGGCGAGGTGGTGACGCGGCGCTTGGAACATGAGAACGGAGAAGCGAGAGCTTTTTACGCCAGCTTGGCAAAGCCGGCATTGCTGGGCATCGAGGCCACCGGGTGCACGCAATGGTTCGAGCGGATGCTGGCGGAGTTGGGGCACGAGTTGTGGGTAGGCGATCCGGCGGAGATTCGGGCGCGTGCGGTGCGGCGGCAGAAGACCGACACGCGGGATGCCGAGCACATGCTGGATTTGCTGGCGAGCAACCGTTTTCCGCGCATCTGGATTCCCTCCCTCCAGGAACGCGATGCCCGGCAACTACTCAAGCATCGAGACAAGCTGGTGCGGATGCGGACCTCGGTGAAGAACCAACTGCACTACCTGGCGATGAGCCAGGGGGTGTGTCGGAAGCAGAAGCTGTGGACGGAGCGGGGTCGCCGGGAGCTGGAAGGGCTCCCACTAGGAACGTGGGCTAGTCGACGGCGGCAAGAGTTGCTGGAGCTGCTCGACCGCCTGGAGCCCCGCATCGAGGAGCTGGACGAAGCGGTGAAAGTGGAGGCGGAGGCTCGTCCGGAGGTCCTGCGCCTGATGAGGCAGAAGGGGGTGGGCCCGGTGGTGGGACTGGCCTTTGTGCTGACCCTGGGTCCGGTGGAGCGTTTTCCCAGGAGCAAGCAGGTGGTGAGTTACTTGGGCCTCAACCCTCGCGAGGCCTCCAGCGGTGGGCATCAAAGGCTAGGCTCCATAAGTAAGCAAGGTAATGAGATGCTGCGCTGGCTGCTGGTGGAAGCGGGGCAGAGCGCCTCGCAAGCTGATCCCGAGCTGCGGCGCAAGTATCAACGCTTGAAGTTGCGGCGCGGAACGAAGGTGGCCAAAGTGGCCTTGGCTCGAATCCTGGCGGTGCGTCTCTACTGGGCGCTGCGCGAGGCGAGCCCGCATAGGTCACCGGTTCGCATGCCAGGTAGCCCGGCGCAGACCTTGGTGGACGCAAGTGCATCGCGCTTGTGATTGAGCGCCTGGCCTCCCTGCACCAGGCGGGGAGATTGAAGAAAGAATCATGGTCCCCTTGGGGGATCGAATAGATGGCTAGTGGGATCGGCCCACTGCAGGATTCAGGAGGCGAGCCTTGGTCGGGACGAGCCGAAAAGATTCCACTAAGGACGAAGTTAGGACAAGTACACTGGGCTACGTCCAAGCCCTCAGGAAGGCGAGCCGCGAGCGGCATCAAGGATCTGCGATGAGCGCCTGGGGCGCCCCTCGCCCCGCTCCCAGCCCGCAGGGGTGGAAGTGTCTCTTGACAAAGCCGACGCCGTTATAGAAGGTCTGCGGTTCTT
>JBEKUR010000457.1:0-2249 GCA_049514855.1 Terriglobia bacterium
GCCCACACGTACCTGCTCAGGCTGCATCGGTTTGGCTTGCTGGATCGCGGGCGGGACATTCGCGGACGGCTTCGGTATCGCATGTCTGCGCGGGGTCGGCGGCGGCTGCTCTGGCTTGAAGATCGTGGAAGGAATCATGCCCGATAAAGTCCTGGGATGGTGTGTAGTCGTTTCTCAACCGTCGCCGCGCCGGTGGCGTGCCAGTTGGGAAGTAATCGAGCGCGTGCTCAACGTTCCACGGTCCCGTGCTGAACGAATGCGTGCGTGTGCGCATTGTGGCAAAACATTTTTAGCGTATCTGTATTGCTTCTGGGCTACCGATTCGTTCTCTTTGCCGGGTATGGGATGTGCTCGACACAAACGAACCGACTGGCAGTAATTCGACTATAGAACCCATCAAACAGGAGTATATTTTATGTCAACCACAGACAGGATTGGGGATGACCTTATCCTTGAGCGAATGTATGCGCGTGAACAGGTATTACTGAGTCAGGCTGATGCCTTGGACATGAAAGCTAGCTACTTTTTGGTTGTTCTTGTTTTTCTCGCTCAGCTCTCGACCATATTTTTTTCAAGTCCAAATCTGCCCTGCCTCGGTAAGGTTTCTGTCCAGTGATTTCTAAATGCGATTAGGCTCCGTACAAATTGAAAGGCAAACACAAAAAGAAACGCGAACGCCAGAAGCACCAAGAAGGGGCGACCGCCCCCACAAAAAACAATCAATCTGGCGCTGCCATAGCTGAGGCCCATCCAGAAGAGGCACTGCGCCCCCAGCCAAAGGAAATCGACATGCCAGCGTTCCGCCGATGGCTTCGCAGTTTGCAGACGAATGAAATAGCTGTAGCTGGACTGTTTGTGACGGTGATCATAGCCGCAATCTATTTCTTTCAGTTGCTTTCCATGCAGGACACTGTCAAAGAGATGGGGAGACAGACTAGACTCTCCGTTCGCCCGTGGATCGGTCTTGACGAAGGTCCGAATGCTATCGAAAACACACCGCTGCAAATCGACAAAGACGGCAACGCCAGTCTTGTTTACAAGATCGTCGCCAAGAACTACGGTAGCACTCCCGCAGCCAATGTTTGGGCCATGGCCAATCTTGTCGTTGCTGACGATCTCAACACGGTTTACGAGCAACAAGGGTACGCTTGTGGCGATGCGGTGATCGGCAAACCCGACATCGGTCTGGTGCTTTTCCAAGGGCGCGACAGACAATTCACTAGAGCATTTTTTGTATCACTGTAGAGTTTTGAAGGGGAGCCGGAACCAAGCTTGAGCGTTCTCTGCGGTGATCTGGGGCAGCAGTTCGGTGATGGCCTGATCAAGGGCTTCTTTTGTGCGCGCCTTCGCCGAGCGGAGCAGTTGTTTGAGTTTGGCCCAAGCCTTTTCGATGGGATTCAGATCCGGGGAGTACGGCGGCAGATAGAGCAATTCAGCCCCCGTCGCCTCGATCTTTTCGCGCACGCCCGCAACCTTATGCGCGCTGAGATTATCCATCACCACCACCTCGCCAGGTTGCAACTTGGGACACAGAACGTGATCCAGATAGGCCAGGAAAATGTCGGCGTCGGTCGCCTCTTCGATGGTCATGGCGGCGAGGATGCCGCGAGTGCACAGGGCCCCGAGAAGGGTGAGGATTTTCCAGTGGCCCTCGGGCGTGCCCTCGCCGATGCGAGCCCCTCCCAGACAACGGGCATAGCGCCGTGTCATCTGCGTGGAAACCCCGCTTTCATCCAGGAAAATCAACTTCTCCGGCGGGATGGCGCGGAGGGTTTCGACGAACGACACCCGCCGCTGCCGGTTGGCTTCCGTGTCGCGCTCGGCGGCATGGAGCGACTTTTTTTTAAGCGCAATCCCAGTCGGCGGACCAGATGCCAGACCCGACTTAGGCTGAGCGAAATCCGGGCCTGCCGCTCGATCCGCTCCTGCACTTCCCTCAGGGTCAGATCGGGTTGTGCCGCAAACCAGCCGATCACTTGCCGCTGCACCTCCGGCGGAGTGCGCAGCTTCCGTCCCGTACGGTTCCGTACCCGTTCCGCCTGCCCGCTGTGCTTGCGCTGCGCCGAGACCTTCCACGCCCAGCCCCGACTCACCCCAAAACGCTCTGCCCACTCGCCGAGCGTGGCTCCGCCCCGGTCGTAGGCCGCCAATAATTTCCGGCGCAAATCGTCATCGTAGGCTCTCGCCATCTATGCTTCGCCGCAGAGTCTCGCCTCATTCACTCTACACCATTTCAGAAAACGCTCTAG
>JBEKUR010000458.1:0-2218 GCA_049514855.1 Terriglobia bacterium
GACCATACGACGGAATCCATGCGCCAAGCCATCTCCGAAACCTATCGGCGGCGGGCCAAACAGACACGCTTCAACGAGGATAACGGCATCACTCCTGAAAGCATTGTCAGACCCGTGGATATGGCCCTGGCCTCCATCGTGGCGGCGGATTATGTTACGGTGCCTGCCGATTTGCCGGACGAGGATGTATCCCCTGACCAGCTCGAGGAGCTGACCAGGAGTATCGAGAACCAGATGCGCGAAGCCGCCAAGCAGTTTGAGTTTGAAAAGGCTGCTCAGCTCCGCGACCGCCTGAAGGCTCTGAAAGAAAAGGCAGCCATGCCTCTCTAGACAAGTCGACAGTTCAAAGTCGAAGGTCAAAAATTGGGGAACGATGTAACGTCGCGTGGTGACCGTTTCCACATTGAATGATTGAATCATGGGCTCGTTGAAATCCGTTTGGCTGGCCTTTTCTTGAGTAGTTAATAAGTGGGTGAATTCAACAAAGGGTCCGAAGATCGGCATAGAGGGGATTATCGGCCCTGGCCGTATTGGATTGGTCAAGGCGAGGTTGGGGAATTGTTCAGGCGCCTGGGTTGCATCTGCGCGTTGGTGGTCATGTTGGGGGGGGCGCCTTGCGATAGTTGGCTGTCTGCTCTCCAGAGTCAGGGGAAGGCCGCCCAGCCCCAGAAGGCGACAATCGACATCAATAAAGCCACAGCGAATGACTTCCAGAAGCTCCCCGGAATCGGACCGAGTCTGGCGAAGCAAATCGTTGCCTACCGCGAAAAGCACGGACCTTTCAGGCGCGTCGAAGACTTGATGGTGATTAGAGGTATCGGATTTAAAAAGTGGAAGCAGATCAGGCCCTACGTAAGGGTTGATGACGGTAGGTAGGATTCAGGATTCGGGATCAGTACTGTCCCATCATAAGTTGAACAGATCCAGTTGGATGCAAGGATCTGGTTCTAGAATTCGGTCGTTGTACTGCGAAAAAGCCAGTGAAATTGGGCTTTTTTCGAAAATCGTGATACTCAGAATTTGCAGGATTTCGTGTAGGCTCCGGTCGAGGCCCAGTTGCTTTTTCAAGATGGCCACCAGGACATAGACCGTGATCGCCACCCATACTTGGGTCTTCACGGCGTTCTGCGAAGTGCCGTAGAAAGCCCGGATACGCAGATGTTGTTTGATCCAGCGGAAGAACAATTCGACTTGCCAGCGGGCCCGGTAGAGTTGCGCGATGATGAGGGCCTGGAGTTGAAAATTGTTGCTGAGAAAGATCAGGCGCAAGTCTTTCTCGGCGTCGAAGTAGTGAATGCGCCGCAGGGGCGCGGGATAGCGACGCGAGCTCTTGGGTCCGGTCAGGCGAATGGTTTGATCGGAACGCAGGCCCGTGGAATGATCGACCCAACGCTGTGCGCAACGACGGTAGCGCGTGTTGCACTCGGCGCGGGTGACGAAGAAAGCCAGGGCTTGAGTGATCAGATAGAGACGCCGGTAGTCTACATACCCGCGATCGAGGAGATAGAAGGCCCCCGCCTCCAGCCCCAGTTGATCGAGAAGTTTCACATCGTTCACCCCTCCGCTGGTCACGTAAACAGCGGTGGGAATGTTGCCGCGCAGGTCCAGCAAGGTGTGAAGTTTCACTGCACTCTTGTGCCGCCGAAACTGCGCCCAGGGGAAAAGCGACAAGCAGAGATCGACGGTGGTGGAATCGAAGGCATAGACCGTCTGCTCCAATTCCACCCCGAACGGTTCGTGCTGATAGAGGGCGCGGGCCTGCGCGATGAGCAGGCGGGCAAAATCGGCGTAGATGCGCCAGTCGCGCTGCTGGTTGGCGTTGGCCAGGGTGTTGCGCGAGACGGCACCCCGAAAGCCCATGTGATAAAGCTGCGACTGATGCGCGCGCAAGCAGGTTTCGATGTCGCGCAGACTCTCGCGATAAGTGAGCTGGGCAAAAGCCAAAGAGAGGAATTGATCGAGGCAGGAAAAACTCTGCACCTTGTAGTCGCCATGGTAACGATCCACGCAACGGCGAAACTCGGCCAGCGGAAGCAAGTCCATCAGTTGAGCAAAAATCGTTCGGCCACTGTTCATGTACTCTCCTCCGAAAGCTTTGGAAATGGCCGAATAGTACATCCAAATTCAAATCGATTTTGCTCATTTTCACGCGCAACTCACAGCTCTACTTGCACTTACAGGAATTTCCGAACTCAACATTGGGACAGCACTGATTCAC
>JBEKUR010000459.1:0-2213 GCA_049514855.1 Terriglobia bacterium
CGCGCAGGGCTTCATATTTCAGCAGCACGCCGAAGTACAGCAGAATGATGACGGCGATGAAAGACCAGAGTAGCAGCAGGAACTTGCCCTGCTGGATGATGTAGGTTTTGCAGGTTTCCCAGATCAACTGGGACATCTCTCCCATCGCGCGGTGGACGGGCAGATTCTTCAAGCGGCTGTATGTGACCAAGCCAAAGAGCAGTCCGAAGATGCAAAACAGAATGCCGATGGTCAGCAACCTGTGGCCGGTGACGCCCAGGAACTGGACCTGGGAAAGGTCCGGAAGCTTCAGATTGGCTTCGCCGCTGGGAGCTGCCTCGGGGGGCCGTGCAAAAGCTCCGGCAGCCCCCACCAATGTCACAGCAACGCTAGCCGCGAATGTCTTGGCCATTCGGCAGCGTTGGGACCAGGCATTTGCGACCCAAGCGCGCATGAGCCGGAGGAAGCCCTCGGCTCCTTTTTTGATGGGATTCGAAATGACTTGCATCTCGGCAGTGCCCGCGTCTGCGCCCAGCACCTGCCGGGCGAAGAAAAATGCCACATATAATGAAAGCAGACTGATACTCAGGATTGTGGGAAGGTACATCGAATTGCCTCCGACTGATTCTCCTTTTCTATTCACCCTCTGCGAGGATGGGACCGGATTCTCCGACGGTATTTCTTCGGGAGAACTTCCTTAGGAGAGCCTAAAATGCACTTGCAATAGCCACTCATTTTATCATGGGCAAGAAAATGGTCAAGAAGAGACGAAATCAAAAGGCACACCGAATGGAGGTGAACAATCTATGAAGCCGGGATGCGAAGTGTTCTGCGCCGGAAATGCCGTGGTGGATGTCCTGGCGCGGCCCGTGGACGGACTTCCCGCCCCAGGGGCCAGCCAGCGTCTGGAAGAAGTGGCCCTCGGACCGGGAGGCAATGGCGTCAACACCGCCATAGCGCTCGCGCGGCTGGGGGTTCGGGTTGCCCTCGCCGCGTCTGTGGGCGAAGACCGGTTGGGAGAAATTCTTCGCCAGTCAGTGCGCTCCGAAGGAGTGGATGATTCAAACATGATCACGGTTAAGGAGGCCCGAACCTCCGTCGGCATGGTGCTCGTGGAGTCGAGCGGCGAGCGACGCTTCCTGCATTTTCGCGGCGCGAATGCGCACTTTTCCGCCTGCCACTTGAACTGGGACTCGGTGAAAGGGGCGCGAGTCTTTCACTACGCCAGCGCCTTCGCCCTGCCGAGCTTCGATGGCGCCCCCCTGGCGGAGACTATGGTTCGTGCCCGGCAGCTTGGTTGCCTGACTTCCATGAATCCCTGCTGGGACTCGCGGGGCCGCTGGCTGCCGCTGATCGAGCCGGCCTTGGCGTATGTGGATTACTTTTGCCCCAATCTGGAAGAAGGCCGGCAGCTCACGGGCGAGACGGAGCCCACGGCCATTGCGGACCGCCTCCACCAGACAGGCGTGCAGACGGTCATCGTCAAGCTGGGACCAGCGGGATGTTACGTGGATGGCCCCGAAGGCGCGTTCTCATCTCCGGGGTTCGTGGTTCGCGCCATCGATACCACGGGCGCCGGCGATTGCTTTGAGGCCGCCTTTCTTGCCGCCCTTTGCCGCGGCAACAACCTCCAGCATGCGGCTCGCTTCGCCAACGCTGCCGCCGCGCTTTCAACCTTGGGCATGGGCGGTGGCGATTCGGCTCCCACTCTTCAGCGGGTCGAAGAGTTTCTTCAGGGCCACGCCTGAGCACTGGGAAAACGGGGCTGGGGGCTGGGGGGACAAGAGCATTGAGTGATTGATTCATTGAGTCATTGGATCATTACTGAAACCTGGCACCTGACACCTGAAACCTCTCCTTGCCTTTCCTCGTCCACTTTCCAATAATGTTCTTATGCTTACACGGAACAATATTCGTCTGACGCTAGCAGGGGCGCGCGCCATCCTGGCCGCTGCTGAAAACAAAGCTCGGGAGATCAACGTGGCGCAGAATATCGCCCTTGTGGATGAGGGCGGTCACCTGCTTGTCTTCGCTCGCATGGACGGCGCCAAGCTCTCCTCGGTCGAGGTGGCGCTCACCAAGGCCCGTGCCGCCGCCCTGCGCCGCTCTCCCACAGGTCCCGCGCCCTCGTCCGCCGAACCCAGCGTCCTTCTTTCACTGGGGTTGCCGCTGGCGACCGGCGGAAAGCTCACTTGCATTCGAGGCGGCCTGCCGCTGATGGTGGACGGCCAATG
>JBEKUR010000460.1:0-2207 GCA_049514855.1 Terriglobia bacterium
AGAATAGCCCGGCGTTTCAACAGATTTCTCGGAGGGGCAGTTGATTAGACACTTTGGCTATTTGAAGCGGAAGTCGAGCTTGAAGTTGTAAAGCCAGGGCACCCGCGGATCGACCCCTTCGCTCTGCAGCCGTTGGGGCAGGTTTTCAAAATGCTCTTTCCACTGGCTGGCTTGAGGAGCGTTGTAGTAAGTGACCAGCACGGTGTCCCCATGGACGCGCAAGTCGCCTTCCAGGCCGCTGAAGAGGTCCTGGGCCAAATGGACTGATTCCCATTGGTTAAAGGGCGCGCCCAGGCGCTGGCGCAGTTGGTGGATAACCGCTTGGGCGGTGAGGGCCATGGTCATTTGCCCCAGGCGGATGTGGAGGTTGAGGGTGCCGGCGCGCTTCCAGCCCAGGGCCTGATCGAAACGGTAGAACTCCTCGATGTGCCAACGATCGGGAAAATCCTTAGTCAGGGCTGGCACTTCCGAGCGAGCCCGAGTGCAGGCGAAGCCCTTGAAGTGGTAGTCTTGGGGGCGCTCGCCGGTGCGCTGGACGTAGCGATAGTAGGGCTGGGGCGAGGTCGTGCGCCGGGGCTGGAAGGTTTCAGTGGCGGTGGCAAAACCGGCCCAGTAGGGGGTGAAGGCCTCTTGGGGCAGAGCTCGGTAGTGGGCTTGGAGGGCGGTTGTTTGGCGAAGCGGCGTCAGCAGATCAAAGGGGGTATGCTCTCGGACGTAGTCCAAGAGTTCGACCCCGAAATGCTCTACGTCGGCCACGATGAGGGGTCGCTCGGCCTTGCGGCAGGGCAGGATTTGCTGGGCCATTTGGAGCAGTTCCTCCGTGGCGGAGGTCAGAGCGCGAGCGCCGCTGGCGTTGACTAGGCAAACGGGCTGGCGGGTTTTGACGTCCAACACAAAGAAGGTTTGGGCTTGCTTGGCGGCCGGTTCCCCGGCGTTGGGGCGGCGCTGGACCATATCGCGTTTGGAGTAGCTGACCAGGCGATGGGGATCCAGGGCCAGCACTGGGCCGGGGAAGTGGCCGCTGGCCTGGCGCAATTTGCCCAGGCGAACTTGGAGTTGCTGGGCCTGCTCGATGGTGTGGGCTTCCAGCAGGTCGTGCAGGGCGCCGTCGGTGGGCAGCCAAGGCAAGCCGTTGAGCAACTCGAAACCCTTGTGGCGCAGCGAGCGGTCGGTGCGCAGGGTCGGGCGACACAGCGCCGCTTCGTGGACCAAGTGCAGGGCCAGGCGCGGGGCCAGCACCTCATGGGCTGGCTGGCCCGACCAGAGGCGCAGCAGATCCCAGGAGCCCAGCCGCAGGTGTTCTGGCACCAGCAGCCAAAGGCCCAGCAGGTTACCGGAGAGCTTATCGGCCAGAAGCTGCCGGACCTGCCGCTCAATGCTTTGGGCGTCGGCGGGTTCGAGGCGCACCCGGTTTCCGGCGCGCTGAGTGGGCAGCGGCGGGGGCGGGTTTTGGGGATTGAGGGTGTAGAGTTTTTTTTTGAAGGCCGAGGTCGGCGATCATGCGCTGGACACTGCGCAGGCTGGTCGGGAAATGGGTTTGACGGAGCTTTTGGGTGATGACCTCGGGGGAGGCTTCCGGGTCAAGGAACTTGTGGCGCATGACTTGGAGTGTGGCCTGCCAGGTGCGTCGGTAATTGGACTTGGGGCCGGTCTTTAGGGGTTCAAGGGCCTGCAGGCCGCCCTGCCGGAAGTCATGCAGGAGTTGATAGTATCGCTGGCGGCAGTAGCCGTATTTTTGCGCGACGGCGGCGATGGTGTCCTCCAGACACTGGCCTTCCACGAGCATGAGGAAGCGATGGGCCAGTAGGTCGGTGGGGGCGAGGGGCAGGGAGCCGGCGGAGCCGGAGAGTTGGTGAGTTATGGGGTCGAGCTGCAATGAGCTGTTCACAGGGGGAGGATAGCGGAAAGCTGGGGGTATGTCTAATAGAATATGGCATTAAAACAGGGGTATGTGAAACGGCATGTGATTTACTTCCAATAATTGTGCCACATATTATTAGACACTTTTGGGGGGATGTCAAAAGGACGGTCCGGGATGGGGAAGGGGGCTGTCTAATTAACTGTCCCTCCGAGAAACCTGTTTCAACGCCGGGTCAGCGAACCCAAAGAGAGGTCCGTCCCGAAGGGACGGCTGAGGGCAGCGAGCATTCTCAGTCGTCCCTTCGGGACGAAGGCCTCTGTTCTGGCCTCCCCGGCGTTGAAACGCC
>JBEKUR010000461.1:0-2200 GCA_049514855.1 Terriglobia bacterium
AAGTCTGCGCGTCAACGTGCCGTTGTACAGTGCGCCCTTCACGCCGTAGTTCGCAAGCAACGAATCGAAAGCCATCGCGCCTCCGCTGGACGCAAAACGATTAAAGGCGCTGGCGGAATGATGACCGCGGTTGACGTATATCGGAGTTTATCGGGATTGCCTGCTGGTAAATTGAAAAGCGGACGATCTGCTGGACCGAACAGTAGTGGCTCTCACTGAAGGAGCAAATTCGTATCCTGCCGTCGTCCGCTAGACTCTTAAACACATCAACCATAACTAAAGGTTTATTATGACTGACACCACTTCTATAGCATGGCTCGGCTTGGATGCCCACTCCAGAAATTGCGTCCTGGCTCAACTCGACGACCAGGGCACCGAACTCAATTGCTGGCGCTTCCCGACTCAGCCCCAGCAACTCCTCAAACATGTCCAAGCCATCCCGGCCACCGTCAAACGCCTCATGCTCGAAGAATCCAACCTCGCCCGCTGGATCGGCCAATTGCTCAAGCCTCAGGTCCAACAGCTCATCGTTTGCGATGCCCGCCGCAACCGCCTCATCAGCCAGGATTCCCACAAGCACGACCGCCGCGACGCCTTCGCACTGGCCCGGCTCCTCCGTCTCAACGAATTCAAACCCGTCTGGCAACCCGCCGACGATCAGCGCGTCCTCTTCAAGCGCGCCGCCCAAGCCTACGAAAACGCCGTCCTGCGCCAGACCCGCCTCAAGCTCCAGATCAAATCCCTCTTCCAACATTGGGGCCTCTTTCCCGCCGGCGCCTCCGTCTTTGCCAAAGCCGGCCGCGCCACCTGGTTGAAACAATTGCCTTACGATCCCCTGCGTTCCCAGGCGTTGCTGCTCTATGAGCTATTGGATCAAGCACTGGCCGGCCAGGCCCAGGCCCGCCGCCTCATGTGTCAGGCCGGTCGCCTCTTCCCCGAGATCCAGCGCCTGCGCACCGCGCCAGGCGTCGGCCTCGTCGGCGCCCATCTCTTTGTCGCCTATGTCCAGGACCCCCATCGCTTCGCCAAATTCTCCCGCCTCTCCAAGTACTGCCGCCTCGCCATCCGCGACCGCACCAGTGACAACAAACCGCTCGGTTTCAAACAACTCGACCGCCAGGGCAACGGCGTCTTGAAGGCCATCAGCTATCGCGCCTTCCTCCAGGCCGCCAAACGCCGCTCCGGTCCCCTCTGGGATTTTTACCAGGCTTCCTTGCGCCTGACAGGCTCCACCACTCATGCGCGGCTGAACACCCAACGCAAAATCCTCCTGGTCCTCTGGACCCTCTGGCTCAAGGGCGAGGAATTTGATCCCAACCAGTTTTCCCGATCCCAACCCATGAACGTGTGAACGCCGCGTGCGGGCGTACCCACGCTCAGGTGCTTGGCCGCAAGCTCAACCACCGGGCGGATCGGGAGAAGCCTCGAGATCCAAACAAATAATCGCTGAACCTCCAGTTCCGCCTGCTGACTGATCCTTGGCTTCCTCATCTCCCCATTGACCCTGAACCCTGGCGCTGTCCTCGAGTTCCATCTATCTGTCTGAGAGTGAATCAACTTTCATGCACGGTCAGTTGAATCCACCACCCTTGCGGTTTAGCTCGGCTGACGGTCTCACGACACCCTGATCGCGCCGCCTGCGTCACGCCCCGTTTAAACGGTCGTCCTGCGTTGCCAATAACTTTTTCCTTTGGCTTCGCTGTCAGGGTTGTGTCTCTTGACACCGCTTTTCATATCAGCGATTTGTTAGCACACCAACCTCGCCTCGGCGGCGAGGACCCATGACGTAAGAAACATTCGAGCTTGGCGCGGAGGTCAGTCGCTGGCAAGCTCGGGGCTGAATCGGAAGGGAAGCTGTAGGCCGGACTGCCATTGGTGTTCAATCCGAACCCGTGTGTTAGCGTGGCCCTGCGAACGCCGTCCCAGTTACTGGTGGCACGTGGCGACCTTAGGGCGTCACGATGACCCCGATCATGAGACTGTTCATTGGACCTTTGACTTCGCAGCCCGCTCCGATTCCTTAATCTCATCGTTGTGCTCAGGCCTCGGGAAAACGCGCCGACACCCGCAGGCCATTTTGTGTTGTCTCTATTTCTGTCCACTCGAATCTTCAACTCCAAAATCCCCAATAAACGCGGCCTCAGCTCTGCGACCATGTTTCTCATGAGCACACCAACCGCCTCCGAGGCGGGGCAATGAC
>JBEKUR010000462.1:0-2200 GCA_049514855.1 Terriglobia bacterium
GGTTGGCGACTCAATAACGTCGCGGTAGGGACGCCGGTTGCCCGGCGCCCCCCGCACAGATCCCGGCGGGCGGTATTCCCGCACTGGGCTCTTCAAGTCAACTCGCTCTCGCATTCGCCCGCAGGCTGGCCCCCGGTCGCAGGAAATCCAGCAACCGTTGGCAGAAACTCAATTCCTGCTGGCAAGGCATTCTCTGTCCGTTCTTTTCCACAATGCGCGGTCGCGGCACCTGGAAACGTTCCATCAGGCGGTTCAAAGCCCGCCACGTCACACTCCGACGTTGACTCCGCCGGTTCAGCCACTTGTGCAGCGTCCGGCAAGTTTCGTCGTGGAAGAGCTTCATCCGGCGGTAATTGCCGATGAGCCCATAGTAGTTCCACGTCCCCTTCAACTTGGCCCTTAACGTGGCCATCAGTCGGCCCAGTTTCTGGTGACGGTGTTTCCTTATCCAATCTCTCATCCGTTGCCTTGCGGCCTGCCATTTCTTGGTGGCCGTGCGGCGCTTGACCCTCGGTTTGCCCTGCCGATCCGATTCCCAGTAAAACTCGAATCCCAGAAAATCAAACCGCCCATTGTGCGGCCCGCCATTATGCCCGAAGCGCAACGTCTTGGTCTTTTCCGTCGCCACTTCCAACCCGAATTTGGCCAGCCGTGTCTTTAGCTCCTGCTCAAAGGCTTCGGCCTCATGCCGGTATTCAAAGCACGCCACAAAATCATCCGCATAGCGAATCATCCGGCAGCGTCCTTGCTGTTTCAGTCGCACCCCGCGCTCAAACCAGAGGTCCAGCACGTAATGCAGATAGATATTTGCCAGCACCGGCGAGACGACCCCGCCCTGCGGTGTGCCGGTTTGTGGATGGACCACCTGGCCGTCCTCCTCCAAAATGCCTGCCCGCAGCCACTTGCGTATCAGGTTGAGAAAGGCTCCATCAGCGATTCTTTGCTCCAGCATCCGTTCTAGCCATTCCCACCGGAGGTTGTTAAAGAACCCTTTGATGTCCGCTTCGACCACGAAGTTGTGTCCGCCGAATTGCAGCTCGTCGGTCAGGTCCTTGATGGCATCCTGTGCCCCAAGGCCCGGCCGGTAGCCATAGCTGCACGGCAGAAAATCCACTTCGTAAATTGCCAGCAGGACTTGCGTCGCCCCCGTCTGCACCAGCTTGTCCTCCAGCACCGGAATACCCAGAGGCCTGAGTTTACCCTGTCCTTTGGGTATGTATTTGCGTCGCACCAGCCGCGCCCGATACGCCTTGCGTTTAAGTCGCCCCACCAGGTCTGCCAGGTTGGCCTCCAGGTTCTTTTCATACTCCTGGAACGTCACCCCGTCCACGCCACTGGCAGCGCTTCTCCGCAACCGGTAGAAACACAGGCGCAGCACGTCCTGGTTGAGCCACCGATACAAGTCTCCGAACCGGTGGTGTTTGTCTTTGAATGCCTTCTCGGCTATGGCCCGCAGGAAGGTTTGCCAGTCTTTTTCCGTCGTTCTTACAGCACTGGTTGCCTGTGCGGACTGCGTTGACTTGTTGGCCCCTTCTCCAGCGTCCGGGCTTGCGCCCTGCCCCTGGATACTATGGACCAATCCGACTCCCGGAGCGCCAGACGGCGCTTCTTGTCGTTGCGCCGCCCTTCCTGCTTGGCCCTCGCAGTTAGTGCGGCAGGGGCTCTCCGGGCCTCCTCGGTTTCGTGGGCTTCCTTCGGCGCGCGCCACGCTCTTAGACCCCGGCAGGCCCTCAACGACCTCACCTGTTGCGGTCGTCTCGGTTTTGGGTTCCGACTCATTGACGGCGTCCCCACCTGCATCGAATCCTTTCGAGGCTGAGTTGCTTGAGCGGGATGCGGGTCCCGCTTGCGGCTCGCGCTTTTCCCTGGGTACGCTTCTCGACGGTCGTTCGACCCGGAAGTGCAACAGGTCTGGCCCCGTCTGCTTCTCCGGTTCTCCTTCCGCCAAGCAACCCTCGGGCTTGGGCGACTGGTTAGGTCTTTCCATTCTTCACTTTCGCGTTGAACTCCGGCGGCTTGGCCGCCAAACCTGGGGGGGCTTTCACCCCCGGATGCACACGTCTTCTCCGAGCGCACGTCGCGGTAGGGACGCCGGTTGCCCGGCGCCCCCCGCACAGATCCCGGCGGGCGGTATTCCCGCACTGGGCTCTTCAAGTCAACTCGCTCTCGCATTCGCCCGCAGGCTGGCCCCCGGTCGCAG
>JBEKUR010000463.1:0-2195 GCA_049514855.1 Terriglobia bacterium
CTTGGTCCGACGGCGCTAATCGGGCGGGTCGGTGGGCCAACGTACGCGGCCGTTATCTGGGTCTGAAATTCCGCATAAAGGGCAAGATTCACTACGGCTGGGCTCGCCTCAACGTTACGGTCGGCAACTCGAGGATCACGGCCACGCTCACGGGCTACGCCTACGACACCATTCCGAACAAGACGATTATCGCCGGCCAGACCAAGGGGCCGGACGATAACATGATCGAAGAACCGAGTGCATCGATGACCGTTCCGGCTTCCCAACCTGCCACGCTGGGCGCACTGGCAATGGGCGCGCCTGGCCTGTCGATCTGGAGGCGTGAGGAGTCTGTGTCCGCTGAACCCAAAGCCGGACTGACTTTACAAAACCGATAGTTGGCGAAATATCGCCAATAGCACTCATTGACCCCTGGGAGGGGGTTTTGAGCGTAATCGCCTGGTTGCGACAGTTATCCCATCAGCATCGGGCATTCCCCTTCACCCACTGCAGGAATGTCCAAGCTGCTTCAGCTTCTTTGGGTGGCGGGTTCAGTTTGCTGCCAGGACAACCATTCCTCCAACAGAGTCTCGGCTGATCTCCACAGACCGTTCTTTGTCAGATGGCGACACGACTACAAAGTACTTGTCCGTTGCGAGGAGCAATTTATAGGGAACGGACCTCTTGGCAGACGGGGCAGCCTTCTGAATTTCATCAGGCATTTTCTTCTCGCCCTCAAAAAATACCACTGTCAACGGTTTTCCCCCACCCATGGAGAATGGAATCAAAGGCGATGTTACGCCATACAGTTCGTTCCGAGGCAGTTGTAGAATGTAGCCCCATGGGCAACTCTCAGCAAGCGAACGAGCTTAGCCTATTTGAGCCGCTGTCGAAGCTCTTCGCCGCTGCTCTGGGCCTTTTGTATCTCCTGGGATTCCTCGTGGTGGCTTCTTATCTTTCCCGATACGGGGTCTCCAGCTTTGCCGTGCTGCACCTTCAGTACCTAATTGCGGGAATCTGGGTTCTTGGACCACCTGTGCTAATGGCTTCCCTCCAGACGGTAGAGCGCCGATTCAGCGAACGAGCGGCACCAGAACTTATTGACTCCCGCCTAATATAGAGTCATTCTGGCCATAAAGAAGCTTGCTGCCAAAAGGCGGTGATCAGTCGGGGGCGGCGACGCATGCGGCGCAAGGTACGGCGCGCGGCTTCACTGAGTTGGTAGTAATCCTTGGGACAAACGTTCGGCAACTCATGTTGCTTCCAGTGCGCCCAGATGAATTCCACTGGGTTCAGTTCCGGGGCGTAGGGCGGCAGGTACTCTTGGTGAATCCAGCCCTGCAGAGTGGCAATGTAATCTTGGACGAGCCGGCTGCGATGCCCCGGCAAACGGTCCCACACCAGCAGCAGCGGCAAGCGCAGGTGTCGTACCAAGGATTGGAGAAAGTCCAGCACTTGCGCCTTCTTGATCGAACCGGGATACAGACGAAAGTAGAAGTTCCACAGCGTGAGCCCGGCCGCCACCGACAGACTCTTCCAGTTGAAGTTGTACTGCAGGACGGGAGTTTGTCCGCGCGGTGCCCAGGTGCGGCAGCGATGCGGCCGCTGGCTCAGGCCACTTTCGTCGAGGAAGACTAAAATGCGCCCTTCGCGGAGCGCTTTTTTTTTATCCCGGGCCACACCTTCTTCTTCCAGTGTTGGATCTGCTCTTCGTTGCGCTCCCGCGCTCGGCCCACCGGTCGCTGGGGGCTCCAGCCCAGACCGACCAGAATCTTCCACACATGTCCTTCGTGGTAGCGCACGCCCAACTCCTGTTCGATCAAGTGCGCTACGCGCGGACAGGTCCACAGCGGGGTTTCATAGCCCAACCTTTCTGGACCTTGAAGCAGCAGAGTCCGCAGGCGTTGCCGGTCTTTCTCGTTCAGGCGCGGCTTGCGGCCGGCCCGCCCTGCTTTCCGCAGTCCCGACTTGCCCTGGGCCCGATACTGCTGCACCCAGCGGGCTACGGTTTGACGAACCACCTTGACCTGGCGGGCAATGGCGGATTGATTCTCTCCTCGTTCGAAAAGGCGAATGGCTTCGAATCGACGTTTCTCCAGGGCATCAAAATCACGTCGTACTCCGGCAGGGTTTCCCATGTCTGATTAGACGCAGCCCACTCGTAAAAGTATCGCTATATTATGCGGGAGTCAATAAGCAGTTGGGCGTATCGCGGA
>JBEKUR010000464.1:0-2162 GCA_049514855.1 Terriglobia bacterium
AGCCGGGGACTGAATCGCAGCTCCCTTCGCAGAGCTGCGACGCGAGAGATTCGTAGAAATATCATGATGCCAACCGATCCAACCAACTTCTTGGCCCTCTCACCCCTCAGTTGCCACACAGACTCCCCTTGGGAGAGGGCAGATCCACTTTGCGATGCGCTCCGTTTCTGACATCACAGATAGCGTTCTTCGGCTAGTACTTGGTCAGTGACGAAAAATTGAACTCGCGAATCTTCATGGCCGGTACTACCATTTCGAAGGACTCTTCCCCCGCCGTCCTCTGAGGCTGGCCCATCATTTCCACCTGACGGAGCATTTCTACGACGCTCTGATTGAATCGCAGGTTCTTGATTCCGTGCCGCACCTTGCCATCCTCGATCCAGAAGGTTCCGTCACGCGTCATGCCCGTCAGTATTTTCTGATACGGGTCCACCTCGCGGATATACCAGAAGCGGGTGACGAGCAAACCCTTTGGAGTGGACCTCACCATGTCCTCGAGGCTGGAGCGCTCGCCATCCATGACGATGTTCATTGGAGCTTCGCCGAATTCGTTTGGAAGGGGCAAGCCATGACCCGTAGGCTGCGTCTCCATTGTGTGGGCGGTCTGGCGCGCGTAAACCAGATTTTTCACCACGCCGTGTTCCAGGATGGTCACGCGCTGGCGTGGAACGCCCTCGCCGTCAAACGGAGCTCCCGTTTGGGAGGGGTGAAAGACATCGTCGCGGAGGCTGATGTTTTCGCCAAAGACCCTTTCCCCTACCCTGCCGGTAAGGCAACTCCGCTGCTCATGCACCGCCAGCCCGCTGAAATCGAGAACTAAGAAGCCCAGAAGGTCGAGAACGGCCGCCGGCTCGAGGATGACGGTGTATTTTCCAGGCGTAATCTCCCGCGGCTTCCTGCTGTTGAGAGCTTTCTGAGCCGCCCGCTCGGCCAACTCATGCGGTTCCAGCTCGGGCCAGTAGGGAGAAGTCTTCTTGGCCCAGCCCGAACCTTCCCGGCCCATCATGGTGACGGAGAATTCCGCCAGTGTTTCCTCATGAAACGCGGAAAGGCCGCGGGAATTGAAGAGCCCGTAAGCGCTGGCCCCGCTGGAAAAAACGCCCGCCGCAGTCAGCCGGTTCTTTTCCGCGCGCTTGATGACACTGGCGACGGTTGCGGCGCGAGTGGCAGGACTCAACTCCGCCGTCTCACTGAAAAAACGGCTAACGGCCCGGTAAGTTTGCGGGCCCGGCATGGGCAGAAGGTCCGGGTCAGGCGGTTGCAGGCGTGCCAGCACAAGGGCGCCCTCGCAAAGCTGCCGAATGGACTTCTCATCGAACTTGTTGGTGCTGGCACGCGCCATCCGGCCCTCCGCCACCACGCGCACCGAAAGCGTGGTGGTCTCTTCCGAAACGTTCTGATGAATAGTGTTGTTGGCGAACCGAGTTAGCGCGAAGGAGGAGGAGGAGACCAAGACCTCCGTCTCTTCGGCGATGGAGTATTTCAGGACTTGATCGAAGATCTCTTCGGCTCGTTGACGGGACAAAGTCATTTTAGGATTTATTCATTGAATCATTGAGCCATTGACTGAATGGGGGCCGTCTCAGAATTGATTCATTGACTCATTGATCCATTTCAAGACTAAGTGATGATGGGATTGGGCTGCCGACCCAGCGCGAAGCCCCCTCCCCAGTAATGTCCTTTCCATCGTCAATGGTGCAATGAATCAATGAACCGATGATTCAATGAATCAATGGGTCAATTCCCCGCATAGGCGACTCCGACCTGCACTTTGCGAAAGCGCGCCGGGGATGCGCCGTGGCCGGTCCCCATGGCCTGCATGGGCTGCCCTTTGCCGCAAGTGGGCACGCCCCACAGCGTCCAGTGCTCGGGGCCGCAAATCGAATCGCAGGAATTCCAGAATTCGGTGGTCATCCCGCCGTAACTCGGGTTCTTGAGCATGCGCGTCTTCTTGCCGCCGCGGATTTCCCAGCCAATTTCGGTTCCGAACTGGAAGTTGTAACGCCGGTCGTCGATAGACCAACTGCGGTTGGTCTCCATATAAATGCCGTCATCCGTATCGGCAATCAAGTCCGCCAACTTCCCGGCGCCGGGGAGCAGGCTGACGTTGGTCATGCGGATGAGAGGAATGCGATTCCAACTTTCGGCGCGCATGGCGCCGC
>JBEKUR010000465.1:0-2150 GCA_049514855.1 Terriglobia bacterium
CAGGCGCTTACCCGAGACCTGCCCCCGGGGTATTTGAAGCGTGTTCACTGGTTGAGGGCAGGGCATGCGGTGCTGGCCGCTGCCGAGACTGGGGCCCGGAGAGACATAGAAGGGGCCTTCGAAACGCTCGTGGCCGCCGTAGCTGAAGAGGGCTGGTTCACGCGAGGCCTATCTGAGTCTCCTCCCTCGGCGGTCCCCCATCAAACACTGCGCGAGAGTCC
Organism: Terriglobia bacterium; assembly: GCA_049514855.1. GTDB lineage: Bacteria > Acidobacteriota > Terriglobia > UBA7540 > UBA7540 > CAVROP01. Next base: position 222 of record JBEKUR010000465.1, read on the forward strand.
GCAACGCCACAACAACGCGGGCAGCGGAGCCGAGGTCCTGGACTCCGAAATCGGCATTTGGTGCTACCAAGGCTGAATAAGCGCCTGTCCCGTAGTCCTATTCCACTCGCGACGAAGCCATGGGACAATTTGCCCGAGGCGTCCTTGGTTTTTTTCTGCTACTCGAAAATAGGATTCCTAATTTCCAACCGGCACCCCCGTCTACGCCGGTGTGAAGCCCCGCCCGGCCCCCCTGGCGGGGTTTCGTTTTGTGGGCTTGATTTATCCATCTCCGACTATCTGGCCGCAATCGGAACGAGTCAAAATCACCACGAAATTGGATTGAGGACAATCACTAGCCCGGCAGGATAAATTGTATATCGATTTAAAACGAGGCACCAATGCTGCACGGTGACTATGGTTTTGACGCACCCTATATTCCCATCGGTTTCGCGATAGCAGCGGTTCTAGCTTTCTGTTTCGCCGTGATTTTATTTGCGAGTTCTTTTTGGTGGCTTGCGGGCGTCAGCTTAGTCGGCGCTGTCGTATTTGCCCTTTCGACCCTCATGACTCCCCTCATTTTCAGACAGGTCCGAAAGTATTAGCGAAGACCGGGAGTTCCGCCAGCATCGTGGCAAACCGCTCGACGAGCGGCTGCAGCCGCGGCTGCGGCATGGTTGGCATCAGGTCGTAGAGCATGCAGCCCTGGCGGAACAGCGAATGGGTGCGTCGTTTGGTCGTGTTGGACTTGAGATAGCGATCATAGCCCAGCGCTTCACCCGCCGCTCCGAGTAGCGTCAGGAGCGCGACCGCAAACGCGTTCAGCAGCCATAGACGGTCACGCCGCTCAGGGGTGCTGACGTGGATCGATCCCATGCCCATGCCGAAACGCAGGTCCTTGGTATCGCGCAGTCCGCACTCAATGCCCCAGCGTTTGCCGTAGAGGTTCATCAAGGTCCTGGCGGTGGCGTCGGGGCTGCTGGCGGCCAGACACCAGGCCTGCTTCATGTCCTTGTCCTGTACGCAGACCACGGTTCCCACCTGATAGCGGGCGGCAGTCACCAAGGCACCGCGCAAGACGCACGCACGTCCGCCAGGTCCGACCCAAGATGCTGCGGTATGCATCTCGCCATTGGCCGCGGTCACCGCGATGTTGCCACGGAAGCGGATGACGTAGTCGAACTTCAGCTCCTCACTCAGCACCTGGTAGAGCTTCTGATCGCCAAACCCGCGATCGGCCACGACGCACACCTTGACGTCTGCCGGCAGGGCTTCAGCCAAGCGGACAAGAACCTGATATTCATACTCATTGCGGTGGTTCTTGAGAGTGGATTTATCCACCGTGAGCCACATCAGCGGGGTAGCCCGGCCGTGTCGGGTCAACAGTGAGAGCATGAGCGTGGCCTGGCCATCGGCGTCGAACTCTGTCCAGTCCATGGCCACGTTGAGGCTGGTGCGGAATCCCACAACGTAGCGCACCCAGTGGAGAAGCGCGGCGTCGATATCGACCCCACGATTGGACAGCAGCCGGTCCACCTGCTTGATCGCATGCTTGGTCACCAGGCCGCGCGCCAGAGCCAAGCCTTGTCCGATCGTATTGACTGCCACGGAGGCGGTCTCGATGACGCCGAGAGTGGCGTTGGCCAATGACAGGACGCGCTTGGCATGAAGGTCGCCTTCGAATAGACGCTCAACGAAGCCGTGAACTTCTCCGAACGAAATCGTCTGGTTCTGTGCCATCGCCGGGCCCCGCGAATCATGGATGCTGGGAGATTCGCGATTTGCCGGCTCGCTGCAACCGATCGGTGACCTCCGGCGCAATGCGAAGGTCGCCAAGTCCATCTTGATTCTTTTTCAGAAAGTCCCAGCACCCCGCCGGAGTCCCTTGTTACCCCGACATCTCAGCTAGAAAATGAGGGGATAGCTGAGGTTCTCATACCGCTTCCATAG
>JBEKUR010000466.1:0-2149 GCA_049514855.1 Terriglobia bacterium
TGGGGCGCCCCTCGCCCCGCTCCCAGCCCGCAGGGGTGGAAGTGTCTCTTGACAAAGCCGACGCCGTTATAGAAGGTCTGCGGTTCTTCTGGCGCAACAAGTCGAAAGTCAAAAATAGCGCAAAATGACCGGCGACCGACTGACCGAGCCAAGCTGAGCATACCACACCGCGTTCCTGAGATTCTGAACAACCAGGTCAGTTTGAGGATATCGAGCCCCGCTGACCATATATACGATCTGATGGTGGTTGTACCGGAGGATGCGCCACCGGAGCGCCGACGCAGCCGACTGGCCTACGAAGTGCTTTGGGGAACGGGGACAGCCGCGGACGTGCTGGTGTGGACACGGCAGCAGTTCGAGGACCGATTACACGTCCGTGCTTCGCTCCCGGCTACCGTGATGCGTGAGGGGAGGGTGGTCTATGCCGCATGATCTGGCACTCGTTTGCAGCGGCAGGCTTCTCCCCTCACCGAATATGCCTGGAGATTCCGTTCCCCCCCGGCGATCCGGAGCGCCCCTCGCGGCAGGAAGCAGAAGGAGCGCTTGCGATCCCACGCCGGGTCCACGATGCTGTGCTCGGGCGCCTGCCCGAGATCGTGCACCGGTGAAGCGCAATACAAAAGCCAACCACCAAGGTCTTGAGGTCGGCGGTGCGGTTCTCGCGACGCGTTCCCTATCGCCTGGAGTCGCCAGGAAAGATCACCATCCATGGGCCAAGGACTCAGGTATAGCTGGCATAGGCGCTAGAATAAGGAATTGACATTTGTTGCGACTTATGTATGCTTCTGGCATGGACAAAAACTTAATCGGGAACGATTGGAAGTATCTATGCCAGTTTCTACCGGCTGATTTGAGCGATTTGGCCAAAACAAGTGGGGCCGTCGAGCGATGGCGCAACGTTAAGAACGGTGAGGAATTGTTGAGACTTATCCTAGCATATTCCATGGAAGATCTCTCTTTGCGAAGCACGGCGGCTTGGTCCAGCCAGACGGCTCTGGAGCTGAAAGACACCTCTGTCCTCCACCGTTTGCGCAAAGCTCCGCCTCTGCTGGAGAGGGTATTGGCACATCTGCTGACGCAGCGACTCAAAGCTGAACCTGCCCCGGGACCAGAGTTTCGGATCAATGACGCTACCGTGCTGAGCATCCCTGGCAGCGTAGGAACCGATTGGCGTGTGCATGTCGTTTATGATCCGGCCCAATGTTGTCTCCTCCGGGTTGAAATTACCGATCACCAAGGAGGTGAGCGATTGGATCGAGATCGGCCGCAGCCGGGAGACGTTGTTTGTGGAGATCGAGGATTGGCGCGTGCCCGCGGCATCCATGCCGTGACCGAAGCTGGAGCTTACGTTCTGCTGCGCATGCATTGGCAGAATATACGACTGCACAACGCACAGGGACAGCTCTTGGATATGAACCCGATCTTGAAAAGGGCCGACACCGGGGATGCGGGGACAATTGTATATGTCCCCCTGGCCGACAAGGTTTCTGTGCCAGCCCGACTTGTGATTCGTCCTCTGCCCACCGAAGCGGCTAACCGCAACCGACAGCGCTTGCGCCGCAATGCCGCCAAAAAAGGCCGAACCCCTTCGGCCACGTCGCTGCGCCTGGCAGGCTACTTCTGCATCCTGACGACCTTGCCGGAAGCCGTGGCCAGCAATGACGTGGTGTTGGAACTCTACCGAATTCGCTGGCAGATTGAGCTGTTTTTTAAACGCTGTAAAGGGCTTTTGCATTTTGATCAGTTGCGGGCCTTCGACCCGGACTTGGTGCGCACCTACTGCCTGGCCAAGTTGATCGAGATGACTTTGATTCAGTGTCTGCATGAGGAGGCGATTTCATTTTCCCCCTGGGGAGTTCCCCGCTGCCGTAGTCTTGCGGCTTAGTCAGTGGCGACTGGTCCAACTGCACCGTCTCGACTTAGTTCTCGCCATTTACGGAACCATCGCCTTGTTGGCGAAGCAGCGGCTGTTGCCCAAGGCACGTCGGGCTCTAACGGAGGCACCAAGAAAACGAACCTACTCCCTAGAAAAACTGCAGCCGCCGCTCTCGAAACTCATGAACCGCCTCCTCATTGCACAACAAGCTCGCCAAGGTGCATCGAATGGCTTATTCTAGCGCCTATGGGCTGGGGGGGTGAGGGGGTCGAT
>JBEKUR010000467.1:0-2094 GCA_049514855.1 Terriglobia bacterium
TCAAGAACCGCGCCGTGGGAGTCTTTGAGTCGTCACGCTTCGCCGGGGGCCGGAGGAATTACAACACCTTCCAAATCTACGGCAGCAAAGGCAGTCTGGCTTTCAACATGGAGAGGATGAACGAGCTGGAATTCTATGATCGCACGGAGCCCAACGAGCAGCAGGCCTTCAAGACGATCATGGTGACAGAGGCCAACCATCCTTACGTCGGCGCATGGTGGCCACCAGGGCACATCATTGGTTACGAGCACACGTTCGTTCATGCCGTCCACGACTTCCTGACTGGATTGGAGAAGGGCCAGCCGCCCCAGCCCGGGTTCGACGAAGGCGTGAAGGTTCAAGCTGTCCTGGACGCTGTGGAGCGCTCGGCAAAGTCAGGACGGTGGGAGAAGGTGAAGATTTAGGATTCAGGAGTCAGGAGATAGAAGCCAGAAGTCAGGAGGAGGAATTCGGGATGCTTGAGGGCAGACCACCAGCAAAGACCTTCCGTGATTTGTTGGTGTGGCGAAAAGGTCATGAGTATGTCCTCTCTACTCAACGCGTATGCAGCGGCGATTCTGTCTTCTGACTCCTGACTTCTGACTTCTGCTTTCGATTGGACTGAAACTTATGGCCTACATGATGGGAATTGACGTTGGAACCACCGGGACACGGGCAATCATCGTCCGCCCGGACGGTCATATTGTGGGAGCTGCCACGGGCGATCACCAGCCCATGAAAATGGCCAAGCCCGGTTGGGCAGAGCAGGAGCCTGAGGACTGGTGGCATGCGACTCTGGTGGCCATCCGTGGGGCCCTCGAGCAAGCCCAGCTCAAGGGCAGCGACATTGACGCCGTGGGGTTTTCCGGCCAAATGCATGGCGTGGTTCTGATGGACAGCACGCCGGCGGTCCTCCGGCCTGCCTTGATCTGGTGCGACCAACGCAGCCAAGCCCAATGCGACTGGATCACCTCAACGGTCGGGGCGGAGCGATTGATCAAGCTGGTCTGCAATCCCGCCCTCACAGGCTTCAGCGCGCCCAAGCTGCTTTGGATCCGCGATGAGGAGCCGAAGACTTTCGAGCGCGCCGCTCACTTCCTCCTGCCCAAGGATTTTGTGCGCTTCCGTCTTACGGGTGAATTTGCCACCGACGTCTCGGACGCCTCGGGCACTTTGCTTTTTGATGTGACCAACCGCCGCTGGTCGCGCGAGATGTTGTCGGCGCTTGATTTGGACGCCAAGCTCCTGCCGCGCGCCTACGAATCTGTCGAAATCACGGGACAGATCACACCCGAGGCCGCCGTACTCACCGGCTTGAGCGCCGGGACGCCGGTGGTGGGCGGCGCAGGCGACCAGGCCGCAAGCGCCGTGGGCAATGGGATCGTCGAGCCCGGGCTGACCTCCGCCACGCTGGGTACCTCGGGTGTGATCTTTGCCTACACCGAGGCGCCCAAGCTCGACCCCCGTGGTCGCATTCATACGTTCTGCCACGCCGTTCCCGGAAAATGGCACGTGATGGGGGTCACTCAGGGCGCCGGACTCTCCCTGCGCTGGTTCCGCGACAACTTTGGAGCTTCGGAGAGCTGGTACGCCCGCCACACGGACGCCGATGCTTACGACCTCATTATCAACGAGGCCCGGGAAATTCCCCCTGGAAGTGGCGGCGTCCTGTGGCTGCCCTACCTGATGGGCGAGCGGACGCCTCACCTCGACGCCCAGGCGCGAGGCATGTGGTTCGGTCTGACCGCTGTTCACACGCGTGCGCACCTCATCCGCTCCATCCTGGAAGGGGTGGCGTTCAGTCTGCGCGACTCGATCGAGATATTCAGAGAGTTGAAAATTCCGGTCGAGCAGATTCGTTCCTCGGGCGGCGGCTCGCGCAACTTCACTTGGCGAGAAATCCAGGCGGATATATTTGGCACGGAACTCGTGACCCTCCGAACCTCGGAAGGCTCTGCCTTCGGCGCTGCCTTGCTCGCCGGCGTCGCTGCAAAGGCCTATTCGAGCGTTTCGGAGGCAGCGGCAGAAGCCATACAGGTGAAAGAGAGCATGACGCCCCTGGCGGAAAACGTCAAAGCTTATGACCGCTATTACCAGGTGTATCGCGACCTTTAT
>JBEKUR010000468.1:0-2052 GCA_049514855.1 Terriglobia bacterium
CATCAGGACTTTGATCGCTTCACCGAGAGGAGGAAAGGTGTGGGGATCGCTGCGATCGTCTGTTGGCGCAGATACGGATGGGCTGTGGAAATCGCTCATCTGAATCGGAATCTCCGATTTCAACTCTATCTCTGTCTCTGGCGCAAACCATACGCCTGCCCACCGCTCGTGTCAAGCTCACCGCAGCTCGCGTAGTGGGGTCTCTTAGCTTGAAATACTCTCTTGCTGAAGTCAGTGACAGCCGATAGTATTACAGATGCTGGAACAAATGGATTTAGAATACTCGGCGATGTCTCACTCGATGGCAACCGTACCCATTTCGCGCAAGACGGCAGCCCTCACCGGCATGGCATTGAACTCCGCACGCGAAGCGATTTTGAAAGCCTTTCCGAAGCCGTTTGGAACGATCCTGATTGACCCGCCTTGGCGTTTCGGCGCGTGTCAATAGCTTTGAGACACTCCCACACGGAATTTACTGACTTTTATTTTGTGGCGGCTTGTTAATCCACACCTCCTTTGGGACAGGGGTTGATTGCGGCGGACGACGAACAAATCGTTCCGGGTGGGCCTGGTATGCGGCATCGAGTACAACTTGGCGTTGCTTCACGATGGCCGGAGCTTGGCCATAGTGGACCATCGCGGGGGTGAGAAGCTCGATGCCCGAATGACGGTGCTCTTCGTTGTACCAAGCGAAAAACTGCTGGCAGAAGCTCCGGCTATCCTGGATGGAGCCAAAGCGTTCGGGGAAGTCCGGCCGGTACTTCATGGTGCGGAAGTGGCTTTCCGAATAGGGGTTGTCGTCGGAAACATAGGGGCGGCTGTGCGTCTTGGTGACGCCCAGATCCGCCATCAAGAACGCCACGGGCTTGGAGGTCATGGAAGAGCCGCGGTCGGCATGGAGGGTCAACTGGCCCGGCGCGATGTTCTGCTTGTCGCAGGTGGATTCGATGAGCCGCTTGGCCAATTCGGCGCTTTCGCGATGCGCCACCATCCAGCCGACCACGTACCGGCTGAAGACGTCCAGGATGACATAGAGGTAGAAGTAGGTCCACTTGGCCGGGCCCAGCAGTTTGGTGATGTCCCAACTCCAGAGCTGATTGGGAGCGGTGGCCAGCAGTTCCGGCTTCTGATAAGGCGGATGGGTGAGTTGATCGCGGCGCTCGCGAGTTTCACCCTCCTGCTCCAGCAGCCGGTACATGGTGCGGATGGAGCAGTGATACCGGCCCTCGTCCAGCAGAGTGGCATACACGGCGGCGGGGGAGCGATCTTGGAATCGTTCTTCATGCAGGCAGCTCAGCACGGTTTCCCGCTCCGCCGGACGAAGAGAGCGGGCTGACACAGATCGCGCGGCCGGGCTAAAGATGGGGCGCTGCTGCCGGTAGAACGACGACCTGGGGACGCCGAGGACGGCGCAGGCGGCCTGGATACCCACCACAGGAGCGAGTTCGGTGACGGCGGCCATCAGGGTTTTTCCTCCAGGTCCGGCACCAGGATCGGACGCCCCAGCAGAGTAGCCACTTTTTTTTGAACCTCAATGACAATCTCGGCTTTGCGCAGCTCTTCACTGAGGTGTTGGTTTTCGCGGCGCAGTTTCTGATTCTCTTCATCGAACGGGTTGCGCTGGGACTTGGGACCCCGCTTCTGGGGCGTCAAGGCATGCAGGATGCCGGCGGCGCGCTCCTTTCGCCAAGTCACCAGGTGAGAGGAGTACAGGCCCTCGCGGCGGAGCAAGGTGCCAAGGGCTCCCGGCTGCTCTTTCGCCTTATCGGTTTCAGCCAGGATGCGCTGCTTGTACTCGGCCGTAAAAATCCGGCGTTTGGGTTTGGCGACGACCTGGGGATCGGGGCGGGGGACGGCGCCGGGATCGGCGGCGGTTTTGCCTGCCTCTCCACTCCGTTCGGCCTCGCTACGCTCGGCCTCACTTCGCTCCGCGGCAGGCAAAACCGCAGGAATCAATGCGTAAGCTTTGTTGCTCGTCATGCTGAATTCCCTTCTCGCCCTACTCAGTAATTAAGGATACGGGAAGTGTCTCAGCTATATTGGCACGGAGGG
>JBEKUR010000469.1:0-2020 GCA_049514855.1 Terriglobia bacterium
CGGCAGGCGTCAAAGGCAACCTCGTCCCCGATGCTTATCTGGCAGCCCTGGCTATCGAATCGGGCAGCGAGTGGATCACCACGGACCGTGACTACAGCCGGTTCCCAGGACTCCGCTGGCGGCATCCCCTGGAGTGATTTGAGAAGCGCCAAGAAGTCAGCTTGCCCGAGACGGGAGCCCTTCCCCACCTACCAACTGCCACATACCACCTACCGCTTCCCACCTACCAGTTACCACCTTTTTTCATTTTCCACCTACCATCTACCACATACCATCTACCTCCTTTGTTTTCACCAACATTCCCGCTTTCTACGCGTATCTCCTTTTTTTTCATGAACATTCCAGCCTTGCCCCAGAGTTTTCCACAGCCGTCCTTTGTTTTCATAGACATTCCCGCTCCGGTCTGTCAAAAAAAGATTTTCTTTTCAAGGTTGATAGGCCTTCTTGAACTGCAGGACGAATTGAGCGAGTGATGCCGAGACGCGCCGGCGGCGGGCAGGCCTTCGTCCCCCAGTCCCCAGCCCCTGTTTTTCATTCCCCATCCACCACCTACTAACTACCTCTGTTTTCAGCAACATTCCCGCTCCCTACTCGTATCTCCTTTGTTTTCATGGACATTCCAGCCTTGCCCCAGAGTTTTCCACAGCCATCCTTTGTTTTCATAGAGATTCCAGCTTCGGTCGGTCAAAAAAAGAATTTCCTTTCAAGGTTGGTAGGCTTTCTTGAGCCGCAGGACAGATCGAGCGAGTGATGCTGGCACGCGCCGGCGCCGGGCAGGCCTTCGACCCCAAGTCGCCAGTCCCAGGCCCCTGGCACCTGTTTTTGATTCCCCACTCACTACATACCTCCCTTGTTTTCATAGACATTCCCGCTTCGTTCCATCACTTTTTTAAAGTTACTGCCGTTCCTCCTCTCCGCGGCCGAGGCGACATCTTGTCCTGGGCTACGATACAGGCGAAACGTCCCGCAGGCCCGAACTCCCCTCAAACGCCGAAGGCAGTAAGCAGTCCGCGGGGCAAGAAGGAAGAAAACAATTCACTATTCACTATTCAGCATTCCCCCAGCCCCAGCGCCTGTCATCTGACACCTGAATCCCGAATCCTGAATCCTGTTTCTTGCACAACCCCGCTTACTACCCTAGCCTATCTCCTCTCGCCTGTCAAGAGACGGAATGTCCACGCGGCGCCGGCGCTGCTATGGCATGCCCGCCGCTGCCCTGCTCATGCGGCAAGGCAACGGAGGGCTGGGTAGCGTGCAGATTCTTACCGCCAAACTCTGTGCAGGTTGTCGCACACATTTTTGCGGTATCGCCCTTTTCGACTTTCGACTCTCGACCCTCGACTGCCTCTCCAGAAACTCGATGCATTACTCGTGTCGATCGAGCAACTTGCACCGAGCCTCTCTGATCCGTCCTCGGCGTGCAACTGACCCCTCACCCGGCCCGCGCCGGCTGGTGAAGGCGCCGGTCGCGGGCCACCCTCTCCCCAGGGGAGAGGGCAACACCCGTTTGCGACGTACTCCGTTTCTGACATCACGGATAGCGGCTTTCAGCTATACACGCTCAGGAAGGCGGAGAATTTCAAATCCGTTTGGCTAGGCTCTTACCAGGCATTCTTTCAACTGTCCTGGCTCGGCCCGCGCAGCGAGCACGGACACCATTCCTGGGATGTCACAACGACCCATCCATTGATCGTCGCGCGTGCTCGACTTGCCACGGCGTCGCGAACGGCGGGAAAGAGCTGGAAAGGGCGTGGGCACAATAGGCGACAGGTGGCTTCCCTGCTCGATGGGGCGCTGAACAGCCAAAACCCGACCGGAGGGTGTGCGACATAAAACTGGGAGTCCTGCCGCTGTTGCATGACGTATTTGTGAAAGCTTACGGCGGCAGCAGCCGGGTGGTCCGGGGAGCCCGCCTAGCGGGCGATAGAACTTAGCCCAGGGCGCAAGAAGCTGTGAAAATATTGTCGGAGGCGAGGGTCCGCTCTCCCGCAACGCCGCCATTTTGCGGGTGCTACCCACT
>JBEKUR010000470.1:0-2016 GCA_049514855.1 Terriglobia bacterium
ACTGGACGGGGGCACCACCTGTGCATGCTCGCGGCGAAGGTCTCTGCGAGAGCCGGATGCGGGAAATCCGCACGTCCGGTTCGACGAGGGGAGAGGAGCGTTGTCCGCCACCTCTCCTACTCTACCGGTGGTTGTGAGTGGCATTCCCCTTTTTGGCTGGAGTCGAAGTACTATTTCTTTGCCAGCAGGGTTTCCGGCGTTTTTTGCGTTTCTTCCAATGGCCTTCCTTTTCTCCGCAGCAAATACGCAAAACCACATTTCCAGATTGGAGAAGCGAATTGAGAGCTTGGAAAAGCAGGCCAGCCCGAGAACGGATGAGATTTCAAATTAGGACACGACCGGGCGGTTTGGAGCCTTGAACTTGTTCATTATCCACGCAGCCTCCCACGATATGAGCACGCAGGTCATCGCCGGAGTAGCTGCGCGAGATAAAGGTTCCTGGCCGCCTGACCAAGGCCCGACTGCATGCCGCTCGCACGCCATCCGGGTTGACTGTGGACGCTTCCAGGGAGAAACTCCAGCGCCGTGGCGTCTCAAGAAGCGTTTCCGTCATGTCATCAATCCCCCACGAGGTCCGTTGATTATCCGTCCTCTTAGCTGTAACCTTATGCCATGCCTGACGACACACGATCAGATAAGCGCCGGTCGGAGCGTGAGCGGGTCCAAATGGCTGTGACTCTTGTGATAGAGGGTGACGAGGCTGAATACCTCGCTACTACCGTTGACCTCTCCCCTCATGGCTTGCGACTGCAATCCGACGCCACCCTTGTCCCGGGCCAGCCCGTGGGCCTCCTTCTTGCTACCGAACCCGACTGCTTCATTAAAGCGCGCGTAGTCTGGGTAGGCAAGGTGGACTCGGCCCAAGCTGGTCAGGCAGGATTCGAATTCTTGAATCCCCTTACAGGGCCAGTGTGATGAATATCGAAGAGGTCATACCCTGCCTTTTAATGAGATTCTCCATGCGGGAAGAGCGGCTTTATCCCTCTCATTAACTCAGCACTGATGCCACTCGAAACAGTGAGCGGGTTGGCTCCCCCCTTACGCTGCTTGGAGCTCCGCCGCGCAGGGGGGACAGCGGGTGGCTTTAAGCGGTGTACTGAGAGCCGGGTTGTCACCGGCCTTTGCCAGAGCGGGGATGATGTTGACGCGCAGTCCCGCGAAGCGGGATCATCCACCTTGGCTACCGTGATGAGCACAGTGCGGCCGGCAAGAAGCGGCATGAGTTCAACGAACACAGGACCTCCTTTGTGGCACATGTGCTGACTTTCACTAGCGCCACGTGTATTGTTAATTGGGAAGAAGATTAGGTAATGGGTCGCTTTGCGCGAAGTGACGCTTCGTCCGTGTGGCTGAGTTAAAGGGGCTACGGCAAGTAGTTTCCGAGTTGCCGACAATCTGGGAGTTATCGCGTGGTGGCTCAGTCCGCGATGATGGATCTCCTCCAAGTCACTTCACGGTGTGACCTCCGTCACTGCTGTGTCGTCGCAAGCGATGTTTGACTCCCTATGGGATAATGGTTGCCCGTTTTGGTCGGAGGGGGGACCGCAGCGGGGCAATGATGGACGGTCCGGCGTTTGGCCCCGGTCAGGAGGCTCATTTACGCATGGCCGATGTCGAAACCAAGTCGCTTTCGGAAAACGCGTACCAGCCGTTGAAGGACGGCGAAATCTATATGCCGCTGGTGCCCACCAGCATGTCGCCACCGGAGGTGACCTGGCGCGCGGTGCTGTGGGGCACGCTGCTGTGTATCGTCTTCAGCGTTGCGTCGGCCTATTCCGCCCTCAAGGTCGGCCAGGGAATGGAGGCGGCGATTCCCATCTCCATCCTCGCCATCGGCTTGGCGCGCGTCTACCGGCGGCGCTCCAGCGTGCTGGAGAACATGATCATCACCGGCATGGGCGGCGCCTCGGGCAGCGTGGTGGCCGGGGCCGTCTTCACCGTGCCGGCACTCTACATTCTCCACCTCGACCCGCATCCGGTGCAGACCATCTTCATCTGCCTGACCGGCGGCTGCCT
>JBEKUR010000471.1:0-2011 GCA_049514855.1 Terriglobia bacterium
CAAGGCAACTTACTCAACTTACTCAATTCACTCACTCACTCACGTATAGAAATTTGAGCAAGTTGAAATCCTACGGAAGCAAGGGGCAGGATGAAATCAGGCTGTCATTCCTGCCATCCAGACCCCCGACCTGCCCCACGTCGTCGCCACCGGCCATCACTGACACCACTGCCGACGTACCATTTGCGGCCTGCCGATGCTCTGGAAAGGGCAATCGCCGCAATCAGGGAAGCCCAGCCGGAAAGGCCTTCGACCGGCAGCGGGGCGAGAGATGAGGGCCTTGTTTTGGGCTGCTGCTCGGTCCTATAGTGTGTACGAAAGCTTGCGGACGGGTAACGGCAGCGTGAAGCAAACTCCTATCAATGCGACAACGACATAAATCACAGAGTATGGCTTCGATTCCGACACCGGAGGATTGTAAATGTTCCGAATCAACGAAATCGTCAAGCCTTCGGGCAAGGGACGGACAGCGGACTGGCCGGAGCACATCGGCACGGTAACCAGGGTGATGAAAGAGTCGGTCTTCGTTCAGTGGCACGATTGCGCTGTCGAAGACGAAATGAAGTTCGATGAACTCGTCTCCACCGGTACCTTCAATGACATTGTTCCGGCCGTGGTCGCAGAACTTCCGCCGCCCGAGGAGAAGCCGCCAACGATTCACTGAGCTCCGTCGCCAGGCAGTTGATGAGCGCCGATGAGGTCAAGGTGCAGGGCAAGCGGCTCCCCGTCCGCCGCACCTGCAAACAGGGCCTCAGGACTGAAACCTTCGTTATGGGAGGCCGCCAGTACGCGGCGATTGAGCAGAACCGAGACAAGCCGAGCTTCCTATGAGAACTCTATTCTTCGTCTTGCTGCCCGCCACCGCTGATAACAACGTCCAAGGGCAGAAACTACCCGTCTATGTCTTTGCTGCACTTGCCGTCATCAGTACCGTTCGAAGCTGCATCCACCTTCTGGCGCCCGATGGCGGGGCAGGCAGCATCGCCGGGATGGATCTGTCGGTGGCGGGTGCAGGTGGCATTATCTTTGCCTTTGCTCTTTGGGGGAGCGCACAGTTGATCTACGCTCTCATGCAGTTGACCGTGGTATTCCGCTACCGGTCATTGGTCCCGTTTATGTATCTGCTGCTTGTGCTTGAAACTTTCCTGCGCATGCTGGTGGGACGCATGAAGCCGGTGAGTTTTGCCCGCACGCCGCCCGGCGCGATCGCGAACTATGTCATCCTGCCGTTGGCGGTGGCGATGTTGGGGCTGTCTCTCTGGAGCAAAGGACGCGACAAGACAAGCATGGAGACCGGGTGCAATCGTATTGCTCGGGGACCAGATTTACCTCAATGACCGATATGAAGCCAAGCGTGTTCGTGGGACTCCAATGAGAAATCTGCCTCTGTCGAAAGTCTACCAGTTGCTCGAACCGGGCCCGGTGGTCCTGCTGACGACCGCCCGCAGGGCCCGCGCCAACGTCATGACGCTGTCGTGGCACATGATGGTCGAGTTTGAGCCGCCGCTGGTCGCCTGCGTCGTCAGCAACAGGAACCACAGCTTTGCCGCCTTGCGGGCGACGAAGGAGTGCGTGATCGCCATCCCGGCGCTGGAACTGGCGCCCAAGGTCGTGGAGGTCGGCAACTGCTCGGGCCGGAACGTGGACAAGTTCAAGAGATTCAGCCTGACCCCCGTGCCGGCCGAGCTTGTGGCCCCGCCCTTGGTGGCCGAGTGCTTCGCAAACCTCGAATGCAGGGTGGCCGACACTGGTCTCGTCAACAAGTATTGCATGTTCGTCCTGGAAGTGCTCAAGGCATGGATCGACCCAGCACAGAAGGACCCGAAGACCATCCACCATCACGGATACGGCAGGTTCGCTGTGGATGGCGAGATGATCAAGCTTAAGTCGAGAATGCGATAATCGGCACACGAGGAGCAAAGCCGATGCCTAATCTGTTCGATCCGCTTTCGATCTGGGACGTGACGCTTCCCAACCGCATCGTCGTTTCACCCACGTGTGAGTAGCCGCG
>JBEKUR010000472.1:0-1999 GCA_049514855.1 Terriglobia bacterium
GTTGCTGCAGTAGCATCGCTCGAGAAAATCCTTCTCTACTTCACGAGCCCGACCTATGTCTTCGATCACAAGCTCGCCGAGGATTTGCAACTCCGTCTGAAATGGGTTCCTGCCTTTGAACCCCGGGTAAGTGGGGATCCGCTGCGAGAGTTTTTGCGGCGGCGGCTGGACGGGCGTCCCTCTGAGACCGGCGTAAATGTTCCTGGCTGTAAGTCCAGGCTTCGAGAGTTGTTGCCAGAGTTGGCGAAAGTCGTCGCGCATCTCCTCAAGGGAGCTAAACACCAGTCCCATGCCATCAAGCGGCGGGATGCCGTCCTGACGACTCGCCAAAAATGCGATGAGCTGATGGCCGTTGCCAACAACGCCGACTCCGATTCCTCGCCCTTGGCAGTAGGTCAACGCCTGCTTTAGCGCTCGTTCGACGGGCCTAGTACCGTGACCGCATATAGATGTAATCACTACTGTCCGGGAGATGACTTTTTCATTTCTCGTAGTCGATTGATGGCAAGGCAGTTAAGTCTTGATTTAAGATTTTTCGATTTGAACTGTTTTTCGCCGGAACTGGCTTCCGGACGTCTCCTCGGGACTCGGCGCAGATTGCCGACAATGGGGGATGAATCTTGGCCAAACTGTTTTCTCCCAGGTCGTCGATCATCTTCCACGCTATGAGTTCCTGCAATGCGTGGCCCGCTACCGTGGCGATTACCAGCAGAAGAGTTTTTCTTGTTGGGACCAGTTTCTGGCGATGGCCTTCGCTCAGTTGACTTATCGCGAGAGCCTGCGCGACATCGAAGCGTGCCTGCGGTCGATGAGCAGCAAGCTCTACCACATGGGGTTCCGCGGTCGCGTGGCGCGCTCCACGCTGGCGGAAGCCAACGAGTCGCGCGACTGGCGCATCTATGCCGATTTCGCGCAAGTCCTCATCGGCATTGCGCGACCGCTGTATGCCCACGATCCCATCGGCGTGGACCTGGACCAAAGCCTGTACGCGTTGGACTCGACCACCATCGATCTCTGCCTGTCGCTGTTCCCGTGGGCCAGATTTCGCCAGCGCAAGGCGGCCGTCAAGATGCACACCTTGCTGGACCTGCACGGCAACATTCCCACGTTTCTCCGCGTCACCAGCGGGGCTGTGCACGATGTGAACATCCTCGACGAGATCATGCCGGAGGCTGGGGCCTTCTACGTCATGGACCGGGCCTACATCGATTTTCAACGGCTTTTTGTCTTTACGCTCAGTTCGGCTTTCTTTGTTGTGCGCACCAAGTCGAACGTGTTACTCGAACGACGGTACTCGCAGCCGGTGGACAAGAGCACCGGCGTGCTCTCGGATCAAACCGTGATTCTGTCGTCCCTGGCATCCGCCACGGCCTATCCAGACACGCTACGGAAGGTGAGTTACTTCGACGCGGAGAGAAACAAGCGCCTGAAGTTTCTAACCAACAACTTCACGCTGCCCGCTCTGACCATCGCGCAAATCTATAAGTGCCGCTGGCAGGTGGAACTCTTTTTCAAGTGGATCAAGCAGCACTTGCGGATCAAGGCCTTCTATGGCACCAGCGAGAACGCGGTGAAGACGCAAATCTGGATCGCGGTGTCGGTTTACGTGCTGGTGGCAATCGTCCGCAAGCGGTTGGGGCTGGAAGCCAGTCTTTACCAGATTCTACAGATTCTCAGTGTTACTCTTTTCGAGAAAACGCCCATTTTACGGGCACTTCGCGCATCCGACTCCTGTCCCGGCTTACTCGATCCCGGCAACCAATTGATTCTGTTCGACTTTTAACCGGACAGCAGTGTTTCTTCATAATTGGAGTGATAGCACGGCCTGGACGCCACGGGCCGGGGACAGGGGCCAGTATCAACGGCTTCGCGGTTCAGAATCGTAGGCGGGTATGCGTCCGCTCCAATGGTTGCTACGAGGACACAGTGGCATCGCAGTAATTCAATCCAGCCAGGTCTTGAACGCTGTAATTGCCAGTGGTCCTGGCAAATCTCCGGC
>JBEKUR010000473.1:0-1975 GCA_049514855.1 Terriglobia bacterium
GGGGAAAGGGACTCAAATGCCGTCCCCTTCCCCAGACCCCTTCTCCTGCTAGGAGATGCAAGAACGCCTTTAGGAAAGCGGAAGCTGTGTCCAAATAATTTGTGCCATCTAAGGGGTTCACCCCATTCGGTTGGGACCATCTTGGGACCAAAAACCCCTGTTTTATGGGCCTTTTCACTGGGGTTAGCGGCGTAAGGACAATAGAATCATCGTGATTTATGGAGCGGGCGATGGGAATCGAACCCACGTCCGAAGCTTGGGAAGCTTCTATACTGCCATTGTACGACGCCCGCTCGTTTCTGCAGCTTTGCGATTATACACAACGAGGCAACTGCACGTACAGACCGGCCACTTCCCACATTTTCCAAATCCATTCTGGCAAACGCCCACCTGCACCGTCAGATCGGCGGGGTTTGCTTGGGGAGGCTCCCGCACCAAGGGCGGGCCGCGGCAAGTGCAAGCAGGTCAAAAGTACAAAAGAATGCCCCGACGAGCGAACGCACGCCCGAATCTCACCGCCAGAAATGAATACGATTCACGACAGCTTGTGCCCTCATCCGCCGCGGATGGTCAAGACGGGGCAGCAGGCCTCGCTGACAATCTTGTAGGCATGCAACCAGCTATGGGGATGAATGAAGGGACGCCGGGAGTGTAGCCCAAGAACGATGAGGCCGACATGCCGCTCCCTCGCCAAGCCGAGAATCGTCTGGTCCACGAGTCCGACTTGCTGTTCGTACCACCACTTGTGCGGCAAGTCTCCAGCAATCTGCCGCCGGAAGCGCTCGACGAATTCGTGCCTATCCTCGCCGGTATTGCCAGCTTCGCCCTTCTCATGAACGTGCAGGATGGTGAGTTGCGCGCCATGCTCCTTCGCCAGCGATACGGCGTATGCGGCGGCCTTGGCGGATTCCGGAGACAAATCGGTGGGATAAAGGATGTGGCTGACCGTGGCAGGATGCGGCGCATCGGCGGGAGCACGGGGACCGACGGTCAGAACCGGACACATGGCATGCTGGAATACGGATTCGGCCACCGAACCTAGCGCCAGTTTGCGCAGACCTGTTTTTCCCTGAGTGCCGAGGACGATTAAATCGATGCGCTGTTCCTTGACGACCCGCTCCAGTTGTTGCCAGACCTCGCCCTGGCAAACCAACATTTCATGAGAAAGTCCAGCGAGCGCGCCTGTGCGCGAAAGGCGCTGCTCCAAGTCACTCAATTCCCTGGCGGCGCTATCCACGGCTGCCGCTAGCACATCGGCTCCCACCATCAAGTAGCCGATCGAAGAGACGACGTGCACGAGGTAATGCTTTGCGCCGTAACTGCGGGCAATCGCGATGGCGTGATTCAGAGCCCTGATGGAATTAGGAGAGAGGTCTATCGCGGAAAGGACCCGAT
Organism: Terriglobia bacterium; assembly: GCA_049514855.1. Classification (GTDB taxonomy): domain Bacteria; phylum Acidobacteriota; class Terriglobia; order UBA7540; family UBA7540; genus CAVROP01. The sequence goes on from JBEKUR010000473.1 coordinate 1,396, forward strand.
GAATGCCGATTTCTGTGGCGAGTGGACTGGAGGACATGGTGTGTGCTCCCACCGCAACGGACCGTGTTTATCGCATCAGATTGCGGCTCAATCTAACGGCGGCCACCGCGCGGGGGGAAACAGCTTCTCCACCTGCGCTGACATCTTCATGCTGACGAGATGGGCGAACCCCCGCAGTGACGAGTGTCACTGCCTGCCCGCAAACTCCTCAAAATAGACGTGCCAGGACCGGTAGAATGGCACAGGGTCGCACACGAAGCAGGCCACGGTTTGGTCCCTGGAGGAGCAGGCGAGCGCTCTAGTTTTGGAGGAAGGGGGGCACAGTATCGGGCGCAATCCAGAAACACTCAGTGAACTCAAAGACTCTAAGTGATTGGGAATAAATGGTGGGCTCGCCAGGATTTGAACCTGGGACCAACGGTTGCCTTTAGATTAGCTATGTTGCTGAATCGTCTAGCCCGAATTTCTCATACTAAATTGAAAAAGGCTGTTGCTTCATGGCATAACTCTTTTGTCTAGAAAGACTCTGCCAAGAAGGAGCAACAGCCTTATGACCACAGAGTGTAACCAGTTTGTCTTC
>JBEKUR010000474.1:0-1968 GCA_049514855.1 Terriglobia bacterium
TGTCTTGCCTCCTATCTCTAAGACGGATTATCGCGCCAAAAAGGGTACAGTGTCAAGCATTATTTTCGGCAAATTCCGCTCTGGAAAAGCTCGCCATAATAGCAGGTCCAGCAACGAAATTTTCCGGCGATTTTGATCTTGGCCTGGTGATGTTTATCGCAATATCCGCGTTTGCGATAGTGCGTAATCTCAGCTCGTGACATTTCGTTGCATTTTTTAGTCATAGCAATTTCCTTGAGTACAGGACGTTGAACCGTTCGCGCCAGAATTTCGGCGCGGGGCACTTTTTCATCTGCAAATGACGGCGGAAATTCATGGCTTCGCGCTCCCAAGAACTTCCGGCGATAGCTTGAAGCGCCACAATTTCGGCCCTAGAAAAATCGCGGCGCAGGCGTATGACGGCGTGCCATCCGTGTTTAGTCCTATCGTAACGTATCCAGAGTGGCCGAATTTCTGCAATACGGAGGCCTGATTCAACACGCCTGGGAAGTCCGCCAAGTCCTCTATGGTCCCAGTCAAGCAAAAGAGTGTCGGACCTGTGGATTTCTTCGATGATTCCGATGACAAGATCATTTTTTAGCCTTCTTGATTTCTTCCCATTCAACTTTAGGATTTTGCAAAAGGTTTCCAATTCTTTCTCGTAGCGTTTCGTCGTCAGCGTCATGCGTTTTCCCACCCCAATCTATTGCAGCCGGATATGTAAATCCCATCTCCGGCGGCTGCTCAACTGAATATGAAAATAGGGCGTCAATCACGTCCTCACGGCTGGCCCCTGACGGCCCGAAAATATGCGTTTCTGCCGGATTCTCGCGGCTGCGTTTTGGCGAGCCTGACTTGACGCGAATTACAAACTCCACAATCTCTCCGGGGATCGGCGGCGGTATGGGCGGCGGGATCGGCGGCGGGATAGGCGGCGCTTTTTTTGGAGGCTTACCGATTTTGACGCGAGTGCGATTGTAGCGTGTGCCGCCCTGTGCCTTGCTGCGTCTCCACGTAGAGGCTTTAGTAAAGCGGCCTGTTTTGCTATCGCGGTAGGCTGTGCGGAATTTTTTCATCTATAACCCGCGTTTCTTCCAGGCATGCGCGGCCCGCCCGAAGAGCTTGTGAGTCGTCAGGCTAGAAGATTTATTCGACGCGGCTAACGTACAATCCCCGTGTCATTTGTCCGGTACTCGGATTGTTGACAGGATAAATCACTAGCACGAGAGATTTGCCGACAACAATCTGTAAGTTGTTGCCGACAATTCCAGCGAGTTGCTTGATGTTGGTTTTGTTGAGCGGTAGAAATTCACGGTCATAGGCCTTTTCAATCTGGCAAACTAACGGGGAGCGGCTCCCAGGAATTTTGACAAACGATAGGACCTTGACCTTGATTTCATTTTGGCTTGTGGGAACATCCTGCCCGCGCAAAAAATTGCTAGCGGCGTAGTCGCTGGCATTGATCGGGCCTTGCATGGGAACAGCCTGCGGCGCTGCTCCTGGTGATCCTGGCGGCATAAATGATTGCGGGGCACCCGGCAGGAATCCAGGCGCGGCGCTTACAACTTGTGCGGCTGCTTTTTTCTTTTTTGCCATTCCTTCTCCTAACATTTGAATTTTCTACAGCCCGGAAAATTCTCCGGGTTGCGGAAGAGTCCATCGTCTCGAAAAACCTCTGGGTGAAAAAGCCGGACGTGATACGCCAGAGTTGCAAAATCCGGCAAATAGCTTGGGCAAAAGTAGCATTGCAAATACCCGTAATGGATGTACGTCAAATGCGTCAAATAGCTTTTTTCTGCCAATTCTGGCGGATCGGGAAATGATTTCCAGCCGCATCCGGGGCACTCAATTATTATCAGCGTCGGCGGCGGTGTCCGGCGGCGTGTCCCTTTGTATCGTCCCGGTAGTTTCTTCGGCATCTTTGATTCCTTCCGCTGGCGTTTCTATACTGGCGGCGTTTTCGATTCTGGCACTACCGTCGAGACTGGA
>JBEKUR010000475.1:0-1964 GCA_049514855.1 Terriglobia bacterium
TCAGGCTGGTGAGCGCCTTATTGCTGGCCACAACCCAGGTCTCACTCCGATCGACGCGGAGCCGCTTGCGAAATTGCTCGAACACGGTCGGAGTGGTCGGGGCAAGCTTGCCCCAGTCGTCCACGCGCTGCCAGTTGCCGGTGAGGATGCTCGAAATCGCGTTGAAGTGCGCGGTCACGCCTTCGTTGCGCGCGCGAGGGTAGAAGAGCGCCTTGGGGAGCAGGTCCGCTGAGAGGTGCGGGATATTCACCAACCCCTCGGGCGAAAAAGACTCGGCGTGGCGCACACCACCAATAATGACGAGCACAACCTTGTGGCCGGGGTCGGCAGCGCCATGCAGGTTCTGGTGGGCCCGTCCCTGCGGTGCCATAAGGCCAGCGATGAGCAATCCTGCCGCGCGCAGGAACGTCCGCTTGGAAGGGTCCGCAATCGACCCAAAATCGCTGGCAAGCTTGGTGTCACCCCGGGTGTCTAGGCGAAGTCTATTCTCCATGAATAAACCTCTCGAGAGTGACTTCACTCTGAATCCAGCCTCGTTCGGGCGCGCTGAATCGAGGGTTCCTTAATTATATTCCCAGCATCAGTGGTTTTCAATGTAAGCCACCCGTTGTGTCTTGGTTGTTCCCGAAGCGTAATGCTACAATCGTCTTCTCACGCGGCGCCGAGTCAGGAATGTCTATGGCTGGGATAAACCACTTCGCGGCGGAAGGCTCTCCACACGAGCTTGCTTCTTCGCGTGCTGCCGAGGGTCACCGCAAACCCCGACCTTCAACTGACGGCGCGCTCATCAGGGCTGCCCTTCTGGGCTGGCTGCTGGCGTTCTTGGTGGGAGCGGGCTGCCTCCTAGCAGGCGAGAAAGGCACTGTGACGGGAATCGTGGCCGGTCTTTCCCAAGCCCCGATTCCCGGTGCAAAGGTGACGCTGGCGGCTGCGGATGGGAGCCGGCAATCCGTCACCGCGGATCAGCGTGGGCATTATTCGTTTCTCTCGGTGGAGCCCGGCACTTACACCCTTTCCGCCGAAGCTGCAGGTTATCAGGCTGCGACGCGAACCGCCGTGCGGGTTACGGGCGGAGCCTCCATCACTGTGGACTTGCTTCTCGTAGCCTCAGCTCCGCCGGGTCCAGGCCAGGCGCCCCCCGTCCCACCACAGCCTGGCTATTACGACGACAGCCCCTTGAAGGCCAGCGCGGTCAAAACCACGATCGACGCCGCCGGGTACTCCTCACAGGCGCAGAGCCCGCAACGTTTGATCAGTGAGGGCCCGAGCCTTACCGGCAACGCGCTCAAGACCCCGGCCCGAGAGCCGGGAAGCCCCAACGCCGCGGAGGTGGAACGCGAGCTCCAAACGGCCCTTCGGGACCATCCCGACAGTTTCGAGGCCAATCATCAACTTGGCGAGTTTTATCTTTCCGTGGATGATTTGAAAACCGGTATCCCTTATCTTGAAAAAGCGCAAAAGCTGAAGCCCGAAGACTACGCCAACGGATACGATCTCGCTGTCGCCTACCTCGAGACAAAAAAACCTGGCCCCGCGCGATCTTTATTGCCGGACATGCTCCGGCGGAAAGACACCGCCGAACTCCACAACCTGCTCGGGGAGGTCGACGAGGCTCTGGGCGATGCGATCTCTGCGCTCAAGGAATACCAGCTTGCCGCGCACATGGACCCCAACGAGAAGAACATCTTTGACTGGGGCAACGAACTGCTCCTGCACGAAACCATTGAACCTGCCATTGAAGTTTTCAAGCACGGCGTCGCGCTTTATCCCAACTCTCAGCGGATGTACATCGGCTTGGGCATCGCCTATTATTCCCGCAGCCTTTACGACGGAGCGATCGAGGCGCTTTGCCACGCTTCGGACCTGAATCCCTCGGACCCGCGGCCCTACCTGTTTCTCGGCAAGATGTACAACGTTTCGGTGGGGAAGGCCGACGAGGTCGCGAAGCGAATGAAGAGGTTCAT
>JBEKUR010000476.1:0-1926 GCA_049514855.1 Terriglobia bacterium
TCCGAAGTTCCTCTGACAAATGGTCCTGAATTCAGGATCAAGCTATTGATTATTCACCGGTTGGGGAAAATGTAATGGGCCAAATGTTCCCATGTAAGCGTAAATTATTTCCTTGACATATGACTTTTGTTGTTTATAATAGCTCCCATGTACATCGAAACGGTCCCCAACCGCAACTCCCCACCCGCCATCCTCCTCCGCGAAGGCTGGCGTGAGGGAAAGAAAACCCTCAAGCGCACCTTGGCCAATCTCTCCCATTGGCCAGAACCACAGATCGAAACCTTGCGCCGCGCCCTCCGCGGCGAGACCCTCGTCTCCCCCAAGGACCTGCTGACCACCGGACAGACCTCTCCCCACGGCCACGTCGAAGCTGTTCTGGCCATGATCCGTCAACTCGACCTGGAGGCCGTGATCGCGTCCAAGCGCTGCCCCGAACGGGATCTGGTTGTCGCCATGGTCGTCCAGCGACTGCTCTCCCCCTCCTCGAAATTGGCGACGACCCGCGAGTGGCACACCACCACGCTGGCGGAAGAGCTGGGGATTCAGGATGCCAGCGAGGATGATCTCTATCAGGCGATGGACTGGCTGCTGGAGCGCCAGGAGCGTATCGAGCAGAAGCTGGCTGCCCGTCATCTGGCGGAGGGCGGCTTGGTGCTCTACGATGTGTCGAGCAGTTCCTATGAGGGCCGCACCTGTCCGCTGGTACAGTTTGGTCACAACCGCGATGGAGACAAGCTGCCGATTATCGTCTACGGGGTAATGACGGATGGCGAGGGACGCCCCATCGCCGTGGAGGTTTATGCGGGCAACACCGGCGACCCGACGACGGTGGGCGATCAGGTGGAGAAGTTGCGACAGCGGTTCGGGCTGGAGCGGGTGGTGCTGGTGGGAGATCGCGGCATGCTGACCCAGCCGCAGCTTGACAAGCTCCAGAAGCATCCCGGCCTGGGATGGATCACGGCGCTGACCAGCGGAGCGATTCGAGAATTGGTCCAGAAAGGGGCCTTGCAACTCTCCTTGCTGGACGAGAAGAACTTGGCTGAGATTACCTCGCCGGACTACCCGGGTGAGAGGCTAGTCGTCTGTCATAACCCCCTGCTGGAAGAGGAGCGCGCACGCAAGCGGCAAGCCTTGCTGGAAGCCACCGAGAAGAGTTTGACGAAGATCGCGAAGGAAGTGGGGCGACGCAAGAACAAGCCGCTCAAGGCGGCGGAGATTGGGCTGAAGGTGGGGAAGGTGCTGGGGCACTACAAGGTGGGCAAGCACTTTGACTGCGAAATTGGCGAGGGCAGCTTCCAATGGAGTCGCCGCCAGAGCTCCATCGAGCAGGAAGAGAAGCTGGACGGGATCTATGTGATTCGCACCAGCGAACCGCGCCAGCGCCTCTCGGCGGAAGACACCGTACGGAGTTACAAGAGCTTGGCGGAAGTCGAGCGCGCCTTTCGCTGCCTGAAGGGGATCGATCTGTTGGTGCGACCGATTCGGCATCGCACCGAGGAGCGAGTGCCAGCGCATATTTTCTTATGCCTGTTGGCCTACTACGTAGAATGGCACTTGCGCCAAGCTTGGGCGCCGCTGCTGTTCGAGGATGAGGAGCGGAGGGAGGAACGGCAGCGACGCGATCCGATTCTGCCCGCGAAACCTTCCGCCTCGGCGGAGGCCAAGAAGCGCTCTCATCAAACGGCGGAGGGGCTTCCGGTGCACAGCTTCTCGACCCTCCTGGCCGAGTTGGCCAGCCGGGCGCGAGTGACCTACGAATTCAAGTCGGCGGAGGCGAAGTTGACCTTCAAGCAGGTCCCCGAGCCGACGCCGTTGCAGGCGCGGGCGTACGAATTGATCCGCTTGTTCCCAGTACCGGGAAAGTGAGTTTAACGCTATCGCCAAGCGAATCAGTAAAATACGTTCCGAACCCTCTCGGAACTTCGG
>JBEKUR010000477.1:0-1918 GCA_049514855.1 Terriglobia bacterium
ATTCGTGCGCCGGGATAAACCGGCATGAAGCAGAGAATGCAAGAGTCTCACGAGAAAGGGCTAGCGACCCGCTCGGCCCCGAGTTTTGCGCTGGATACCGCGAGGTGCCTAGCGAAGCGTAAACAGGGGTATAGGTGGGCTGGGTATTGAGCTCCGAAAAATTACAATCAGGACGCCGACGCTCTGAATTTGGCGGAAGGCCATATGACCGGAGGCGCTAGCGCGAGCCCCTGGTCAGTCCTGCGTAGTCGAAGACCCCAGACACGCCTAGAAACTTCATGCACGAGAACCGGGAGACCTCGGAGATGTCTGTGGGGAACGAAGCCCGCAGACCGGCGGGAGAAGGCGATTGCCACACGGCCCGCATGCACGTCTTCGAGGAGTCGGACAGCGGCATAGTACCGATGAATCACTCGAACCAAGGCGAACGACGGCTGGCGGAGAGTGAAGAGGGAAGGCTGCTGATCGAGGAGAACACTCATCAATCTAGCACGCACCCGACACGGAGCGGGGCTCGCGTGTCCCAGGGATTGGCGGGTGTGCGGAGAGTAGCCAGGGAAGGGAAGGAGACAAAGTTTACCGCCTTGCTTCACCATCTGACCGTCGATCTCCTCCGGGAGAGCTTTTACGCGTTGAAGCGGAAAGCCGCCCCCGGCGTGGACGGGGTCACGTGGCAGGAGTATGAGGCCGGTCTGGAAGGTCGACTGCTTGACCTCCAGGGCCGGGTTCATCGCGGGGCATACCGGGCAAAACCCTCGAGAAGAGTGTTCATCCCGAAGCCTGACGGGCGACAACGTCCGTTAGGGGTAGCGGCGCTAGAGGACAAGGTTGTCCAACAAGCTGTCGTGACCATCCTCAATCAGATTTATGAAGAGGAGTTTCGGGGCTTTTCCTATGGTTTTCGTCCAGGGCGCAGCCAGCATCAGGCGCTGGATGCGTTGACGTTTGCGCTCAAGCGAAGGAAGGTGAGCTATGTGTTGGACGCAGACATCCGAGGATTTTTCGATCATATCGACCACGGATGGATGATGAAGTTCGTCCAGCACCGCGTCGCCGACCCTCGCATGCTGCGGCTGATCGAGAAATGGCTGAAAGCCGGAGTCATGGAGGGAGAGCAATGGTCGGAGACGGAGATGGGTACGCCGCAAGGCGCGGTGATTTCACCGCTGCTGGCCAATATCTATCTGCACTACGTCTTCGATCTCTGGGTGGAGGTCTGGCGCAGGAAGTGTGCGCGAGGAGACGTCATCGTCATTCGGTACGCCGACGATAGCGTCTTAGGTTTCCAATACCAGACGGAAGCGGACCGTTTCCTGGGGGACCTCCAGAAACGGCTGGAGAAGTTTGGTCTGGAGCTCCACCCCGACAAGACGCGCCGGATCGAGTTCGGGCGGTATGCCGAAGAGCGCCGGAAACGAAGAGGGGAAGGCAAGCCCGAGACGTTCGACTTTCTGGGTTTCACGCACATCAGCGGGACGACTCGGAAGGGGTACTTCACCGTAAAGCGCAAGACGAGCGGCAAGCGTATGAGGGCGAAACTGCAGCAGATCAAGCAGCAACTTCGCTCGCGTATGCACCACCCAGTGGCGCAAACGGGGGAGTGGCTCAAGTCGGTCGTGCGCGGCTACTTCAACTACCACGCGGTGCCGGGAAATCTCGATCGTCTGGGTGTCTTTCGGGAAAGGGTGACTCGGCTCTGGCGGCGGACTCTCATTGGTCGCAGCCAGAACCATCGGCTCCCTTGGACCCGCATGCACCTTTTGGCGGTCCGATGGCTTCCCCAACCGCGCGTGCTCCATCCTTATCCCGAGGTTCGCTTTGCCGCTCGGTATCTACGATAAGAGCCGTATGCGCTAATGAGCGCCTGTACGGATCCGTGCGGGGGGTATCAGGTAACTGGTATCCCTACCGCGACCGG
>JBEKUR010000478.1:0-1905 GCA_049514855.1 Terriglobia bacterium
CTGCGCTTCCAGGGCAATCTGTTTGTCATAAACCAGCCGCCGATAGATGCGCGAACTTTCACCTTCCGAGAGGATGTTGGATGCCAGCCGCAGCGGGTAAGCGTCCGGGGTGCCATCCGCCGGCATATGGTAGCCTTCCACGAAGGCCGGAAGCGCCACGTTCAGAGAGAGTTTCACAACCCGCTCCGCAGTTTGGGGCGGCTCCTGCTGGATGTGGTTTGTAGGCAGGCGCGCTCCGTGTTCCAGAGGGCCGAAGTATTTCCGGATCATGGATTCCGTCTCCTGCGGGTCCATGTCGCCGACGATGACCACGGTGGCGTTGTTGGGCACGTAGTAGGTGTCGTAGAAGTCGCGAATGTCCTCCAGCCTGGCATTGTCCAAGTCATGCAGGCTGCCAATCGTCATGTGCTGGTACGGATGCACGCTGTAGGCATGTTGATACAAAGTCTCCACTACCGTCCCGTAAGGCGGGTTATCAAACTTCAAGCGCCTTTCCTCTTCCACCACTTCCCTTTCGTTGTTGAACACAGTTCCCGTGATGTCCAGGTGGCGCATCCGGTCAGCCTCCAGCCACAGGACCACGGGAAGCTGTGAACTGGGTGTCGTTTCCCAGAAGACGGTGGAATCCTCGGTCGTGTAAGCATTATCGATGCCACCGGACCGAATGACGTAGTCGGAGAATTGGTCGGCCCCGATGTTCGTCGTCCCATCAAACATCAGGTGTTCGAACAGGTGGGCAAAACCGGTCCTTCCCGGGGCCTCGTCCTTGGAGCCCACGTGGTACCAGACTTGAACGTTGACCACGGGCGCCTGGTGGTCTTCCACAAGGCAGGCCTGGAGACCGTTGGGAAGGGTCAGCGCTCGGATCGTCGTTCGAGGCAGGGTGACGGCTTCCGCCTCGCGGCAAACCCCCGTGAGAAGGAAAAGAGCGACCGCGAGGATGACCGCGCGCGCCTTGGGGGCTTGATGGAAGATTCTCGACAACCTGCTCCAAACCTCAAGAGGCCTTCTGTGCAAAGCTTTGATTTTATCATTGAGCCGTACAATGTGATGATGCGAAATCGAGGCCTTGCGTTTAACTCGCGGCCCCAGTCTTTAACTCAGAGCCGTTCGCGTCGAACTTTATCACTACGCTTGCCGACCTGCACCTTAAGCTGGGGTTCCGGATCAAACGATTCCTCCAATGAATCAATGACCCAATGAATCAATGACCCAATGAATCAATGACCCAATCTGAAAACCTACTCGCTATACCTCTGCACGATGGGGTACCGCCGCCCCATCCCGAAAGCCTTGGCGGTCACTTTGAGTGTGGGAGGGGCCTGCTGCCGCTTGTATTCGGCGCCATCGACCTTGCGGATCGCGTCCCTGACCAAGGAGATGTCGAAATGATGCTTTTCCGCAATCTCCTGGGAGGACAGGGCCTCCTCGATGTAGTCCTTCAGGATGGCGTCCAGGACTTCATAAGGGGGGAGAGTGTCCTGGTCAGTCTGGTTGGGACGCAACTCGGCCGAAGGGGGCTTTTCAAGACAGGCTTGCGGGATGCGTTCCCCGGCGCGGTTCACGTAACGTGCCAAGTCGTAAACCATGATCTTGGGGACGTCAGCGATGGCGGCCAGGCCCCCGGCCATGTCGCCGTAAAGAGTGCAGTAGCCGGCGGCCAGCTCGGATTTGTTGCCCGTGCTGAGGACAAGTGAACCAAACTTATTGGACAGGGCCATGAGAATATTGCCGCGCACTCGCGCCTGGATATTCTCTTCCGTCACGTCGCGTGGTTCACCTTCAAAGGCCGGGTCGAGCGCGGTGAGATAACTTTCGAAGATGGGGGTGATGGGAATAATCCGGAAGTCGATGCGCAGATTGCGGGCCAGCGCTTCGGCATCCCGGATGCTTCCCGGAGAGGAA
>JBEKUR010000479.1:0-1904 GCA_049514855.1 Terriglobia bacterium
CTTCTGTAGCGTCCCGGAAGGTGCCGTCATCACCGCGAAGGACGTGGACGACATCTACGAAGTGCCGTTGATTCTTGGGGGCGAGGGGTTGGATTCCCAAATTCTGCGCTGCTTGAACCTGAAGACCGGCGAGCGCAACCTCCAGCCATGGATTGACCTTGTGGACCGCATCCGCCATCCGCAGGATGAGGTAACCATCGGTATCGTGGGAAAGTACGTGGGCTACGAGGACTCTTACAAGAGCTTGAACGAAGCCCTGGTCCACGGCAGCATTGCGCACCACTTGAAGCTCAACAAGGTGTGGGTTGACGCGGAGGGACTGGAGGGTGAGAACTGGGAAGACCAACTGCAAGAGTTGGACGGCATCCTGGTCCCGGGAGGTTTTGGCAAGCGCGGAATTCTGGGCATGTTGAAGGCCATCCAATTCGCTCGCCAACGCAAGGTGCCGTACTTCGGCATTTGCCTCGGCATGCAGTGCGCGGTAATAGAATACGCGCGTAATGTCTGCGGCTTGACCGGCGCGGATAGTTCGGAGTTTGACCCTTCCACGCCGCATCGCGTCATCTACAAACTTCGTGAATTGCGAGGAATTGATGAGCTGGGGGGAACCATGCGCTTGGGAGCCTGGGCCGCCCGGCTCAAGCCCGGTTCTTTTGCTCATCAGGCCTACGGTCAGCTCGAGATTTCCGAGCGCCACCGCCATCGCTATGAATTCAACCGCGATTATGAGGGAATCCTTGTAGCCGAGGGGTTGGACCTGGCAGGTGTGACCCCGGACGGCACCTACGTGGAAATCGTTGAAATCCGCGACCACCCGTGGTTCCTGGGTTGCCAGTTTCATCCCGAATTCAAGTCGCGTCCCCTCGAGCCGCACCCGCTATTCAAAGCCTTCATCGGCGCGGCCTATCAATATCGCCGAACAAGGTTGGCCACATACGCAAGCTCCTTTGTGGAAGAAGGGGCTAAGGTGACCGCCTCCGAAGCGGTTGCGCAGGGCGAAGTCTCAGCTCAGGAGGCGACCGGTCCGCAATTCTGAGACCGGTTTTTCAATCGGCCCGCCGCGGCGGGACAATCGACAATCGCCAATCGGCCAGGAGTGAGTGAACAATGGGTCATGTGGTTCCTGTTGGGAGGCTGAGGCTTGGAACTGGCCACCCACTCTTTGTGATTGCCGGACCCTGCGTCATCGAGAACGAGCGACATGCGTTGATGATGGCCGAGCGGCTGGCCACCATTACGCAGGATCTCCGGATTCCCTATATTTTCAAGGCTTCCTTCGACAAGGCCAACCGCACCTCCCTGGATTCCTATCGCGGCCCGGGGTTGGAGCGTGGGCTTCAGATCCTGGCGCGCGTCAAGAGGGAGTTCAGCATACCCGTTCTGACTGACGTACACGAAGCAGCGCAGGTTAACCCGGCGGTGGAGGTCTGCGATGTCATCCAAATTCCGGCGTTCCTTTGTCGTCAGACCGATCTGCTTCTCGAAGCGGGGCGGTCTGGCGCCGTAGTGAATATTAAAAAGGGGCAGTTCCTCTCGCCCTGGGATATTCGCCATGCCCTTGAAAAGGTCAAGAGGACGGGGAACCACCGGATCCTGGTGACCGAGCGCGGGAGCACGTTCGGTTATAACAACCTGGTCGTGGACATTCGGGGGCTTGCGGTCATGAAGGGTTTCGGATTTCCGGTCATCCTGGACGTAACCCACGCCTTGCAATTGCCGGGTGGTGAAGGCCACGAGAGCGGTGGGCAACCGCAATTCATCAGCACCCTGGCCCGGGCGGGAGTGGCGGCGGGAGTAGATGGCCTTTTCATGGAAGTCCATAACCGCCCCGAGCTGGCCCTGTCGGACGGCGCCAACGCACTGGCCCTGCGGCGGTTCAAACATCTGGTCATGAACCTCCGGGA
>JBEKUR010000480.1:0-1902 GCA_049514855.1 Terriglobia bacterium
ATGGGGGATTGAACACGAGGGAAATCCGGAAAACATGGTCCGGATGCGCCGAGGGGACCAAGCTCCGTCAGGAGCGGTATGTCAGGGCGGGCGCATCCCACCTTTGTCGACCTCCCCCCAAATCTCATTAGCCCGGATATTTCATAAGGCTCCTGACTTTTCGCCTCCGGCATGATTTTTTGGGAAGAATTTGCCCGGATCGCGGCATTTTTTCGACCCGGCTGCTCAACAGGGCGCGATCGCCTCTTTTGTCAAACAAAAAGGCCGTTTTTGAAGACACTGCTCCCGTGACTCCTTGAGCCGCAACGAAAATCCCTTTTGCTCTCAGCCAGCCGGCGCCGCCAGCCGCATCAACCGCCGATGGCAGAGCCGAAACAACCCTTGCAGGGCAAAGCTGCTGTTCAGTTGCACATACACCCGGCGCACACTCACGCGCACCTGGGCGGCCACTTTCAACAACTTCAAGCGCACGCTCCCCACCGTCGCCCGCTCCAACTCCGTTCCGCCCAGGCCCTGGGTGCGCACACGCTCCAGCAGCAGGTAGGCGAAGGTCGATTCCCACATCCGGAACTGATTGCTGGCCAGATGATGGGTGCTCATCCGGTCGCCCTTGAGATCCAGCACCTGCTGCTTGAGCAGGTTTTCCATGTCCCCACGCGCGCAGTAAAGCTCTTCATAGAGCCGGGCCGGCGTGAAACGCGTCGGGTCCTTGTCGTCCTTGAACCCTTTGGCCGGCAGGTTGGTCACCACAAAACGCGGATTCTCCCCCTCGCTCATCACTTCGGCCTTGCCAATGACCCGGCGGCTGCGGCTCCAACTCTCTCGCGTCTGATACTCAAATTCGGTGAACACTCGCACGCTCGCTGGACCGGTCAGACAACGACGCGCCCGGGCCTGCGCCATCGTCGGCCCCAGTTTCTCGGTCAGGACGGGGTTCTTGGCCAAGCCCAGGCAGTAGTAAACCTCGGGCTGCCCCTCGCACCAGGCCAGGATCTCCTCCCCGCCAAAACCGCTGTCCCCGCGCACGACGATCCGCGCCCGGTGGCAACGCTGGCGGATGGCCGGCACGATCCTCTCCAGCGCCGCAACCACGCCCTGAGCCGCCCCGTGCTCGGCGGTGCGCAACTGTGCCCACAACGGAAAGTCTCCCGCAAACGCGTAGAGCGGCAGATAACAATAGTCATCATAATAGGCGTTGAAGAACCTCCCCTCTTGCAAACCGTGCAGCCGATGGCCCATCGCGTCCAAATCCACCACGACCTCTTTGGCGTGCTTGGGCAGACAACGGGCTCCCATTTTCAGCAGGCAAGCCTCAATCTTGGCCGGGTCGTGCGGCAGCTTGTGGTAGCGAGTGCTCTTGTTGTTGGACAACTCCAAGCGGTTGAGCGTGCAGGGCGCCGCCAGGGCGATGCCGCGATCGGCCGGGTTGAGGCGGTCCTCGCCCAAGGGATCGGTCTTGTTGCAGGCGGTGGCCAGGAGGGGATCGCGGCGCAGTTGCTCGTGATCGTTGATGTCCTCATAGCCCTGGGCCAATCCGTAGATGCGTTGGGCCAGCAGTTGCGGCAGGGAGTGCTCGACCCAATCCTGGTTGCGCCCGTCGGCGAAGCACTGGGCCAGGCCGTTGGTCATCCCGAGATTGGCGTCGGCCTGGCGCAGCAGCAAGGCGCCGGCGTCGGTGGAGAGGGTGCCGCCCGAGAAGTCGGCCACGACCTTGCGCGGGCCCAGGTCAGTGAAGAGCATGGGTAGGTCCTGCGGAGCAGAGGTGATATTGGCGTTTGACATGTAGCTACCCTAAAGGCTATCCATAAAACATGCAAGCAAAATATTCGATCAAAGTGCAGGCCATCCGCTCCCAAAAACAAGCTCCTCGCTTCTATGTGAACTTTCCCCTGCCTCTGGCAG
>JBEKUR010000481.1:0-1894 GCA_049514855.1 Terriglobia bacterium
GCTGAAGTCAGTAGTGTCCAATTACAAGTCGAACAGTTGCAATTGGATACAAGGATCGTCCTCTGGCAACTGGTCGTTGGAGTTGAGAAACACCTGTAAAATCGGGCTTTTTTCGAAAATCGTGACGCTCAAAATTTGGAGAATTTTGTACAGACTCAAATCCAGTCCGAGCTGCTTTTTCAGGATGGCCACCAGTACGTAGACGGAGAGCGCCACCCACACTTGAGTCTTGACGGCGTTCTCGGAGGTGCCATAAAAAGCTTTGATGCGAAGATGTTGTTTGATCCAGCGAAAGAACAATTCCACATGCCAGCGGGCGCGGTAGAGGTCGGCGACGGTGAGCGCCAGGAGTTGAAAATTGTTGGTGAGAAAGATCAAGCGCATAATCTTTTCGGCGTCGAAGTAGTGAATGCGCCGCAGCGGAGCGGGATACCGGCGCGAGCTCTTGGGTCCGGTGAGGCGAATGGTTTGATCGGAACGCAGGCCAGTGGAGCGATCGACCCAGCGCCACGAGCAACGACGGTAGCGCGTGTTCTGCTCGGCGCGGGTGACAAAGAAAGCGCAGGCTTGGGTGAAGGCGTAGAGACGCCGAAAGTCCACGTAGCCGCGATCGAGCAGATAAAACGCACCCGCTTCCGGCACCAGCTGGTCGAGCAGATTCACATCGTTCACCTGTCCGCCGGTCACATAAACACTGGTCGGAATGTTGCCGCGCAGGTCGAGCAAGGTATGGATCTTGACCGCACTCTTGTGGCGACGGAACTGCGCCCAGGGGAACAGCGACAAGCACAGATCGATGCTGGTGGAATCGAAGGCGTAGACGGTTTCGGCCAGGTCCAGGCCCAAGGGTTCGTGCCGATAAAGATCGCGAGCCGTGGCAATCAAGGCCTGGGCGAAATCGGCAAAGATGCGCCAGTCGCGATGCCGGTTGGCGTAAGCGAGCGTGGAGCGAGCGATGTGGCCCCGGAAGCCCATGTGGTAGAGCCTCGGCTGCTGGGCTCGCAGACAGGCCACGATGTCGCGCAGGCCTTCGCGGTAAGTGAGTTGAGCAAAGGCTAGGCAAAGGAACTGATCCCAGCAGGAGAAATCTTTGACGTAGCGCTCGCCCTGGTATCGATCCACGCAAGTTTGAAACTGGTAGGTGGGGATGAGCTGCATGAGTTGAGAGAAAACCGTTTGGCCAATATTCATCTACTGCCTCCGAAACAGGTTGGGAAACAGTAGAATAGTGCCAGAAATGAGGCCGAAAATTGAAATCGAAAAAATTCATCCAGAGCCCTTACCTTCGCTTAGTCAAGCAGTTAGAAGGAACTACCCGAACTTTTGTTGGACACCACTGATTCACTATTCATTTTTCGGCTCTTTGCTCTTCTCCTAGCTCCTGACTGCTACTTTCTGCTCGTCACTCGTCACTACTTCTCTGACACCCGCACCCAGTCCTTCTTCCCAACCTACCACCTACTACATACCACCTACCAGACACTAACTACCTTTAGTTTCAGGAACATTCCCGCTTTCAACGTGTAACTACATGTGTTTTCAGTAGAGTCGAGGATGGGCGCGGTGGCGGCTCACGCGTCGCGCCGTTTCCCATCCCCGCTCATCGGTAGGGTCGAGGACTGGCGCCATGCTCCGTAGGTTGGGCCTATCTGTTGCTCCCCGTTTCCTCTGGGGAGTGCCTCACTAGCCGCACCGTAAGCCGGTTTCCAGCCCCCGCCACGTCAAACCCAGCGTGCCCATTTCGGGCACTGGGCTTTCCTGCCTGCGTGCCATCAAGGGTTATGAGACTTATCGCGCAGGTGCAACTTTCGGCAGAGACCCATAAGGGCGTACTCGATACCCGTGGAACAGGCCGAGCACGTTATAGAGCCAGTCCCTACTCCATCGCTTCCAG
>JBEKUR010000482.1:0-1883 GCA_049514855.1 Terriglobia bacterium
GTCGCCCGGGGCCGAGCGGCGTCTCCCAAAAGGGCTCGCCTTCCTTCGGCGCCTTCCAGAGCGCAAAGTCGCGGGCGTCGTTCTTGTCGTACTTGTCCGTATCGATCCGTGCCCCGTCGCGGATGCCCGAAAAGTCGATCCTGCTCAGTTGGCCATAGTTCTTGAATGCGGCCACCCGGAAGTAGATCGAGCCCTCACTCGCGTAGGCGTAACCTTTCTCAACCAGCGTCTGGATCACCTTCACCATGTCATCGATCGAGTCTGTGGCGCGCACCACGATTTCAGGATCCTCGAGACTCAAGAGTTGGCGATCCATTTCGAAGGCTTCGATGTATTTCTCTGTGTACTCGCGCAGCGGCAGGCCGGCGGCTTTGGAATTGCGGATGGTGTTGTCGTCGACATCCGTCAGGTTCATGACGTGCCGGAGCGTGTATCCCCGGTACTTCAACCAGCGTCGCAGGATGTCCTGGAACACGAAGGTCCGGTAATTGCCGATGTGGGGGAAATCGTAAACGGTGGGGCCGCAGGTATATATGCCGACCTTATTGTCGTGGAGCGGCTTGAACTCTTCAATTTGCCCGCTCAGTGTGTTTTGGATGCGGAACGGCATACAGCCAGCCTGCCTGTCAGTGATGCAAACTCTCAATTCTAGGTACGCGCGCCAGGCATGTCAAGAAACTGGAAACTGGGGCACTGGTTCAGTTTGGATGAAAATACTTAATTTTGTAGAGCGTCGGATCGTAGTTCAGTTTGGATTGTTGGTGCTGGTAGCCTCAGCTTGCTTGGCTTTGGCGAGTGGTTTGAGTGCCACCATGATGCCGGTAACAGCCGGGCCGATATGCATTTTGGGTTCTACTAAATGCCCTTCCGCCTCTATTCCCCCTTGCTCGCGAAGCGATTCAGCGATCGCGCTTATAAGGTCCCTTTCGGAAGTAGGTCCTGATATCTGGACCCCGAACGCCACGCCGCCTCGTTCTGCGAGGGTTCTCCCCAAATTATCATCAGTCTGGATACGGGCGACTCGGAGTGCAGCCTTTATCTGCAACCCTAACCGTGCAGCCTCGGCATCTCCAGAGTATGAGGTAATGAATAGACTGCGTCCAGCAAAACGCCTTAGGGACTCCCCGATTTTTTCCTCCTGTTGTCTGGTCAGCCGTCTGCCTGCTACTGAAACTTCCAATTGTTCTGTTTCCAAGCGCGCCGTTTGCGCGTCCAGTCGTGCGTCTGCTGCGCTTAGAGTAATCCGAGCAATTTCGGCTTCCGAAGCTGTTTGCAGATGTTCGGTAAGTATAAATATTCCACCATCACAGATCAATTCTCCAGAGACTCCTATGATTACAAGTAGCTCAAATGTCCTGAAGAATCGGTGCCACCACGGCAACTTCATTTCTCCGATCAAGCCTACAACTAGGAGCAGCCCAGACGCCAAGAGAACCACCTCGGATGCGTGGAGCCATAAGACGGTCGCGGATTGGGAAAGCGATAGAAGTGTTCCCATGTCGCCCTGGGACTTAGTGGGAGGACTGGGCTTTATACTCCAAGGGCTGACGCTTGTCCTTATCGCATATAAGCATACTCGTAAAGGGAGATAGATTCCATGGGCCAGTTTGAAAAAGTTTTTGTTCGCGGGTGGCGCATACGTCCCGACGGTTTTTGTCGGGATGTATGCGACCCTCGAGTGCCTGCCCCAGCTCTCCCCAGTTTCCAGGCCACTTTACGTCAGTTGACGGGCCATCCGGCACATGCATGCAAGATAATGTATGGTGTGCCAGGGAAAGCCTGGCTGATCTTGTAAGCTGAAAGGAGCTTACCTTGTAATTGCCCATTCAACAAGTAGCCGAGCCAGCGTGGAGCGGAGCGATCCGCCGAGCGAAGCCTGGTGG
>JBEKUR010000483.1:0-1878 GCA_049514855.1 Terriglobia bacterium
CTGGAGGCCTTCTTTGCTGATTACGTGCGGGGCACGCGGGAGCTGGACTATGATACGTATCTCGGCTACGCAGGCCTGGAGCGGGAGAGCGAAAGCCGCGGCTCGGCGCGCCTAGGATTCGACGCCAGCGTGAATCCAGGGGGCGAAGTCCGAGTGGAGTCCGTCGAGCCCCGCCGCGCCGCAGAACAGGCCGGCCTGGCGCAGGGTGACATCCTGCTGAAAATGAATGGCCAGGCGTGGCGTGATTCTCCTGCCAACTTGCTCTCCTTTCTGAAGCCGGGGCAAGAAATGCGACTCGAGGTGCAGCGCGGCGGACGCGTTTTTGAGATTAAATACCGGCTGGAAGCCAATGAAGAGGCAACTTGCCGCGTGAAGGAAATCGCCCATCCTTCGCCTGAACAGGTCCAGGTGCGCGAAGGTTGGCTCAAGGGAGAGACCACGCGCGCGGGCGCGGACGAGCCATGATCCGAGCTTTCCTGGTAATCCTCGTCACTTTCGCTTACGTCTTGATCCTGGGACCGCCAGTGCTGATCTATGCTGCGATCAGCGGGCATGCCGATCCCGTTTACAGGATCGGAACGCTGGGCGCAAGAATGGCCGTGTGGCTGGCGGGAGCGCGCCTTGAAATCCATGGACTCGACCAGATTCCCTCCCACCGGGCCGTTGTCTTCATGGCCAACCACCAGAGCAACTGTGACCCTCCCGCCCTGCTGGCCGTCTTGCCGCCGGTGCTCGTGATGGCAAAAAAGGAGTTCTTCCGCGTGCCCATTGTTGGGAGAGGCATGGTGGCGTGCGGGTTTATCCCCGTCGACCGCCGCAACCGGGAACAGGCACTCGAGGCCGTCGAAAAGGGCGTGCAGGCCCTGAAAGCTGGAAAGTCATTCCTTGTTTATCCCGAGGGCACTCGCAGCCCGGATGGCAGGCTTCAGCGCTTCAAGAAAGGCGTCTTTGTTATGGCAATCAAAGCGGGCGCTCCCATTGTTCCAATCTCGGTCTCGGGTAGCAACAAGATCATGCCCAAAGGAAAGTTCGTGATGCGGCCGGGAGGTGTGCGTATTACCTTCCACGAACCTGTCGCCACGCAAGGTTCTGCTATAGAGGACCGCCAATTGATCATTGACCGCGTCCGCCAGGCCATCCTGGCAGGCCTTGAGAAGGATGAATGGCCGCTAGAGCAGTGACGAGTGACAAGTGGCAAGTGACGAGCGGGAAAAGCAGAAGTCAGAAATCAAAAAGCAGAAGTCAGAAGACAGCCAGGCTGTGTTACCACCTCATAAGGTAATACTCACATTGTGATTACTCGATAGATTACTCAAACGAAACCGGGTAGTTCAGAATTACTTTATCGCTTCACTGCAAAGTACGAAGAAAGCAATTCATAATTCACTATATAATTTATAATTCCTCCAGCACGTAGTCCCTGCCTTCTGCCGACTGCCTACTGCTTACTGCCTACTCTCTCTGGCTAGGGGTTTTGGCCCGGCTTCTCCAGGAGCTCTCGGACTTTGCGGTAGGTAGCATACATTTGCGGAAGCCGGGCATAAGCCGCGACGCATTTCATCCAAAGCGCGCTGTCAATAGCCGGGGAGCCGGACATTATGCGGTTGGGTTCGACATCACTGTGAATGCCGGATTGGGCGGACACCACCACATTGTCTCCGATAGTCACATGGCCCGCTATGCCGACCTGGCCGGTGAGGATCACGTTCCGCCCCAGTTTGGTGGTTCCGGCAAGGCCCACCTGTCCGCAGAGGAGAGTATTCTCTCCGATCTCGCAGCCGTGTCCTACCTGAACGAGATTATCGATTTTTGCGCCGCGGTGGATGCGCGTTTCTCCCACGGCGGCCCGGTCGATACAGGCATAGGCTTGAATCTCGA
>JBEKUR010000484.1:0-1877 GCA_049514855.1 Terriglobia bacterium
AACGCTTTCATCGGCAAGCCTGAGAAACCGTCGGACGGATCTTACCCCTGTGCAACTGTCTTGTGAGTTGATCTAACTCATTGACTCCTCGGCCAGAAGGGATTCCACAGACTGTGGTATATGTACCCATGTAAATATGACAATTTCCCTTGTATTTAAGATTTAGATGTTGTATTATTGACCCATGTACGTCGAATCCGTCCCCAACCGCACCTCCCCGCCTGCCACCCTCCTCCGCGAAAGCGTCCGCCAAGGCAGCAAAGTCGTCAAGCGAACCCTCGCCAACCTCTCCCATTGGCCTTCTGCCCGCGTCGATGCCCTCCGCCGCCTGCTCCGCGGCGATCTCGACCACCTCGCCTCCACCGACCCCACCAACGGCCCCGTCTTTGGCCTCCTCTCCGCCCTCAAACAACTTGCCGATCAACTCGGCCTTACGGCTGCTCTCGGCAAATCCCGCTTGGCCAAGCTGGCCCTCTTCCTGGTCCTCGCGCGCATCGCCCATCACGGTTCGCGCTTGTCGGCCGTGCGCTGGGCCCAGGATCATGCCGTCGCGGAAGTGCTCGGCCTCGGCATCTTCGACGAGGATGACCTCTACGCCGCACTCGACCATCTGTGTGCTCACCAGGAGCACATCGAACAGGTTCTCTACCAGCAGTACTTGCGGCGGCGGGGTGCCCCGCCCGCCCTGTTTTTGTACGACGTCACCAGCAGCTATCTGGAAGGCCAGCACAACGCCCTGGGCGATTACGGCTACGACCGTGACGGCAAGCGCGGTAAACTCCAGATCGTCATTGGTCTGCTGGCTGACAGTGAAGGCGAGCCACTGGCGGTGCGGGTCTTCACTGGCAATACCAGCGATCCAGTCACGGTTGTGGACCAGATCCAGATCGTCAAAGAGCAGTTCGGCGTCGAGGAACTGGTATTTGTGGGAGACCGGGGGATGGTGAAGAGCAAGGGCAAGCAGGCACTCCACGAAGCCGGATTGCGCTACATCAGTGCCCTGACCGATCCGCAGATTCGGCGCCTGCTGAAGGAAGGCACGCTGCAAATGGGCCTGTTTCACGAGGAGGTTTGCGAAGTGGAAGCCGATGGTGTGCGCTATCTGCTGCGGAAGAACCAGGCGGAAGCGGCGCGCGAGCAGTACCGGTTGGAGGACAAGTTGGCGAAACTGGCGCGCAAGGTGGAGCAACGCAACCAGCGGGTGAAAGGTTCTGCCCGTTGCCAACCGGAAGCCGGCCCCCGGCAGTTGCAGATCTGGGTAGCGCGTCATAAGCTGACCGGGCTGGTACAGTTGCGCTTGGAAGAGCAAACGGTGTTCTGGGAGCGCAACCCACCGGCCATCGAGCGGGCCATGGAATTAGCGGGCTGCTACGTGGTCGTCACCGATGTGCCGGCGGCAAACATGAGCGGGCAAGCGGTGCATGATAGCTATGTCCATTTACAGCGGGTAGAGCGGGACTTCCGGCAAATGAAAACCGGGTTGCTGGAAGTGCGGCCAGTGTTTGTCCGCAAGGAGAGTCGCACGCGGGGACACGTCTTCGGCTGCATGCTGGCACTGAAGATCAGCCGGGAGATGGAGCGCCGCCTACAGGCGGCGTTTGGGACTACCGACGACGATCCGCACGCCATCACGCTCGAAGATGCCATGGCTGCGCTGAGCCGCCTATGCCTGCAAAACTACGAGATCGATGAAAACACCACGGTCACCCGATTCCCCCACCCCGACGCTCGGCAACAGGAAATCCTGAAGGTGCTCCGAGTCAGCCTGCCAACTGGCAAACTGTAGCCAGACGCATTCAGTCGCAGTTCGTCAGATAACCGAATTCAAATCAGGAAGATACCAGGAGAAAAACGCACCCAGCCAAGAGGAAGATCCG
>JBEKUR010000485.1:0-1872 GCA_049514855.1 Terriglobia bacterium
CCTCCCCTCTGGTGGCTCAGGGCACGCAGCAACCTCCGAGACTGGAGGGAGTTACTGCGAATGAACCCCAGGACCGCGCTCAAAATCAGCCTCTGCAGCAGCCTCTGACTCAAGAGGAACTTTACAATCTCATCAAAAAGAACAAGAAGGATCTCGACGTCGTGTACAAGGCCCTGGACGAGCACGGCGTGAACTTTGATCTTGACCGCAAGATCGAGGCGAAAATGCGCAGTGCCGGCGCCGACGACAATTTGCTCCAGGCCATCTGGAAGGCCGGACCAACCGGCAGGAATGAGAAGACGGCGCAGCTCACCAGTTCCAGCGGCGTGCCCCTCCATGCGAAATACGAAGAGGCCATAGGCTACAAGACCATGGAAGACGAATTAGACCCTGACCGGCGACTGCGCATGGTGGAGGAGTTTGAGCGCAGATTCCCCACGAGCGAGTTGATGTCAACTGTCTACACCCAGGCGGCGAAGTCTTATCGGGAAAAGGGAGACTTGAACAAGCTGGTCGAGTATGGTGAGAAGAGCCTGAAACTGGATGCCAATAACCTTTACAGCCTGCTGATGGTGGCGATCGCCCTTCCCCAGCCACGCATGCTGGAGAGCAACCCGGAACTGTCTGCTCAACGGCTCTCTACGGCGGAAGAGTATGCCAACCGAGCCCTCAAGCTCATCGATGGCCTGCCTGCCAAACCCAACGAGAGCGACGAACAACTCAAGAAGCGAAAGGACGTTCTGGCTTCGGACGCGCACACCGCCTTGGCCATGGTTTATATGGGACGTGATGAGTCCCCAAAGGCCATCGAGGAGTTCAAGACAGCCATCTCCCTGAGCCAAGCGCCCAACCCTCAGCTCTACTTTCGCCTGGGCGAGGTCTGCGCCAATTCCGGCAAAACCGACGAGGCGCTCGAGGCCTTTGCCAAAGCCTCCGAATTGGGGCGCGGCACCGTGCTGCAACAGTACGCGGATCAGCGGATCGCAGTGCTGAAGAAGAAGTAACCTGCCACTTAGCCCACCTGGAGAACGAGCGCCTGCGCGGTGTGCGGTGGAACAAGCTGAGTGAACTTGTTCCCTTGGACGGTAAGCTGCTTGGGCGCTGACGGCCGGACGACCTCCGGCTTTTCCAGGGTGTTCTCATCCCGCACGTTGCCCGAAGTAAGTTCCCGCAGAGTGCCGCCGCGCACCCCAGGGCTATCCAGGCCGGGGATTTGGATCTCCACCTCCATGGGCTCGGTCAAGTGCTGGTTGACCAGGGTCAGGCAAATCTGCTTCTGAGCCTCGTTCAGGGAAGCCGAGGCGCTTAGATAGGTGCGCGTCGTCTCGCCGCGTCCGCCTAGCAGAGCCAGGAACTGAGGTGGTAGCTGAGTCAGCGGCTTGAGGGTGTAAGTGGGGGAATCAACAACCGTCTTCAATGCCATCGCATCCATGTGCGGTTGATAGAGGTCGAAGACATGATAAGTCGGGGTGAGCGCGAGTTTGTCTCCCTTGGTGAACGCGATACACTGCAGCACGTTGAATGTCTGGGCGATGTTCGCCATGGAGACGGCGTCGCCATAGGAGTTCAGGGAGTTGAAAGTCACCGCGGCCAGAAGAGCATCCCGCAGTGTGTTACTTTGCCAGAGCCCTTGCGCGCCAGTGCTGGGCACCGGATGCCAGATCCCCCATTCGTCCAGGGCAATCCCGATGCGGTTTTGGGGGGTAGTGTAGTGCTGAATCAAGCCGATGGTCTCCTCGATATACCCCTCCAGCACGCTGACACCCGCCAGCGCGCGATAGTACTGCTCATCAGTGAACTCTGTTGCCTGCCCCAGTTCCCCGCGGAAATAATGGTGAACGGAGAGGTGATTGACCCCTCGAACCTGTCCAC
>JBEKUR010000486.1:0-1825 GCA_049514855.1 Terriglobia bacterium
GAAGGAAGGGGTGAGCTAATATGAACGCTGAAACCAAGACATACGCCGACCAGCAGATTGCCGAGACCCCCAACATGCGCCTTCGCTTCGCTTGCATGCTTGCGCAGCACGGCTTCCACTTTGCCCCCGCCAGGCTAGGCGAGACACACGGGGAAACAGGATGGAACTCGGATGCCACGGCAGACCCCGAGACAATCAAGGGCTGGCTTGCTTCCGGCTACCAGCTCGTGATGGTGGCGAAGTTCGGGAAACGCGCCACCCTGGACGTCGACGACTGGCAGGGATGCCTTGACGCAGGCTTTGACCCGAAATGGATTGAAGGGGAATTCAAGGTGAACACGCCAAGCGGGGGATTCCATATCTACCTGCCCTGGCACGCTGCCTTCGATGCCTTCACGGGCGCAAAGGCGGACGCCTTCGGTCCGAACGACAGTGTTCGGCCGATGGCCGAACTCAAGCTGAACAATGCTTCCATAGCTGCCCCCGGCAGCTTCCGCCGTGCTTCCGATGACGGCAGGAAGCGTGAAGGTTTCTATATCCCCGATGGCGGCAAGGCCATACCCTGCCCCCATGCCCCCGCCTTGGCGGGATGGTTCAAGTCCCACGGCAAGGCGAAGGATACACCGAGATACACGGGCAGCAAGGAAAAGTGGGAATTTCACCCGGACTTCAATACGGATGGCTTCCTGGAATGGAACGAGACTTCCCTGGCGGACGGCGACACGGAAGGGATGCATGAAGACAGCTATGATTTGGTGCTGGCCGAATGCCCGCTCTGCCATAAGCCCGCAAGACCCAACTCCACACAGACAAATTTCGTGACCAAATTCAAGCTCGGGGGAAATGGGTACGGGTTTGTCTGTTGCGCCTGCGATGTGAACACCCGCCAGGAATTTGAAGTACGGATGGCGGAAGAATATCCCGACTGGGCGCCTTGGCCGGACCCAATCTATCGGCACGATGACCTAAACCTTCTGTTAGCCGATGGGGCAAAGGCGGGGCTGGAAGTGGTGGAAGTGGTCAACGGGCCGGACCCTGAGCCTGAGTCCGGGACCGGGAAGGCAATTGGTGCGGAGCAATGCCCGCCCGAAATACACGGGACTACATCCATTGAAGCAGGCCCCCCGCCTGAAGAACCGGCTCCTGAACCCAAAGAACGGGATAACACCATCATCCTGGCCGAGCGTGAAGGGGTGAACGAAGACGGCGACCCCTGCAACATCAAGATGACAGGCGTCCTGGCTTCCAATGTCACGACCGAGAAGCTGGAATGGCTCTGGGAGCAACGGATACCGGCGGGCAAGATAACCTGGCTTGCCGGAAAGCCAGACTGCGGAAAATCGCTGGTGCTTCTTGACCTGATAGCCCGCACGACCACGGGGCGTGACTGGCCGGATGGTGCCAAGAACACAGTGGGTCCGAAGGATGTACTGCTGGCCGCATCGGAAGACGGATTGGGCGACACGGTCGTCCCGCGCCTTATGGCTGCGGGAGCGGACCTGGCACGGGTGCGGATTCTCCAGCGCATGGTCGAGAAAAAGCCCACGGAAGACAGGGCCAGAAGACGCCAGCTACAGCTTGCCAGGGACACGCAGATGCTCAGGCTGATGCTCAGGAACAACCCCGAAATTGTGATGGTAGCGATAGACCCCATCACGGGATACTTCGGCGATGCCGACCCGAACAAGGACAAGGAAATAAGGCCCGTGATGGAAGCCATCAACCGTGCGTGCGAGAATTCCGGGGCTGCCTTCGTAGCCGTAGTCCATCACAACAAGCGGACGGACGTCGACGCCCTTCAGAAGATACTCGGGGCGTCCAGTGT
>JBEKUR010000487.1:0-1825 GCA_049514855.1 Terriglobia bacterium
GCGTAATTTTGATAATCCGACATGCGTTCCTGGTACGGCAGTGGAGAGGTGTCATTCCGAGCGAAGCGAGGAATCTCGCACTGTCCTTTCCTGCTCGCCCTGCGACTGACCCCTCACCCGGCCCGCGCCGGCTGATGAAAGCGCCGGTCGCGGTCCACCCTCTCCCCTTGGGAGAGGGCAAGAACCACGCTTTGCCCCTTAACCCTTTACCCTTTACCCTTTACCCTTTGCCTTCCCCACTCCCTGCTGTCGTGCGCAGCCTGTCTAGAAGCGTATCAACCTTTTCCGGCGTGAGGTCTTCGTAAAAGTCGTAATTCACTTGCATGGCCGGCGCGCCACAACAAGCGCCAAGGCATTCGACTTCCTCCAAGGAGAACAGTCCGTCAGGCGTCGTCTCCTTGTGGCCAATTCCCAGCCGTTTCTTGCAGTGTTCGAGGATTTCCTCTCCACCCCGAACCATGCACGAGACGTTGGTGCACACCTGGAGGTTGTACTTGCCGATCGGCTTGCGATGCAGCATCGAGTAGTAACCGAGGTCTTCAATCACCTCGATCGGCCGGACATCAACCCGGCGGGCAACTTCCTCGATGACCTCGTCGCTGATAAACCCGATCTCATCCTGAGCGAAGAGGAGACACGGGACGATGGCCGATCGCTTCAGCGGGTAGTGGGAGATCACTTGATCGAACTTTTTAAGCAGCGCGTCGGATAGCATGGCAGACGAAAACCAGAAATCAGAAACTAGAAATTAGAAACTCGAAATTGGAAACTGGAAAATGGAAACTGGAACCTGGAAAATGGAAACTTGAAATCCATCCCCTCCTGAGGGCACAAGCGAGGGCGCAAGGTCCAGAATCCAAAATCCCGAATCCAAAATCCAAAATCTAAAATCCAAAATCGCCTTACCGGTCCACTTCACCCAAGATAATATCGATTGTGCCGATACAGGCGACCACGTCCGCAATCAAGCGGCCCTCGATCATCTTGGGCAAAGCCTGCAAATTGGCGAAGGAGGGCGCGCGAACGTGACAGCGGAAGGGTTTAGGTGACCCGTCGCTAACCATATAAAACCCCAGTTCGCCGCGCGGAGATTCAATCGCCTGGTAAACCTCGCCGACAGGTGGATGGAATCCCTCGGTCACAATCTTGAAGTGATAAATGAGCGCCTCGATGGAGGTCTTCATGCTCTCCCGGTCCGGCAACACGATGTGGGGCGCGTTTGCCATAACGGGACCCTCGGGGAGACCCTCCAGCGCTTGTTGCACGATGCGCAGCGACTGTCGCATTTCTTCCAGCCGCACCAAGTACCGGGCGTACACATCGCCCTCCGGACGCGTGGGCACTTTGAAATCAAATTTATCGTAGCTCGAGTAGGGCTGGTTTTTTCGGATATCCCAGTCAACTCCTGAGCCGCGGAGTGGCGGACCTGAAAGCCCCCAGGCAATGGCCTCGTCGGCGGTGAGCTTTCCGATTCCGACGGTCCGGCGGAGCCAGATGGGGTTCTTGGTCAACAGATTCTCGTATTCTTTCAAGTGGCCGGGGAATGCCTTCACGAACTTCTCCACTCGCTTGAGCCAACCGAGGGGGGGCTCGAGAGCCAAGCCGCCAACGCGGAAATAACTGGTCATCATGCGCTGGCCGGACACCATTTCGAAGATGTGGAGGATATCTTCGCGCTCCCGGAAGCAATAGAGAAGGACGGACATGGCTCCCAGGTCTATAGCGTGGCTTCCCAGCCAAACCAAGTGGCTCTGGATGCGCGTGAGCTCAGTCAGCAGAACCCGTATCCACTGGGCGCGGGGGGGGATTTCGATATCCAGCAGTT
>JBEKUR010000488.1:0-1822 GCA_049514855.1 Terriglobia bacterium
GATGGAGTGCGGCTCGGGAAAATAAAAGGGCAAGCTAGTCAAGGGCTTTGCCCTTGGTATCCCTGGCAGGTGCTCGGGAGGCGTTCATCGCATAAACTTCCAGGTAGTGAGCTTGGAGGACAGCGATGAACGCCTTTTACCAACACCACCAAAATAGCATTGCCATGCACTATGCGTGTTTCGACCGCATTTTGTTGGACGCGCGCATTCCGGCCTTTATGGACGCAGCGCGGGCCATGGGATTCTTCAGTCAACGCCGAGGTCTGTTTCCGGTTCGCAAGAACCACCTGGTGAAGATCTCCGCCGACTATGAGAAGTGGGTGCGAGAGCAGGTCCAGAGTGGCCAGTGTCCTCTGCTGGAGGATCCCGAGGACCGGCGCGACAAGTTCATGGAACCGTATTTTGCCTCCGCACAGCCGGACCAGATGGTGGGCATTATCAAAGCGCGGGAGCCGGGGCGTATCCTGACCGCCGCGGGCCACCCGGGTAGCAGTACCCATCTGGAGTCCAAGCTGCGCTGGGTCAACCAGTACAACTTCTACATTCAAGATCGCGACTTCGGCCCAATCTTTGTCCGGATCTGTCCTTACTTCCCCTTCTCCGCGCGGCTCTGTCTGAACCAGCACGACTGGATTGCCAACCGGTTGCGGGAGCAGGGAATCGGGGTGCAGCAACGGGACAACTCCTTTGTCGCCTGTTGCGATCCCGCCGCCTTACAGGCCGTCGCCAATGCGCTCACCGCCCAGGATCTGACGGCTGTCGGCAGAAAGTGGATCGACCGGCTGGTCCCCTTTTTCACCGCCCAGGAACGCAACTTTCTGGGCTGCGAGCATCGCTTTTACTTCAAACAAGTGGAATTCTGCGACAACCTGATCTTCCGGGAGCGAGCGGTTCTGGATGCTCTCCACGACCGGCTCTTGGACTCCAACCGCAAACTCGGCAGTCCCGACCAAGTGGCTGTGGTCTTCGGTCAGCGCATTACGCGGCGACACAACGGCCGACTCCAAACCACCTTGGAGGACCTTCACCTGGGCCAGCCGGTCCTGCGGGCATTGTTCAAACACAGCGTCCTGAAAAACTACGTGCGCGGCGGAAACACCGAGTTTGGTGGAGTCGACCGCGTCGAGGTGGCCACCAACGACGTTACCGACTTTCGCGGAATCCTCAAAGGCGTGGAGAACCTACCTTCGGTGCGAGAGCGGTTTTCCCAGATCACGACCAACTTCCGCAATGCCCAACAGGACATTTTGCAGACTTTCCTGGACCGCGGCGAATTGCACCAACTGGCGCAACCCACAGTGACCGGCCAGAAAAGAATTCCCGGATTGAAACTGCATAATCCCCGTCAACTCGCGTTGATGCACGCTCTGGTGTCGTTCAGCCATGTGTTGGCAGGCCATTTCACAACCTCCGAGGTTTACCCCCGAGTACTACAAGCCTTGGGTTTCACCACCGGCCAATACAAGCTGAACTCGCTCCGCTACGACCTCTCCAAACTCCGCGCCAAGGCCCTGGTTGAAAAGATCCCCCGATCCCGGCGTTACCGCCTCACTGCGGAAGGATACCGCACCAGCCTCATCTACCTGAAACTGTTTCACAAGCTCTACGCACCGTTAACGGCTGGCATGATCCACCCCTTTGCCGGTGATCGCCTGCTCCCCGTGACCCGCACCAGCACGCTCGATCAACTCTACTTTGCCGTCGGCCAGGCACTCGACAACCTAATCCGGGAAATCGGTCTGGAGGTGGCCGCCTGAATTCTCATGAACGAAACGAGAACAAAATTCTCGTTTCAGCGCCTCTTTCAGGCTAAAGCATGCCC
>JBEKUR010000489.1:0-1822 GCA_049514855.1 Terriglobia bacterium
CCCCCAACGTAAAACAGCTTCGCGAGTCTCGATGGTCGAAACTGTGGTGTGCGCGAGGATCTGGATCACACCCCAGGCAGGAATGAAGTATACGAGACACGGTGCTACCCCGCCAGCCAGGTTCTCGCTGTCCCGTCGGATGCCAAGAAGCAGGTACGTTGCTGTGAGGGCATAAACACCAATTTGAAAGGATTCGACAGGCCAGGACTCCTGGAGGAAGACCGTGGAAGTACTAAAGATGAGTAGCAGAATCAGCGTCCCGCCAATAGTGGTCGAGGTCCAGCGGGCTTTTGTCCCTGCAGGGTCGCCACGCCCTGCG
Organism: Terriglobia bacterium; assembly: GCA_049514855.1. Taxonomy (GTDB): domain Bacteria; phylum Acidobacteriota; class Terriglobia; order UBA7540; family UBA7540; genus CAVROP01. Next base: position 320 of record JBEKUR010000489.1, read on the forward strand.
ACTGTGAAATCGCGTATGGTGGACATTCGCCCATTCTACTGCAGCTTTTCTACCGCCAAAGAAAGGCGGTGCTTCCCAAAGCAGGCGGAAGGCAAGCGGAGATTCATTAGGTGAAGTTGATTCCACCGGTAATGTAGGAAGCTCTTGTTACGCCCCTGGGATGCCCGGTACCTTTTTTGTCCCATCGGTAAGGACAAAGCTGAGGTGACCCCCTCGGGTGAGACAGTTTGAGTTTTGACAGCTTGCCGTTTGCTGGATTGTGGTTGTCATTCGGGCTGAGGTGTTTCAGACTCAGCCCCGGTTGGTGAAGCGGAGGCGGGCTCTGCTGGAGAGCAACCCGCCAAGGAATAGCCAACTGGAGACTCATCGATGGGATGAGCCGGGGAGCTGGGTCGAACCGGCTCCCCGTTTCTCTTCCATCGATAGATTTCCCCATGCCTTGGAAAACTCACGCTGGCTCCCGGCCAGACAGCTTCGGGTTGTGCTGCAGTTTCGAACTCCTCCGGGGTACGATAGCCCAGCGCGGAGTGCAGCCGCTGACGATTGTAGTACTGTTCGATGAACTGCTCGATGTGGGCCCTGAGATCGGCCATGTCCTGGTACCTGTGGGCATAGATCTCCTCCCGCTTGAGAGTCTTGATGAAGCTCTCGCATTGCGCGTTGTCGTAGGGGTTGGCCGGCCGGCTCATGCTGGGCCAGATGCCGTAGCTGCCGAGAGCGCCGACGTACTCCGCTGAAGCATATTGAACGCCGCGGTCGGAGTGGTGGACCAGGCCGGGTGAAGGCTGGCGTTGGGCCACGGCGCGCTCCAGCGCCATCAGCGCCAGCCGCGCGGTCAGGGTGCGGCCCAGTTCCCAGCCCACCACCTTGCGCGAGAAGGCGTCCAGCACCAGGGCCAGATAGACGAACTCGCCGCGCAGGCGGATGTAGGTGATATCGGCCACCCATAACTGGTTGATGGCGGTTAGCTTCATGCGCCAAGCCAGGTTCAGGTAGACTTCCAGCTCGTGCTCCGACTGGGTGGTCACGACGAAGGCCTTCGGTTGCAGGGCCAGCAGGTTGTCCTCCCGCATCAACCGAGCCACGCGTTTGCGGTTGACCGCCATGCCGCACCGCCCCAGTTCGACCGCGATGCGCCGGTAGCCGTAGCGGCGCCGGTGCTCCAGCGCGATCTCGTGGATGGCCGCGCGCACTTCCATATCTTCCTCGGCGGGGTGGCGTTGTTGGAGGAAACGATAGAACCCGGCACGGCTGACGCCCGCCAGCCGGCACATCGGCTCCACTCCCAGGGTGCCTGGCATGGGCATCACTTCCCGGACTTGCTGGTAGATGCCGTCGCGCCAGAGCCGGTTTCGGCCTGGCGCAGAGCCTCGACTTTTTGCAAGGCACCCTTGAGAAAATCCAGTGCGAGCGTCTTCTCCGCCAGGGCCCGCTTCAGCTGCGCGTTCTCCTGCCGCAACTGCTCGACCCGGGCCTTGGCCGGATCCTGCTTCTCCTTCTCCC
>JBEKUR010000490.1:0-1798 GCA_049514855.1 Terriglobia bacterium
AAGATGTTCTCTGTTTTGTAAAGTTCGAAATTGAGGATTTTCGCGCCACGTTGCTCGGACTCCCGATCTGAGGATTATTGGGTGGTTGGAGTGAGTGGCGGAGTCATGAGACCGATGACCCAGGATCCGTGGCTCACTTGATTGCGCGTGTGCAATGCTTCGTCGTAGGGCTTGCCGCTGTGCCACATCTTCCAGAGGATTTTGAGCCAGCGTTGGCCGAGGCAGCGCAGGGCCGCGGCGTGGCCCATGCCCTGGTTTTTCTTCTGCTGGTAATAGGCCTGGGCCCAGGCGCACAGTGGCCGGCTGAGGTCGGCCCAGAGGTGGACCGTGGCGCGGAGCGTCTTGTTGCAGGCCCGCCGCATCCTGGCGAGCGAGCGTTTGCCGGACTGCTGGGTGACCGGTGCGGTGCCGGCGTAGGCCTGGAGCGCCTCGTGTGAGTCAAAGCGGGCGCGGTCGTTGCCCAGTTCACTCAGGAGCCGGGGCGCGATCTTCGCCCCCGCGCCAGGCAGAGAGCCGAAGCAATCACGATCGGGGTGGTTGCTGAACAACTGCATGATGCGATTGCGGTACTCATCGAGTTGGGCCTGGAGCGTGCGGAGCTGCCTGGCGAGCGTGATGGCCAGCAGGCTTTTGGCGTTGGTGACGGCTTGGCTGGGGCTGGCGAACTCGGTGGCCTTGGCGAACAGATCAAGCCGCTTCTGAGCCGTCTGGGGCCGGTACAGTTTGTGGGCATGCAGGAACTTCTCCCACTTGCGTTTGCCCGCCTTCACCAACGCATCGGGGGTGGCAAAGCTCAGCACGAAGTCCCAGGTGCCGGCATGCGTCCAGTCGTCGAAGGCCGCCAGCGCGGTCGGGTAATACTCGTGCAGTGCCGCGCGGAGCTGGAGGATCATGGCGGTGCGCTGCTCGATCAGGGCGATCTCGTCGCGGCAGTAGATACGCAACTCGGCGGTGAGCGGGTCCAGCGGACGCAGCGCCCGCCAGCCCTGGCCGTCGGTGCGCAGCGCGTCGGCGAAGCACCAGGCGTCCAGCGGATCGTTCTTCACGCCGGCTGGCGACTTGCGGTCGCGGAAGCGTTCGGCCACCTTGGGGTTGAGGGGGTAAACGATCACACCCGACTCCAGCAGCCGCTCGACGGCCGGCCCACAACTGGTTTCGATCGCCACACCCAGTCGAGGGTACGCGGCGATCCTTGCGCGCAACTGGGCCCAACCCTCGGCGTCGTTGGTGAAGCGAAGGTTCAACAGCACGCTCCCGTCCGGGCTGACAACGGCGAACTGGTGCTCGTCCATGGCCCAGTCGAAACCGCCGAAGTGGGTGAGCGAACGGAAGGGTTCACCCGCGGCATCGGACGGCTTGCTGGGGCCGGCGGCAATTGAATCCACGACAGGCGCTCCTGCCGGAGGGGAAGATCCGGTGCGTGACTTGGCCTTCAGGGGCGTTGTCTTCGCATCGCGTTGCGCCGGGTGCCCGCCACGAGTCAACCTGATACGGGGCCCTCGAAGGGTCGGTGTTCTCTCAGACGTTTGGGCAGGCGCCGCATCGCAGGCCGGTGATCTTTCTTTGAGCCTCGAAGGCTTTGGGGGACAAGACCGTGGCTGCAACGTGGCACAGACGCTTGGCCGGTTCTCCGGCATCACTACCATAACCGCCGGCCGCGGCGACGTGCGACCTGACGCCAGTTTATTCACACTCGGGGAAGACCGCTTCGCCGAGTTATCCACACTGCTGCTGCGCTGGCGTCCGTGGGGCCGCTGCGCAGCATCATGGATAACGTCGGCAACGGTATCAGGGGGAC
>JBEKUR010000491.1:0-1798 GCA_049514855.1 Terriglobia bacterium
CTGATCTGAAGAGGAAGCTCTTGCGATACATCCGTCAGTACAACAAATCACCCCGTACCGTGAAGTGGAAATATGCCGATCCATCGCGCCACATCAGTACACAATCAGTTGGTACAGGCCACTAGATGTCCAGAACCTCATTCTGGGTGTCATGTATTGCATTCCTTCTGACTGCGGCCCAACCATTTGCACTGGCCCAGACTCCACAAGGAACCTCCTCCGTGCCGGCTGCCGCCCCCGTTGCCACCCCGGACGAATTGCTCGCCCGACTGTTTTCCGGCAAGGAACCAGCCTTGCAGGACTGGAAAGTAACGAAAGCTGCGGAGGCGACCCTGGCTGAGATAGACAAGCTGAGCAAATTATCCAAGCAGAAGATGGTTGCTCCACTGCTCGAAGAACTTGGCAACGAGGAAATAGCCCACTACCACATAGCCGTTGTGGCCTTGGGTAAAGTTGGACCGATCGCCTTGCCGCCGCTCATTCAGATTGTGAAGAATGAGGCGGACCCCCGCAGAGAAGGGGCGATTGAAGCCATAGGAGGGATAGGTCCGAAGGCCGCCGCAGCCGTTCCAGTCCTGCTTCCCTTGCTATCCGGCAAGGATGAGAAGATCCGCTGGTCAGCCATGCAGGCGCTGGGGGCAATAGGCGCCCCGGCAAAAGCGGCGCTTCCCGCGATAATCGAGGAGTTGCAGACGGGTAATGCCTCTGTCGCCTACCGTGCCTTGTGGAGCATGGGTCCAGCCACAGAAGCCGCCATCCCGACCCTCTGGGACAACTTTAGTAAGAAAGACGACAACGACGCCATGACTGCCCTGCTCTATATCGGTCCCGCGGTCGTGCCAGCGATGAGGATCATATTGAGCGGGTCAGACACGGCGGCGAAGAATAAGGCCATGTTGGTGCTCGGCGCGCTCGGGCCCCAAGCTGAAATTGCCGTGCCCAATATGATTCAGGCTATGGCCGACAAAGGCTGCCGGGTGTCTGCCATAAAGGCCTTTGCTCAGATCGGTCCGGGAGCCAGTGCGGCCGTACCCACCCTTATCGCTTCTCTTCGAGACGAGGGTCTGCGGGCTGATGCGATGACGACTCTGGGGGCGCTCGGCCCAGCAGCAAAAGATGCAGTGCCTTACCTTATCGACATCCTCCAAGGCAAGCCGGAGTTTTCGCATGCCCCGCCGCCACCCGGATACAAGTACGTGCATGGAGAAGCAGCCGGGGAAGCTGGCCGTACGATAGCAAACGTTTTCGATCAAGTTATAGCTAAAGGCGCGCTGGAGCAGATAGGGACTTCCGAGGCCTTGGCCGCAGTCAAGGAGTATGAGGCGAAACCCAAGAATTGAATGGGTTGTGTGAGGATATCGTCAGCAAACTGAGAAGGCCGCGCAAGACGGTCTTCCCTTTCTGGGTTTCAGAGTCGAAGTTACTTAGGACCGCACAAGAGAGTGACAGCTGCAAGTCCCCCCGCCCAGCGCCAAATGGGCATTCCGTCAACCCTGACGCGTCACTTTATTCTGCGCTGCTCAATGAATTAGTCCTGCTTCAGCACAACCGAAGCGGAGTGCTGAATTGAAGATTGGCGATGGCAGACAGTAGGTCTCAACTTCGGGGCTGCAACGCACGAAGGCGAACCGGCGGGTCAGTGATCGGGTAGTCGGCAACTCGGAAGTTATCCTCGGACCCAATTCCCTGCGGCCACGTGGACGTATATTCGCGTTATCGGACAGGTGACGATCTGCTCTCGCGGGCTAGCTTGGCAGGACAATTCGGCGCTGCGTGCACTGTCATACCGGAGCGGGCG
>JBEKUR010000492.1:0-1793 GCA_049514855.1 Terriglobia bacterium
ACCTACTCCTTAACACTTGAATTATGCACAGGAAGGTGTTGACCAACAAACGTTGAGGAAACGAAACCTTTTGGGAACCCTGGAAATCCTGCTGTAAAACAGAGAAGCCGCGAAGTGACAGCTTCGCGAGTCGATTTCCAGGAGTCACCCAAAAGGTGAAGAACAGACAGAAGCATATCGACAAAACCCGCGGCAATCAAGGCTCCGCCACAGACAGTTCGCAGCCCAATAAAATCAACGCTTCCACCCCATTTGACTTTTCCGGTAAGAACCTGACGCCCTATGGCGGCCTGTTACCGGTGGCCACCCTGTTGGAGAAGATCGGCTTCCGCCCCCTATTGGAGCAGACGTTGAGGATTACCCGCGTGCCCCGGGTGATGCAGGCTTACCAGTTTATCCTGGCGATCGTGCTGGGCATGTATGTGGGCTTCAGCCGCCTTAACCAGTTGCGTTTCATGGCCCGCGATCCCATCCTGACAGGCATTCTACAGATCACGCAGTTGCCTCCACAGTGCACGTTGTGGCGATTTCTGGCGGCCCTGCACGGCAGCGTGGCCGGGCAGATTCTGCAACTACAGCGGATCCTGCGCGAGCGGGTGTGGGCGGCGGCCAATGTGCAATTGACCACGGTCACCCTGGATACCGATACCACGGTTCATACGCTGTACGGCAAGCAGTTCGGGGCGCGTAAGAGTTATAACCCGAAGAACCGGGGCAAGAAGAGCTACCAGCCTATCCTAACCTTTATCGCGGAGACCCGCGAGTTCATTGCCGGACAGTTGCGCAACGGCGACCGGCCCAGCGGTGCGCAAATTGCCGCGCACCTGCGCACCGTTTTTCAATCGCTGCCGGCCGTAGTGGTGCAGATCTTCGCCCGCGCCGATTCCGGTTTCTACTGCTGGGAAGCGGTGCAAACCTACGAACTGTTCCGTTGCCAGTTCATCATCGTGGCCCGCAAGACCAGTCGTCTGGTAGAGCAGTTGCAGCAAGCCACCTGGAAGCTCTCGCCCAAGACCGATGCCGACGAGGAATGCGAGTTCTGGTATCAACCCGATGGTTGGGGCCGAGCCTATCGGTTTGTCGCCCTGCGTTATGCCCAACCGCCCACCGCCTCCGCCGAGTCCGAGCAATATCAACTGTTCGAGACAACCGATTACCTCTATCGCGTTTTCGTGACCAACCTGCGCGAACCGCTCTGGTGGGCGGTGTGGTTCTACAATCGGCGGGCGGGCGCCGAAAACCTGATCAAGGAAGCCAACAATGACGCCGGCTTGGCGGCCCATCCCTCCCGACGCTTTGACGTCAACGGCAACCACTTTCAGTTGGCCATGCTGGCCTACAACCTGAACTGTTGGCTGATGCTGTTCAACCGCGCACCCGAGGACAAGATCGACACCATGAAGCACACGACACTGGCGACGGCGCGTCTGCGCTTTTTGTTTGTTGCCGCCAAGATCTGGCGACATGCGGGACGGACTGGTGTCAGCTACAGCGATCAGTACGAGGAACGCGGCCTGCTGCAACGACTGATGAACCGGCTGCGCGCGATTCGTCCGCCGGGACCAGGGTTTGCTCCCGTCCTGGAGACGGCTTTGGTTTGAAGACCTGTGCATAGAGTTTTATGCGCAGTCCGTAAGTTCGCAAGATGCTATGAGATAGAGATGGCAACCCTACCAGTCAAGATATCGAAGCGGACCCGAGAAGACCGAGGAGGAATCCAACTAACCTGACGACTCGGAACGGTCGAAGCATCACGCCGCCGACCCATGCGGTCGCGACATTACAGGTGTGCC
>JBEKUR010000493.1:0-1774 GCA_049514855.1 Terriglobia bacterium
AAGGCCACCGGCGCAACCACGGCCCGGCCTTTGACGATGCTCGATTTGAAGTTTCGCGCTACGGCGTCACACAGGCCCCGCAGGATCTGCTCCGTGCTGTAGCCCTTCTGCTGAGCGTGGATCATGTCCGTCTTGGCGAACACGGAGCATCGGCCGGCAATGCGGGCCGCGCAACTTGCCCCGCACGCTGCCGGGCCGACCTCCTCTATGCTGTAAAGCAAACGCGTGGCCTGCTGGTCAATAAAGGAGCCTGTCCCCGCAGCGCATTCGCCACTGGTCTGGTAATCCACGATTCCCAGGTGCTTGCCCATCGCTTCCGGGTCCAGCCGCAGGTATTTTGAGGACTCGCCACCGATTTCGAAGATCGTGCGCACCTCTGGGTTAAACGTCCGCACGCCCTTGGCAATGGCGCGGAACTCGTTCTCAAAGTAGATGCCCAGGATTTTAGCGATGAGTTGGCTGCCCGACCCGGTCACGCGAATCCCTTCAACGTTTTCTTCCGAGAGGTCCTCGTAAAGCTCCTGCAGCAGGTCGAAGGTGGATTGGATGGGGCTGCCCTGAATGCGCCGGTACCTCGACAGGATCAGCGGCCGCCCCGCGAAAGGGCTGGAGGCGGGAAACGTGGCCCCGTAAAATGTCTGGGATTTTTCACTCAGGCTGCGGAATAGTCGGTCGTCCGCCGTTGATCCGATGGCGGCAAGCTTAAAACTGACAGCGCCGATGTCTAACCCAATGTTGATGCTCATAGAAGCTTAACCCTTTAAAGCCGGGGGCGGTGACGCTCACCGGAGAGACCTATGCCGGGAACCTCGAGCCATCGGTTTCGTGTAAGTCAGCTTGGAATGCGAAATTCTACTCCTTTTCCTCCGACTTGTCTCTCGGTTTTTGTGTTTGAGTTAGCTTGGGATCCGGAATCCCGCTTTCGGGTGAAATCACCCTAACAACCCGAGTACATTCTTGGCACGGGCAATTCTCGTTCCGAGCAGGTAGCTTTCGCACTAATTGTCCACGAAAAGAGCCATAATCGGACAAAAGTACAGTATAAGTAGGATAATATGGCCGAAACAAAACGGTTTCACAGGAAACTTGATTAATTTATCAACAACTCGCTCAAGACATCTGCCGTTCTGCACCCAAGACAAGGCTCGTTGCATCGTTCGGCCTTCTGCTTTCTACCTCTTGCTTTCTGCCTGCCACTTCTGGGATTCTTGCCCCACCTACCACCAGCTAACCACCTTTCCTTTCAATAACATTCCCGCTTTTTGACGCGTAACTCCCTTTGTTTTCTATAACATTCGCGGTTCTGTCTTGCCTGTGGAAAGCCGGTCCTTTGTTTTCATATACATTCCAGCCTCGTTCGTTCACTTTTTAAAGTTATTGAGTTTTTGTTTTCCCATCCCAACTGACAAGCTGTCCAAAGGGAGCAACGGGATTCGTCACCTTTGTCGCGCCGGCTGACACCTCCTCAAAGTCGTTCTCCTGACCCCTGATGAGAGCCTTCCGAAAAGGCCATGAGTTCCATCACAACTCAATCTAGAATTGTAGCCTATGTTTTTCGGCTTGTCAAGAGACAGGGAGTCCGCTCCGTCATTAGAAAGCCGGGGAGCGAGGCGCTGCCGCGTCATAGGCGGCCAGCAAGGAGCGAAGCTGGCGCTGAAGCAGTCTGTTCGGCGGCCCGGTAGAACCCCAGGCCCATTTCGAGACTCTGATCACCGGTGCAATTCGACCACGTCTTTATCCTCGAGGAGGTAATCGCGGTTGACCATCTGGCCCT
>JBEKUR010000494.1:0-1772 GCA_049514855.1 Terriglobia bacterium
CCTGAATCCGTCGCGCATTCAGCAGAAGGAGGTCCGGATAGTAGAAGTCGCTTGAACTTGCTTGCAGGTAGGCTTACAGTGCCGAACATCGAGAGTCGCTGCAATCAACTAAAACTCGGACATCCTCATGAACCACTGCGGAACAACCACAAAGTGGTAAGCGCAGTAGCGTAGAGTTGGATCCGAAGAGTCGAACTCAACCGCCGAGTTCAGGTGACTGCGACCAACTCCTGGCCCAGCTCCCGTCGAACAGATGGGAGCCAAGGTCGATTATCAGGTAGCAGTACCTGCTGAAATGAGGACGCCCAACTGGCACCGAGCGAAAATCGCTCAACAAAAGAGTGCGGATGGAAGGATGGCGACAGTGGCGGCTCGGCTCAGAAGAACCAACTGAATCAGAAGAAAGAAAAAACAGACTTGACTCATACCGGCCTTCTCATGGAAGGAGTTGGCCAGCACCAGCGCCGATTGCCCCGTGGGTCAGCTCTGCCGTGATCTCGCTGGGGCCTGCTCGGTGGCGAATTCGTTGTGTCGAGGGCAGCAAAAGCATACGATGTTGGAGATAGAGGTCCGAATCGCAAATTCCGGCTGAGCCTTCCGGGCGATTCGTTTGCAGGATGCCCTTGAACGAGGTCCAAAACCCGCAGGTCGGTGCGCTTGCCGAGGATTTTACTCTCCCCGATTCCACGGGGACGCCCCGCACCCTCTCTTCCTTGCTGACCGATGGCTCACTTCTGCTCATCTTCTATCGCGGCTACTGGTGACCTTTTTGTCTCCGTCAGTTGGCGGAATTTCGCGACCTTTCCGATGATTTCCGCGGCATCGGTGTTCACATTGCCGCGCTGGCCGTGGATTCCCCTGAGCGGTCTGAGCGGGTACGACGCCAGTACGAATTACCGTTTCCAATTCTGTGCGATACGCAAAAGGAAGTGGTCCGTGCTTTGGGTCTCTTCAATGCCGAAGAAAGAGACGGGATTGCCGTCCCAGCAGTTCTTCTGCTCGGACGCGATCGCCGCATCCGATCGATTATGATCGAAGGGGTCTCCACCCGCGTCCGCGCCGCCGATCTGCTTAGGTTTCTCCGCTCTCATCCTGTTCCTGCCAATTCTTCGGATGCCATGCCTTCTAACACACAGCGCCAGCGTGTCATTTTTCCATCGTTGGTGGACTTCGGCCGCGCCATCTGGAATTCCCTTACTAAGCTTTAATACTCTGATGATTGAGGATTCCGCCAGGGAGCGCCTAGGCAGTAACACGTCAAAGCTCTTGTCCGCTGAAGGGCCTGCAACTCCCCAGCGCCCGATTAACGCATTATAAAAGGGCGCCCGTTTGGAGTAGGTTTTGATCGTTCTCATCTTTACGTACGACAAGGAGCGCCCTCATGAATGACGCCAAGTATATTGGGCTGGATGTGCACCAGGCAACGATCTCTGCCGCGGTTCTGGATTCCGCCGGCAAGCTGGTGATGGAAGCCATTCTCGAAACCAAAGCGGAAACGATTCTGCAGTTTCTCCGCGGGCTGCGCGGCAGTTTGCACGTAACTTTGGAAGAAGGAACCTGGGCAGCCTGGTTGCACGATCTGCTGCAGCCTCACGTCACGCGCGTGCTGGTCTGCGATCCGCGCAAGAATGCCCTGTTGAAAGCCGGGAACAAGAGCGACCGCATCGATGCACACAAGCTGGCCGAACTGCTGTACATGAACAAGCTCAACCCGGTGTACCACGGCGAGCAGGGCATCCGCACTCTGAAGGAACTGGCCCGCAGCTACCTGA
>JBEKUR010000495.1:0-1764 GCA_049514855.1 Terriglobia bacterium
CTGCCACCGATTGATATGGACATGCCGATGCCACTCGGCGTAACGTACAGCCAGATAGCGGAGGGTTTCGATGCTCAGTAGTGAAGCCTTACGGTGTGAAAATTGCGATGTGCCCGCGATAGCCAAGCTCACTCGGTATGTTGGGCCGAATAATCGGCTATGCTGTGAGCTGTTCTGCCCTAAGTGCGATGCTTTGCTACTTACGGTTCAAGAGCAGGTGGTATATCCAGCGGAGGGATTCGATGCCCGGTAATAAGATGCCCGTAGGCTTTTGTACTTCCCATTGGGACAGGAGAAGTGAGTTGGTTCCAGCATACAGTAATGGATTATGCAGGCAATGCTTCGGTCCCCCTCGGCATACAAATCAGCAGCATAATTTAGAGGTCACTCGCTCTCGCCCTGCAGTGGGAAGGTGGATGCCGGATATGAAAGTAAGGAAACTGCTTCAATGGGTATTCCAATGAGCCCTGCACGCCGTGCCTACCTCGGTGCCGATTCGGTGTTCTACGCCGAGAACGCCGCTGGCCATGTTCACATCGCCTCTCCGCAGTCGCGCCTCGCGCCCGGATACACGCTGAAATGCGCCGACACCGTGCCTGACGTCGAGCGCTTCTGGAAGCGCATGGACGCGCAGGAACGCGAAGCCGCCGAAAAGATGAATGAGGCGCTATTCCGCCAGCGCGAGCGCCGGTTGGCCGATATGCGCGCCAACCTTAACCGCCGCCTGCTCTCGCTCGATTGCTCCAACGCCGAGCGCGACTTCATCAAGCAGTGTCTGACTATCCTCGACCGCAAAGAAGACATCTTGCAGCGCAACTCGGTCTATGGTGTCGCCTTCATGCAGGAGCACGAGCAGCCGCTCGCGCCTGCGCCTAAGAAAGTGGAGGTCGCGTAATGGAAGATGAGAATATAGTCGATCAAACTCGCCGTTTGCTGCATTTTGACGACATTCCCTATATGGTCTATAAACCCCGTTCTAAGGGCATCACCGACATGTGTGTGCGTGAGGGTGACACCTGCGCTATGCCAACTTCCACAATGAAGGACTCTCATAATGAGGGATAACCCTTTGAACATAGGCGCGAGAGATGCATGGCAGTCTTTCCGTAAGATCTTGTGGTATTACCTATATTGTGTCTTGATGCGCCTTTTGCATCACGTTGATTTACACTATGCACCTTATATATCTCCTTATCCAGTTACGCAACGCTGGAGGCCATATAATTATCTATCGCCACTTAGGTACATGCACTGCAAGTGGTGCGGGTACGGCCAGCCAGTTGAATTTAGCTCTAATAAGACAGCGTGGCGTTTGACCGCAGCGCACCGACTCAATGAAGTGCCGCCTACATCTCAGGAGGTGCGGCGGATAAGTAAGAGATTGCATGAACTGCAAGCTGAACTTTATGCGGCTTTGAAACGCGGTAAGGAGAGGATACCCAATGCGTGATAACCTTAAGGACTGGCAATGCCCGCCCTTCGAGTGGCCTGACTCCAAGAAACTCGGCTGGGTCAAGCAGGCCATCGACGACGGCACCACCTGGGTGCAAGACCAGACCTCGCAGACCGATATCCAGATGGGCATTGACATCCTGAACGGCAAGTCAGGCTCTACGCTTAGCGGCCAGTGGAGCAGCCTGACTTCCGGCGACCTGCCCCGCGCCTTTGATGAGATTATCGAAACCCTCGCCAACATCCGGCTGTCCTTCGCTGGCTACCAGACGCACAATTCCGCCTTCACCGAACACGCCGACATGATGAACA
>JBEKUR010000496.1:0-1752 GCA_049514855.1 Terriglobia bacterium
TTTGGCCGCAACGCAGCTGGCTCAGGCGCTCCCGGTTACATTTCGATGGACACGCTTTTCGGGTCGTGCTCAGGGGCCACCAATGCCTGGGGATGGAACACCACTACTCACGCGGCGATCTGCAACACGATCAGCGGCGGCACTCCGGGCGCCGCAGTCAAGAAAACTCTGACCGTGGCGGCAGCTTGCTCGGTGAACGCCAATCAACTCGTTCATTATTCGAGCACCAACGGCGGCATCTGCGCGGTGTCCGGCTACACTGAGGCTATTGACGGAATCGCGGAGACCACGGTCAGCGGGGGCAACCCGGTGGTAGTGGATGAAATGGGGATCTCGACTTGCACGGCCAGCGGAGCAATCACCCAAGGGCATTTCTTGGTAGACACTTCGACTCCGACTGCGGGCCTGTGCGCCGACAGTGGATTCGCCTATGAAAGTCAAATCCCCAACACAACTTACTTAGCCGGCCAAGCCCTAGCCGCTGCGGGCGACGGCGACCCGGTGAGCATTTTCCTTTTCCATCCGGCCTTCAAAGGCAACAAGCCAAGAACTCCGACAATGGATGCCGTGCTCAGTCCTGTAGCGCCGGTTTTGCAGACTGCACCGCTGGGAGATACTTACACCTTCCAGGGAACTGCACCCGGCTCGAGCGCTGGCGCGGGAATCAATGCGGATACGCTTTTCACAGAGATTGCCAAGCCTGGCGGAGCGACCACGGGCAGCGCCACCACTGCGGGCAACGGCGGGGGTTTCAGTTTTGAAACTGGCAATGGCGGCGATGGCTCCGGGGGAACAAACGCCAACGGCGGAAATGCAGGACTTTTTGAAATCGCTCTTGGTGCAACCGGAGCTCCGAGCGGAACCGGGACACCTGGAGCCGATGGTGCGGTAGACCTTGTCCAGGGCAGCATCGACCATGCCTTCTTGTCCGTGCCGAATGCCGGACAGATTGAAATTGATAACGTCCAGGTCAGGCTCAATACCTATCCTCCTGCCCCGGTCCCGTCGTTTGGAGAAGTATGGTTGGGGAACGTCGGGGTAAAGGTCAAGTCGGATACCACAGGGAACCTCTACCTAGTACCTGCAAGCGGCTCCCAGTATGTCTATGTAGGGAATTCCCAAAAGCTTGCCTTCGATCCCTACGGGAATGTGGACAAGCTGGCCGGCACAACACTTGCGGGGCAGGGCGTACCTGGTATTGTTTATACTGGAACGCTGAGTGGGTATGCAGCGGCGATTGGGCCAACTACGATGGTTACGGTTGGAGCTTCTCCCCAACTTTATCGCTTTTCGGGTGAGATCAATGCATCGGCGGCGGGCAGTGGCAGCACGGCCGTGCTCACGCTGAATTGGACGGATACATCGAGCACCACGCAATCCATTTCAGTCACCATCAATGATGGCACCCTTGGCAGCGCGAGTGTGGCCAGTCTGGCTCAGAATGTGCGCGCCCTGAACGGCACAACCGTCACCTGGACGGTGACCATAACGGGAACCCCAACATTCGATGTCGATATTCGCCTCGAGCAAATGTGATAGTAGGGGCACGGCCTGCCTGCGCGAAGGCTTCGGAAGGCAGGCGCGCCATGCCCCTGCGGGAGATGATCCGATGAAATTCAAAATCCTTCTGGCAATCTGCGCCATCTGCGCAATCTGCGGCCCAGCTCTTGCCCAACAGCAGGTGAGTGGCGTCCCACTCCAGTACATCCAGCCTTTCGATCCCTCGAAGCCACTGCTTCAACAATACTGCTC
>JBEKUR010000497.1:0-1749 GCA_049514855.1 Terriglobia bacterium
GTTGCCGGGTTGAGCCTCCAGAAACTGTGCGGCCTGCTCATGAAGGCGAATGAAGTCCGCATAAGCCAGGTTATCCTCAAAGGGAAATGGGTAAGGAGGATTCAGAAACCATGCCCATACAAAGCAGGCGGCAGTGAACACCATAATAGATCGGGCCGCCGGCCGCGGCAGCCGCCATATCAGGATCACGGCGATCAAAACAAGCGGCGGAAAGATTGGCAGCAGGTAGCGAGGTAAGACAGCACCACCCACCATGCTGAGCATCACCAGATAAGCCGTTGTGAGCCAGCCCCCAAGAAAAACAAACCTGCGCAGAATACTCGGTCGCGGCTGATTCTGGACGGACTCTTCCGAAACCCGAGGGGCAGGTCCGTCGGCTGACGGATGCCCGCACGATTCCTCACTCGTAGCGCGCGCCCTGTCGTTCCCGCGAAAGCGGGAATCCAATCCGTTGGCAGCGCATTTCCCGAGGTTTGCGGAGTGGATTCCCGCTTTCGCGGGAATGACAGGTGTTTCAAGAGCCGCGCCAATCTTGTTCCTCGGCGCCCACCGAATTCCCGCTATGGCGCCGGCAGTCAGGAGCCAATTGAATCCGCCCACGAAGGTTTCATAAAGACGACGCAGCAAAGTCAATAACATCCGAACCGGGTTGAGCGTGGAGTAGAGGTTGTACCGAAGATATTGGTGGTTGCCCGTCCAGAATCCCGTTGCCTGGTGGTAGAAACCCGCCCAGGCAACCAGCACTACGAGGGGAGCGAAATAGACAACCCACCAGGCGCGGGGCAGGGAACTGGCCGCTCTTCTGTGCTGCCACCACGAAAAGATCCAGGCAACGGGCAGCAGAACCACCGCAGTTTCTTTGCTCAGGACGGCACACGCGGAGGCCAGTGCGAAATGCCAGGGACGTTCGTCAAGCAGCGCCAAGAGCGCCAGCAAAGTGAACAATCCTGCGGCAAGATCGAGATGAGCCAGCACACTCTGCGCGAAGAATAGGGGCGAGAGCGCCAGGAGCAGTACGCTCCAGCATCCGATCTCCCGATTGGCGACGCGGCGTCCGAGCGCGTAAACGCCCGTGAGTGTGCCTGCGGCAAAAACGATCATCGCCGCACGTGTCACCAAGGGTGAAAACCCAAACGCTCGCCATGCCAAAGCCAGATAGATGATGACCAGGGGAGTGTGTCCCGTGGGAAGGGTGCTGCTGGGAACCAACTGTCCCGAGCTGTAGAAGTCCATCGCGGCGGGTATGTAGTACCCAGCCTCGTCCCAGTAGTAGGGCAGACGAAGCAGTGGGTAGTGAAGAAGGCAAAGGACAACGAAGGCGGCTAGCGAA
Organism: Terriglobia bacterium; assembly: GCA_049514855.1. Lineage (GTDB taxonomy): Bacteria > Acidobacteriota > Terriglobia > UBA7540 > UBA7540 > CAVROP01. The sequence goes on from JBEKUR010000497.1 coordinate 1,331, forward strand.
CCAAGGATCGCGCGCAAGCGGAAACGCGGAGACCCGGCGAAGTCTTCGACCCCAGACAGACGATAGTGCTTTTCCAAGCGCCTGTTCATCGTAGGGAAACTAGAAAGCAGAAATTAGAAATCAGAAACAGCAGGTCCTGTTTTCTGGTTTCTGATTTCTAATTTCTGCTTTCTGATTTTTAGTTTCCAGTTTCGACTGAGATCTCCTCGCAGGGTTGACTTTCATTGTTCGAAAGATCCACCGCTGTCACCTGATAGAAGTAGATGTGGCCCGGCTGGACGCTGACATCGCGGAGGATGGGGGTTCGGAGCAGTTCCTTATTCAGCTTCTTGGGTTGCTCACCGTTTTCACGCCGGTAAACATAATACCCGGCCAGGTCCTTCTCCGAGTTGGCCGTCCATACTAATTCCACCGCGCCG
>JBEKUR010000498.1:0-1745 GCA_049514855.1 Terriglobia bacterium
ACCGGCCGCAGTTTTACTTTCGCACCACAGACGTGACGGGGGTGGCGACGCTGCCGGCGGGGACAGAGATGGTAATGCCGGGGGATAACGTGAACCTGGAGATTGCGCTGATCACGCCCATCGCCATGGAGAAAGGGCTGCGCTTCGCCATCCGCGAGGGTGGACACACGGTGGGCGCCGGTTCGGTCACCGAGATCATTCAGTAAGGGCAGTCCGCAGTCGACCGGCAGCGGTCGGCGGAACACAAGCTAAACGCTAAAGGCTCGGAGAGCGATGCGCGAAATCATCACGTTGCAATGCGGTGAGTGCAAGAACCGCAACTACACGACGACGAAGAACAAGAAAAAGACGCAGGACCGGCTGGAGCTCAAGAAGTTCTGCCCTGCGTGCCGGCACCACACAGTGCACAAAGAAGTGAAGTGACGAGTGACAAGTGACGAGCAAGAAGCGGGCGGTTTGTTTTGCTTGTCACTTGTCACTGGCCACTTGTCACTGTTCTTAAAGGGGCGTAAGTTCAACGGCTAGACTGCCGGTCTCCAAAACCGGACGTGGGGGTTCGAATCCCTCCGCCCCTGCCAGCGCCCCCCAAGCACGAAGCGTGGGCCTGTTGGAGTACAAAGGAAACCATGAGCGAGCAGGTCGGTGTTGAGAAGAGTAGTTGGGTTCAGGTTCGGGAGTATATGTCCGACGTTCGGACGGAGATGAAGCGCGTGACTTGGCCAAGCAAACAAGAAATCTACGGCACGACGGTCATGGTGCTTATCACCACCTTTCTTTTCGGATTCTATTTCTGGATTTGCGACCAGGCATTTTCGCTCTCCGTTTCCAGGGCATTGCGGTACTTCTTGCATCGCGGCTAGGGATGGGCTGGCGCGGAGCGGTGGAGAGCATGTCTCTCCATATTTCAGTGGACCAAAGACAGGCATGGCAAAGAACTGGTACATCATTCACACCTACTCTGGTTTTGAGAAGAAAGTGGCGGAAACCCTGAAGAGCCGTATTGAGGCCGCCGGGCTCACCGAGCAGTTCGGGGAGATCATGGTCCCCACCGAGGACGTCCTCGAAACGCGCCAGGGGAAGAAAGTGGTGACCGCCAAGCTTTTCTTTCCGGGCTATGTGCTGGTGGATATGGAAATGAATGACGATACCTGGCACATGGTGCGCGAAACGCCCCGGGTCACGGGATTCGTCGGCTCCGGACAAAGGCCTAGTCCCCTGGCCCCCGACGAAGTGGACCGGATTGTTCACAAGGTCGAGGTGGCTGCGGAACACCCCCAGCCGAGGCTCAAGTATGACAAGGGCGAGAGCGTCAAGATTACCGAGGGTCCCTTCAAGGACTTCAATGGGATTGTTGACGAGATCCATGATGAGCGTTCCACGTTGCGGGTCATGGTTACGATTTTCGGCCGCTCCACCCCGGTGGAATTGGATTTTTATCAAGTGGAAAAGATCTGACATGGAAATTCGAAATTCGAAACTCGAAACGCGAAATTGGAAAATGCAGTTTGCAGTCTTAAATGGGTTTTCGAGTTTCGAATTTCGGTTTTCGAGTTTCGATCTTCCAGTTTCTAGGAGAAGGACATGGCAAAGAAAGTCCAGGCGATGGTGAAGCTCCAACTCCCTGCGGGCAAAGCTACCCCCGCTCCTCCCGCTGGACCGGCGCTGGGCCAGCACGGCGTGAACATTATGGAGTTTTGCAAGGCATTCAACGCCAGGACCTCTGGCAGGGATCAAGAAGGGTTGAT
>JBEKUR010000499.1:0-1732 GCA_049514855.1 Terriglobia bacterium
AAAAAGACCCTGGAGGGATCGCTGGCAGGATTTGTGGGGAGCCTTCTGGTCGCTTGGGGATTTGCCCGCTTGTTCTGGCAGACAGCCAGCTTGAAAACAGTTATCCTGTTAGCAGGCTTGATAGCACTGTTTGGGCAGATCGGGGATCTGGCGGAATCCGCAATGAAGCGCGGCGCCAACTTGAAGGACTCGGGGGCCGCGTTGCCGGGCCATGGTGGTTTGCTCGACAGGGTGGACAGCCTGTTGTTTGGCGCACCCGTTCTGTGGCTCGCTCTAGCGATTATGGATGTTTGGCGATGACCAAGGGTTTGTGTATTCTGGGCTCCACGGGTTCGATTGGGCGGCAATGTCTTTGTGTCGTCAAGAATGCGTCGGACCGATTTCATGTGGTCGCCCTCTGCGCCGGAAAGAACCTGGAGTTGCTCGCCCAGCAAGTCCGCGATTTCGCTCCCAAGCTGGTGGTGGTCGGGAATTCGGAGTCGATTGAGCCCCTGCGCGAGCGACTTCGAAATCTCGGAGTTTCCCCAACCGTCCAAGTCGCCTGTGGAGTGAGCGGGCAAAGCGAGGCCGCGACGCATTCTGAGGTTGATACTGTCGTGTCTGCTTCCCACGGGACGACGGGGCTGGTTGCGACCTATAAAGCGATCCAGGCTGGAAAACGAATCGGGCTGGCGAACAAGGAGGTTCTTGTCGCGGCAGGTGAGTTGGTCACACGCGCGGCGAGGGAGCGGGGAACCGAAATCCTGCCTGTGGACAGCGAACATTGCGCCATCCATCAGTGTCTTCGGTCGGGAAGCCATGCGGAAGTCCGCCGTCTCATATTGACCGCTTCCGGTGGCCCTTTTCTCAAAACCCCTCGCAAGCATCTTGACCGCATAACCCCCGAAGAGGCCTTGCAGCATCCCATCTGGAAGATGGGTGGGCGCATCACGATCGACTCTGCCACGCTGATGAATAAGGGCCTGGAAATCATCGAGGCCCACTGGCTGTTTGGTTTCCCGTCGGAGAAGATCGACGTCCTTATTCATCCCGAATCAGTCGTTCATTCCATGATAGAATTTAGAGATGGATCTGTGATGGCCCAGATGTCGGTCCCTGATATGCGTCTGCCGATCCAGTATGCGCTGAATTATCCGGACCGACTGGCCATGAACGGTGATTCACAGGGCTTGGATCTGACTGCACTGAGCAAATTGTGTTTTGCAGCGCCCGACACGCGGCGTTTCCCGTGTCTGGATTTGGCTCGGGAGGCTTTGCGCAAGGGGGGCTCCTTGCCCTGCGCCTTGAATGCTGCCGACGAGGTAGCCGTCGAAGCCTTTCTAGCCCATCGGCTGCGCTTTTCGGATATCCCTCGAGTGATCGAGAGAGTTTTGGAACAAACGACGCACGCACAATCATGCAGCTCCTTGGACGACGTTCTTGAATGTGACCACGAAGCCCGACGTCGTGCCCTGGAGCTTGTGACAACGCCTGCACGATAGGGAGAATCAGCGGCATTATGGCCGGAAGCTTCATTACGGATGCGGTGGTGGTAGTCCTGGTCCTGGGACTGATGATCTTTGTCCATGAACTTGGCCACTTCCTGGCGGCCAAGTTCTTTGGGGTCCGGGTGTTGGTTTTTTCATTGGGCTTCGGCAAACGACTGCTGCATTTGACCCGAGGGGATACCGATTACCGGATCAGCGCCCTTCCTTTTGGTGGGTATGTCAAGATGGCAGGGGACGACCCCTCC
>JBEKUR010000500.1:0-1729 GCA_049514855.1 Terriglobia bacterium
AGCGGAAGTGCTCGAAGCCGACCTTAATGCGGGCTCCGCACATCCTGGTCAGGAACCTGCTGGTGGGGCCGCCGTGGAGGTTAATACAAACCGCAAACCTTTTCCGGCGGAGCCCCAGCGCCGCGCTCAGGTGCGAGGCTGCTTTGATGGAACCTTCGCCAGGGGAGAGAATCTCGTCTACGTCCGGATTGCCTTCCAGAAGTTCCCCAAAGCGCGGCTCGACAAGCACGGAGGCGAATAGGTCGGGCCGCCAAGCTTTAAGCAGATGTAAGGCAGGCGTAAGAAGAACGATGTCACCAATCGAGCGGAGCCGGATGACCAGAATTCGGGAATTGGCAGGAAGGTCGGGGAGGAGGGAAGCCGGCGTCATAACTTTAACCCCAGGAGGGCGCCTCGCTGGCTTCACTCCGCTTCGATCTTGGCTTCATCGATAAGCATTACCGGGATGTCTTCCTTAATGGGGTAGACGCGCCGGCATTGGCCGCACCTGAGCCCTTGACCGTCGGGTGTGAGTTTAACCGGCAACTTACACAACGGGCAGACAAGAATATCCAGCAGCTCTTTCGCGATGGCCATTATCAGCCTCCCAGGGGATGCAATTTATCAGGCTGGCGCGCAAATTTCAAGCTTTCATGCTCCATTGTCGTCGTCCAGAGCAGGTCCAGCCCAAGGAGTCACCTCCGCCCGCAGCACGCCCGTGACGTCTCGCCACGAAGCTGGGTCGATCTTCCATACGGCGAGAATGGCAGAGCCCTGGTAAACCCGCTCGAAACCCAGTTCCGATTGGGAAATGGTCTCAATGGGGACAATCCACCAGCGGGGTCTTGGCTGGGCGTCCAGGGATATTTTCACGCGTTGCCATTCATCCACCAATGTCAGGTTGGAGGAATCAATTTCGCCGCGGAAATCGAGTGGCCGCCGCACTCCGTTGGCGGTGAAATAACGGTCGGGGGCAGCCGGGGCCAGAAGGTTGATGACCAGTTCCACGCCCAGCGCCGTTTTGGCCGGGCAGGGCTGGTCGGCAGAAAGTGAGGATTTGCATTCGATCCAGCACGTGGCGCCCTGCACCTTGGTAGTCAAAGTTTTTCGCGCCTCAATTTGCATCACGCAATCGCCGAGCTGGCTAGGCGCCGAGTTCTCAAGCCGGAGGACGCCGGGAAGAGTGCGGCCAGCAGACTGTTTCCAGGGTCCACAGGCCAGGACTTCATTTTCGTCCAGGCGCAGCAAACTGAAATCACGCCACCCTTTCATGGCGGAGAAAACGTAGGTCCGGAACATGTGTCGTGCGTAGCGATCGTAGCGCAGCAAGCCCTCGAGGTTGGCCTCTTTGCTCAAGACCATATCGTGAATGGAAGCGGGCCCTTCCTTGGGGGGTTCCTTTGATCCTACGTGCTTCCGCACCAGGGCATGATAGGCTTCCGGGCGGCGCATCAGAGAGTTCACCAGCTCGACGTGCGCTGGTTTGAAACGCAGGCTGGAGACTGTCCCGCCGTCCGCGGGACGAACTACCATCCCGACGGTCGGATGATCGAGCAGGACCTCTTCATGCCCATCCACGTCAAAGTCTTCCCGCTTGACACACATAGAAGGATTGCTGGTGAGGCCTTCGACCTTGTCTAACAAAACCTCGGCCCGAATCAGGTTGCGAAACAAGGCGCTGCGGAGGTGGGGGGCATAAAGGCCGCCGAAAACTCCATGCCAATAGGCGTCGTTGCACTGCGAAGCAAGC
>JBEKUR010000501.1:0-1723 GCA_049514855.1 Terriglobia bacterium
AGTTCTGCGGCTTCCCTCACGGAGGCTCCGGAAATGAAGGCCAGCGCCAGGGCGGCGAGGACGGTATCACCCGCACCCGTTACATCGTAAACCGGCCGAGGCAGGCTCTTGATTTCCTGCCCTTCCTTATTCGGCTCAAAGAGCACCATTCCCTCGCTGCCTCGGGTAATGAGGAGAGAGGAGCAGTCGAGTTCCGCGCGCAACCGCTGCCCACCGATTTCGAGGTCATGCCGATTGCGTAGCGGTGCGTGGGCCATTAATTCCGCCTCGTGCAGATTTGGAGTGACCACGGTGGCGTGGCGACAAATCTCCGGGTGCTCGGGCTTGGGGTCCACAAACACCGGTATGCGGCGCTGGCGAGCCAGGACTTTCACTTGGTTGCAGAGTTCGGTTGTTACTGTTCCTTTACGATAATCGGAAATAATCAGCGCATCCAGCCGTCCCGCCTCAAGCGCGAAATTCCGGGCGAGCTTTTCTACAGTCTTCCTTGCTATGGGCTCCGGTCTCTCGAAGTCCAGGCGGAGGAGTTGATGGGGATGGGCAGCGATGCGGACTTTGTGAGGTGTCATCCGCCGGCGTTCGAAAACGAGTGTGCCGGTGGGGATGTGGCGACTCTTGAGCAACGCCCGCAGTCGCTTGCCGCTTTGATCATTACCGACGACCCCGTAGGGAATTGGCCTTCCGCCCAATGAGGCGATATTCACTGCCACGTTCCCTGCGCCCCCCGGATAGTCTCTTCCCGTGCTGGGATCCTGAATGAGAACCACCGGCACCGGCGCTTCCGGAGAGATGCGCGTGACTTCCCCACGCAGCAATTCATCCAGTATGTAATCGCCTAAGACGGCGACCCTTCGTCCTTGGAATCCTCGAACAATGCGCGAAAGGCGGATTTGTTGTTTGTTCATCGTGCCTCTGATCTGCAAGCGGCGTTTGCCTGGTGACGAGTCACAAGCAGAATTATAAATAGTGAATAGTAAATGGTAAATCGCGGACGCGGCGTTTGCTTTGCGCGTCCCGCCCAGGGGCCCTGACTGCTGTATTCAATTTAGAATTCACCATTCACAATTTACTATTCACTATTCCGTACCGGTCCCTGCTGACTGAGCCAGCACGGTCTCCACGGCTGACTTGACCTGCTCAAGACTCACTGAAAGGATACACTTCGGGCGATCAAAGCGGTAGCACTGGTCGCCGGAGCAAGGGTTACATTCATAAAAGTTCTGAACCACCTGCGCCGGAGGATTTGAGGTGTGTCGCGGCCAAGGTCCCCAAATGGTCGAACTCGAGGAACCGAAGATAACTACAAGGGGCCGTGAAAGGGCCGCGGCCATATGCGCGGGTCCGCTGTCATTCCCAACGAATAGACGCGTGTCAGCCAAGGCAGCAGTGAATTGACCCAGGCGCATACCTTCCAGCCGCCGGATAGGAGAACCCGAAGCATTCTGGATAGCGTCGAGGACTACACCTTCACCAGGGCCACATGAAAAAACGGGCTTGAGGCCCATTTCTCGCTCCAGGGCGGCGGCGAGTTGCGCAAACTTCACCGCCGCCCATTGCTTGGTCGCATAAAGCGCTGTGGGGTGAATCATGACGTAACCATCGCCAGGTGCGAGACCAAGGCTGGCGCGCCTGTGTTTCCACCATGCTTTGTGCTCGGCGCTCGCAAAGATCCGGGCGCGCGGGATTTCCTGGCGGGGCAAGCCGAGGCAAAAGAATGCACAAG
>JBEKUR010000502.1:0-1720 GCA_049514855.1 Terriglobia bacterium
AGCTGCATCTCTTGCCCCTAGCCTGCTTTATTCGTGAAGGTGACGCGAGTGATGGTTGGTGCCGCGATTTTAAGGCGAAGGCGCTCGTAGCAGCGTGAGGTTGGTTGTATTGTCGGGGGCGGTGAGCTTGAGCGTGTGGGGAATTGGTGCGACTGGACTTTCCGGCAAAGCTTTTCCTCATCATGGTCTACGCAAACTTTGAAATTTATGTTTCGGGCAGGGTGAGCCCGCGTCATCCCGGCGAGGCGCCGAGTGCCAGCGCCACTTGCCGGAAGGTGGGTAGGAACGGGAACGACGCGGGTAGATGCACGACCACGCGGCGAACCGAAACCAGCACACGGGCACCCAGTTTCAGCAGACGTTCGCGGAGTGTCCAGACCTGAGCTCGGGCACAGCTGGTGTGCGCGGCTTTCAGACGTAGCTCCTGCATCAGTACATATGCGGCGGCGGTCAGCAAGACACGAAGCTGGTTGGCCCAGAAGTCGCTGCAACTGGTGCGGTCAATCTGGAGGTCGTGCAGTTCTTTGATTCGATTCTCTATTTCCCCACGCTGGCAGTACACCTCTTCATAGAGCCATTGTGAACTCTGCTTCATGTTGGTGATGACAAAGCGAGGGTTGTCTTTTGGCTTCTTACCCTCGGCACGCACGATCTCTGCCTTGATGATGATGCGACGTTGTTGCGGCCATGTCCGGGCCGCATAGTTGGCTTCGCCGTAAACGTGTTCGGTCTTCCCTCTCTGACGCGAAAGTCTGCGGGCCTGCCGCATGGCCGGTTTAGCCTTGCGCTTCAACACTGCGTTTTTGGCCATCGCAATGACGTACTCAAGGTTGTTCTCTCCCTCAAGAAAGTCGAGCAGATCGGGATGCGCGAAGCCGCCGTCGAGGCGAACTCGGATACGTGCACCGGGAAAGCTGTAGGAGATCATATTGATCAGGCGACGCAGAATCCCCTTTGCTCCTATCGCAGCGGTCACGTTGCCGGGGCGCAACACGGCTGCGCACAGATACTGTTCGGCTTCGTCATTGAAACTCACAAATCCCATCACCGGCAGGTAGCACCAGCTGTCGTAATGTCCGTTGAAAAATGATAATTGCTGTGCGCCATGGGTTGGGTCGTCGGTCGGGTCCAGGTCGATGGTGACGAGGCGGGCGCGCCCACCCAATCGCTGGGCATGGCGCTCGATCACGCTGTCGGCCAGTGCTTCACCCAGACGATAGAGTTCTCTCGGTCGGATAGAGTTTTCAAAGCGCGACAGAGTTGGCTGCGAAGCCAGATCACGGCCCGTGACCGGATCGCGGTCGAGCAACATCTTGTGAATGGGGTCGGCAGACAGGCGGGCCGAGTCGTTGGCGTCCGGATAGCCACAGGCAATCGAGAACACACGCTGGGCCAACAATTCGCGCAAGGAGTGATCGACCTTGCCGGCTTGCCGCTTGTCGCGCAGACATCCGGCCAGAGCTTCGATCAATCCGTAGCGGCGGTCAGCAGCCTTCAGCAGGATGGCTCCGCCATCGGAACTGCCATTCAGTTGATCAAACTGCAACACGGCGGGCTTGGCGAAAATCTCGGGGAACAACAGACACTGTGTCGTGCTATCTTCAAACACGCGGGAAGCCTTTCTTGTTGCTTCAAACGCAGTCTAGACAACCTGTTTGTAGCACAACAGGCTTCTCGCGCCTTCAACCTTTACGAATTTTCCGGGCTAGACCAGACTAGC
>JBEKUR010000503.1:0-1715 GCA_049514855.1 Terriglobia bacterium
TTGCCCGGCTCATCCGGAAAAGCCTGGATCAGGACGGGCACTTCCAACCCCGACATGCGGATGGTGTTGGCCACGCCGCGCTCGTCGCCGAAGTTGGGAAGGCTGACGAGGATACCGTCAATCTCGTCACCATGCTGCTTGAACAGGTCCGCGCACTTACGCGCGTCCTGAAGGGTTTCAACTGAGCCGTATTTTGTTTCTTGCGGAGTCAGGCAGATACTCTTGTAGCCTTGCTGCTCGAGAGTGCGCAAAACTTCTTCCCGCCCATCGCGGGCCAGGATAGCGGGAAAGAAACCACGGTTGCCGATAATGACGCCTAAAGTTGTTGCCATGGGAAAATCCTCCTTGAGGTGGCCTGTAACGTCTTTCAATCGAGTCGGGCCAGAGCGACATCTTAGCACGACACGGAGGAGGAGGGAGAAGCGCAATTATCAATAGTGAATGGTGAATCGTAAATTGTGAATTGCGGCCCCAGGGTTTGCTTGGCACGCCGCTGGCCGCCAGGCTTCCTCAACTCACAATTCACTATTCAGAATTGCCCCAGCACTCGCTCTCTTCACTCCTGCCTCCTGGCTCCTGAATTCCGCTAGTCCCTTGTCACTCGTCATTTGTCACTGTAGTTCAGGTTGGCTGCCGGAAGCGGTCCAGCACCGGGAAGAGGATCAGGCTGAGGGCCACGTTCACCAGAACCGCGCTCACTAAATCTAGCGGAAGGAAGGCGGGTGGTGAGTCCAGCAAGGCGTGCTGAAGCCCTGCCATGCAGAGGTTGTGGAGTAGGATCAGGGAAGCGGTCACCACGGATCGAGCGAAAAGCGATTCAAAGTTGAACCGGATAGCGGCAGAGGCAGCCAGATAGCCGACCAGGGCTTTCGCCATTCCGAACATACCGAGGTAACCGTGCGAGAGCGCGTCCTGCATGAGGCCTAAACCCGTGCCCAAGGCGATACCGAAAATCTCGTTCTGGCTGGATGGCTCTCGTGGGCGCCCGTGGTCAGCCGCCGCGCTTGACCACCCTCCCGGCCGGCGATCGAGAGGCTACCCGCGTAGCTGAAAACGATTTGGTTGCGGCTGACCGAGGGCTGCCGCAACAGCAGGGGCTTTCCCGCTTCCCCCCAGACAGAGGCTACCCGAGCCCAGCAAACAAGGAATCGTCAGAATGAGTCTTCTCATGGCCCGTGTCCTTTCGCGTCAAAATACTGATGGCAAAGCAGTATACCACCAGCGGCTTATCTCGGAGCAGTTGAAGGCGTTATGGCACAGGTTCTGGCGACGCACAAGGGATGCTACTCGGCCGTATCAGCAAGGGCAAAAGCACGCTGCTGAAACTGCTGGCGCGCCTCGGGCGATTGGAAAAGCGCTTTGATCGAGCCCCGCCTTCCGCGTCCACACGTGCCATCAACCAATTTTCACACCGATCCCCGTCAATGGACGGGTTCTTAATTGGGATAGAGATTACGGGGTTATTTCCGCTTCAGGTTCTCCTCCGCCAGGGAGAGCGCTTTTTGCGCCGCGTCGTCTTTCGGTCTCCAGGCAAGATACTTCTGATACTCGGCGATGGCCCTTGGCCAATCACGATCTGCATCGGCCGTTTCTGCCAAAGCGCGAAGCGCATCGCAGAGACCCGGGGCCAGTTCCAAGGCGCGGCTGAATTCAGCCTTCGCCAATCCCGTCATACCTTGTTTTTTGCGGGCGAGGCCCAACAGGTAATGCGCCTG
>JBEKUR010000504.1:0-1713 GCA_049514855.1 Terriglobia bacterium
GGCGGATGAACGGCCCCTCCGTTTCAGCTTCGCAGACAAGCCCGGTGGACAGGTAATCGAAGTAAAAGAGGTCCTGGATCAGTGGTATGGCATTGGCTATCACTGTTTCAAGGTTTTGGCAGACGATGGCAACTTCTACATTCTTCGCCATCAACAGGCAGAGGCTAGCTGGCTGCTGGACTCCTTCCGGCGGGGCGCGGCCAAGACTTCGGAATAAGAACCATCAGCCACATTTAGCCCGTGAGCCAGTTTGGTGGTTTTGGCGGCTATTCATTGGGGCGCCCTGCCTGGGTGCCCGTTGTGGACGAGCACAAGACCCCCTAAACAAAATTCAAGCGCCGTTCCACGCGTCCCGGGCGTTTTGGAAAGCCGCGCCGACATCAAACTGAGTCACTCCAAACAAGCCAGGGTCGCGTCAAATTCTCCGAAGGGTAACATCCCAAAGCGGCTCTGCCGCGACTTTGACGCGACCCTGCCACACAATCGCGCGTTCATGACAATCCTGCAGAGACGTGATTAAATAGAATGGTTTGATTGCGGCGGCAGTTGCCTCGTTCCGCCGAAGGGTTGAGGGGATATGCACAAGGGTGAAAGTGTGATCTCTCTCGCGCTTGCCGTGGTCGTGGTTCTGACCTTTGTGGCGATCCAGCGACAGTGGAATCCGGCCAGCCTGAAGGAGGTGGCATCTTCAGCCGAGGATTTTATCCTCACCAGCACAGGAATACGCGGGCAAGTACCGGATTTGGTTGGATACGAGAGATTGAAAACCTATCGACTGGAGAGCTATCGCGCCGCCTTATACCGGCGGAGCCCCGCTTCACTGGTTTTCGCTTCTGGCCTGTTTGTCGTTTACGACCGGAATAACCAACCGGCCTTTAAGCTGGAGACCCTGGAAGGATCAAGAGACCCCTGGACGACTCTTTACGACTTCAACGGGCGTCATGGGCTTCCCGTCCCAGGTAGCCGTAGCCGCTCGGAATACACCAAGAGCCTGACGGGGAATGGTGTGCCGGACGTTGTGGTAGGCCAGTATTCGGGCGGGGACCACTGCTGCACCGCGGCCACCATCCTCGAATTAGGCAAAGAAGCAGTGGCAGTCCTGGGTCGAATCGATGGCTTGGATGGCTTACCTTTCGAGGGCTTGGAAATCCGCAACATCCATAAAGATAAGAGTTGGGAATGTGTGGCCCACCGTCCCTACATTACAAGCTGTTCCGACCACTCGGACGCGGCCGACGTGCTCTCGATCTACGCATCCACCAACGGCCAATACGTTGACCAAACAAACCAGTATGCAGACTACCTCACCGGTATCCTGCGTCAGAATCTTACCAAGTGGCGTCAGGAAAAGAGCCCCTCGCTTCGACTCTCGCAAACTCTGGCCGCCGAATTCGCGCAGCTAGGCCAAAAGGATGAAGGAAAGCGTTTTTTTGCGGCGAACTTTAATCTATTCCTGCCCAATCTTCAACAGAGGAATATCGATCCGAACGTTTGCCTGGACGACTTGGAGAACCTCATTGATCGCCTGCCCAGCATTCCGCTGGCAAGTGCAGTTGACGGTCGACAGTGAACGGTACACCGGTTCCTACAGCCAACCGCTGACGGGGCTACTGTCCTGATTTAAGCGTGACACGTTGGGTGGCCTGCCGCGTTACATAGCCACGAGCTCCCCTTTTCCTTGCGCGGTGACGCCCGCCTTCATGGCAGCGAGGA
>JBEKUR010000505.1:0-1710 GCA_049514855.1 Terriglobia bacterium
GCAGAGCTGCGACGCGAGAGATTCGTAGAAATATCATGATGCCAACCGATCCAACCAACTTCTTGGCCCTCTCACCCCTCAGTTGCCACACAGACTCCCAAGGGGGAGAGGGCTGGAATACGGACGGGGTGACTCGCGACTGTTCATTCTCAACTCTCGACTCTTGACTTTCGACTCTCGACTTTCGACTCTCGACTTTTTCTCACTCCTGCTTCTCGACCAGAATGGCAGACTCGCCGCAGAGCGCCCGCAACCGACTGATTACTTCCTCATCCGCCTTCACAGCACGCGTGCGTGTCAGACGAAGATTAGCTACGAAATCCCCGGGGCGTGTGAGTTCCAAGATCACCGGATCGCTGCCCGGGTGGGCAGCTAGCAAATCTGCCAGTTCTCCGGCGAGGCCTTCTCGGGCCTCGGCAAGATTGACTCGAATCCGGAGCCGGGACTGCGCGCCGTTCACCGCTGCATCGAGCGGCCGTGCTTCATTCACCACCACTTTGGTCCGCTGGTTCTCTTCGTGGCGTACTCGCCCTTTAATCAGGAGAGCTACGTCGCGCTTCAGGACGCCTTGAAGCTGCTGATAGGCTTGCGGGAAGACAAGCAACTCCACCGATCCTCGGTTGTCCTCCAGCATGCCACTGGCCCAAAGATCGCCCTTCTTGCTGGGCCGGACACGCAAGTTGGTCAGGATTCCGCCCAAAGTCACCGGCGACTCGTGCGCCAGTTCCTCCAATGATGAACTATCGTGACGCGTGATCGCGGCCAGGCGTCCCATGTATTTTTCAAGAGGGTGGCCGGTGACATAGAAACCCAAGACCTCTTTTTCGCCTGCCAGTCGCTCCGACTCTGTCCAATCCGGCACGTCGGGCAAATCAAGAGGCGGCGGTGGCTCGACGTTCGCATCTCCCATGAACAAACCATGCTGGCCGCTATCAGTTTCGCGCTGCCGCTTCTGGCCAAGGTCCATGACTCGGTCCAATACTGCCATGTGCGGGGAGCGGCGAGCGCCCAGCGAATCGAAGGCCCCCGCCTTGATGAGGCTCTCGATGACGCGCTTATTCAACAGGCGCAAGTCCACATTCTCGCAGAATTGCAGGAGCGTATCAAAGCGCCCGAGTTTGCGTCTTGCGGCCAGCACGGATTCGATAGCTGCGGCCCCAACGTTCTTGATCGCCGTAAGCCCAAACCGGATGCTGTTCCCTGCCGGCGTAAAGACCAGATCGCTCGAATTGACGTCCGGAGGAAGGATCGGGATGTTTATGTCCCGGCATTCATTCAGGTATTTCGTCAACTTGTCCTGGTTCCCGATTTCTGAGGAGAGGAGCGCCGACATGAACTCGATGGGGTAATGCGTCTTGAGATAGGCGGTCTGATAGGCCACCAGAGCGTAGGCGGCCGAGTGCGATTTATTGAAGCCGTAACCCGCAAACTGTTCCACCAGTTCCCACAGTCTCGCTGCCTTCGCTGCGGGAACATTGTTTTTCTTCGCGCCTGCCAGGAACTTCTCCCGGTTCGCCACCATTTCCTCGTGCTTCTTCTTCCCCATGGCGCGACGAACCACATCCGCTTCGCCGAGAGTGAATCCGGCGACTCTGTTAAAGATCTGGATGACCTGTTCCTGGTAGACAATCACACCGTACGTTTCTTCGAGAATCTCTTTAAGTTGGGGGAGGTCGTAAGTCACGCGCTTCTTGCCTGTCTTGCGGGCAA
>JBEKUR010000506.1:0-1697 GCA_049514855.1 Terriglobia bacterium
CTTGCAAAATTCCGGATCCAGAGCCCCTGGTTGGTGTCGGTACAAAACAAAATCGAGGGGAAATGTATTCGGCGGGGCGGCGAGGCAATAGAATATTTGTAATGAGCAAGATTTCTCTTGAACTCGCCGCCCACCATGAATAGCATAACCGCTTTCCTCGGCACTTTTTCACAACTTCTCCAAGGCCACCTTTTCCCCGTCCTGACCGAGGAACTGGGGCCGCTGGGCGATCACCATCAGGCTTTCGTGCGGGCTCTGTCCCTGCTGCAACTGGACGGCTTGGTGTACCGCAGGCGGGGCCGCGGGCGGCCGGCGTATGATCGCGCATGCGTGGCACGCGCCTTTCTGGCCAAGGCGGTTTTCAATATTCCGCACACGCGGGCGCTGCTTGACCGTCTGGCCCACGACCCCATTTTGCGCCGTCTGTGCGGTTGGGAGAGGGCCACGGAAGTACCCGAGGAATGGGTGTTTTCGCGTGCCTTTAGCGAGTTCGCCCGTGATGAGTTCGCGCAGCGCGTACACGCCGCGCTCATCCAACGCACCCAGTCGGAACGGCTGGTGGGCCACATTCTGCGCGACGGCAGCGCGATTGAAGCTCGCGAAAAGGCCGCGCCGAAGCCAGCGCAGGCGAAGGCTCCGCGCCGGTTACATCGCAAGGCTGGTGCGGCCAAGCATCCAGAGCAGATGACGCGCATCGAACGGCAGGCCTCGGGGGCCATGACACTGGCCGAGATGATGGCCGAGTTGCCGCGTGCCTGCAACGTCGGCTGCAAGCCCAACAGCAAAGGTGTCCGCGAATACTGGACCGGATACAAACTGCACATGGACGTGGCCGACGGGCAGATCCCGATCAGTTGCGTGTTGACCTCGGCTTCGCTCAACGACAACCAGGTGGCCATTCCGCTGGCGCTGCTAACGGCTCAACGGGTGACGAGTTGCTATGACCTGATGGACGCCGGCTACGACAGCGAAGCCATCCGCAGCCACAGTCGGGGGCTTGGCCACGTGCCCATTATTCCCCGCCAGAAACACGGTACGGTGGAGCAGGAGTTCGCGCCGCATGAAAAGGCCCGCTACCGGGAACGCACCACGGCCGAGCGAGTGTACTCGCGCCTGAAAGATGAGTTCGGAGGTCGCTGGGTGCGAGTGAGGGGCTGGGCGAAGGTGATGACGCATCTGATGTTTGGCATCTTAGCTCTGACCGCCGACCAGATCCAACGTTGGTTGGCTACAAGGCCACCGCAGGATACGCCGGCACTCGCCTGAGGTGGGGCGAGAAAGTGGAAAACTCGATACGAAAGGTGACCGCTGGGTGGAGGTGTGCCCGCAGGCCGTGGAAAAGCGTGCGGTTGGCATATCTGCGTAGATTAAGTAACAGGTTCGGGGCGGAAACCCGCGCCCCGAACCCGTCCGGGGCCTGCCAAGATCTCCGGACAGTTTATTTTGCAAGTTCCTAGCTTCCGCCTGCCAACCCCCGGAACCACACCATGTCAACCCTCCGTCAAATAGAAGCGAACCGCCGTAACGCCCAAAAATCCACCGGCCCGACCTCTGTCACAGGCAAAGCCGTCTCCTCCATGAACGCCCTCAAAACCGGCATCCACGCCAAATCTCTCGTCCTCCCCTCCGAAAAACTCGCCGATCTCCAACTGCTCATCGACGAGTACTACCAACACCACCACCCCACCACCCCCGAA
>JBEKUR010000507.1:0-1695 GCA_049514855.1 Terriglobia bacterium
ACTGCGCGCCGATGCTGGGTATCCAGTCATGAATTTCCAGGAATTTGAACTGCTGATCCGGCGCCTCCCCCGCAAACCAGAATACCAGCGGGAGCGACACCAGGAAGCTGATGAACATGGCGATGTTGCCCCACCAGCGGATGGCTTGCTTGTTCTCGCCGGGTACAAACATGAGCGCAATCAACCCCACAGCCGGCGTAAAGAGGATGAAGCTCAGAATGTGGTCATGAAAGAAAGCCATCGTGGACCTCGGAAGAGCAGTTGAGAGTCGAGAGTCGAGAGTCGAGAGTTAAATTCGCTATGCCTTCGACCTTTGACTCTCGACCGTCGTCTGCTTGACTTCTCGACTCCTCAACTCTCGACTTCTGGACTCTCGACTCTTGACTCTCGACTCTCGACTTTTTCAAAAATGCACCAAGTAATACACCATGAAAATCAGCACACCCAGCGTAATCATCCAGGCATAGTTCTGCACGAGACCGGTCTGAATGACCCGCACCGGATAACTCATGACCTTGACCAGAAACGCCCCCACGTTCACAAGCCCATCAATTACCCAGGTGTCCCAAAAACGCGAGAGTTCCCCGGACATCCGCGTAAACCAACCCACACCGTTGACTCCTCCATCCACCACTCCCAAATCGAAGGCGGCGAGGGCGTTGCCGAGATTCTTCGTCCGGTTCACAAAAAGCGCATCGTAGAGTTCGTCGACGTAGTACTTGTTGAGCACCACCTGGTAAATCGGACCAGCCTTGGCAGCCGCTCGCTCAGGGGCTTCCGGATGTTCGACGTACAAGAAATAAGCCACCAGGAAGCCCGCTAAAGCCACGGCCACCGAAAGCAGCATCAGGCCGAATTCGCTCCTCCAGGTGTACTCGAACCCCGGCATCGCCCTGGGATTCTCAAATACCGGCGCCAGGAAGCGCTCAAAGTGATTTGAGCCACCAAGCATCTTCGGCCAGCCGATGTATCCGGCAGCCAGCGCCCCAGCAGCGAGGCAAATGAGAGGAACCGTCATGACCTTTGGCGATTCGTGGATGTGGTGTTCGACCTCATTCGGCTGGCGGGATTTACCGGCGAAAGTCAGAAAGAAAAGCCGGAACATGTAAAAGGCAGTGAGGCCTGCCGTGACGAAGCCGACGAACCAAAGCAATTTGCCGCCGTAAGGACTCGAGAAGGCTTTCCAGAGGATTTCATCCTTGCTGAAGAATCCCGAAAAAAGAGGCGCGCCACTGATGGCCAGCGCAGCGACGAGCATGGTCTTCGCGGTGGTGGGAACTCGGTTCCAAAGCCCTCCCATCTTGCGCATATCCTGCTCGCCGCTCAAAGCGTGAATCACGCTCCCCGCTCCCAGGAAGAGCAGAGCCTTGAAGAAGGCGTGCGTCATCAGATGGAAGATTCCTGCGCCGAACGCCCCCACACCACATGCCAGAAACATGTACCCGAGCTGGCTGATCGTCGAGTAGGCCAGCACGCGCTTGATGTCGTTTTGGACCAGTCCGATACTTGCCGCCCAAATGGCGGTCGCCGCGCCAATCCCAGCCACCAGCGCCATCGCCGTCGGCGCCAGGATGAAAAGCGCGTTCGAGCGCGCCACCATGTAAACACCCGCCGTCACCATGGTGGCCGCATGAATCAGAGCGCTCACCGGCGTGGGGCCCTCCATAGCGTCAGGCAGCCAGGTGTATAGAGGAA
>JBEKUR010000508.1:0-1691 GCA_049514855.1 Terriglobia bacterium
GGCTCCAGCAGGTCGGCCAAGAATTGTTCCAAGCGCTTTCGACATTTCTCGATTTCGCTCTCGGTCATGGACCAGAGCTTAGCACGTCTCCTGTGGGAGGTCAATAACTTAACGTAGTAGTACTAGTGGTTGGTGGTTAGTGGTTGGTAGCCAGTCCGCTAACCAATCCCGCTCGAACTAGCCACTAACCACTGCCTTTCACGCCGGCTGCGGCCGTTCGCGCGAGGGCAAGCCCGGCGCGGGATGAGGCTTCAAGACCTGCGTAGTCTCCGGTAGGGAAGGTTTTGGAGGAACATGCCGGGCCACTTCCGGCAAAGGTTTTCCTTCAATAAGCAGATTGACCTCGCTGGCATCGAGCACCTCCCGGACCAGCAGAGCTTCCGCGATGCGCACCAGGGCGTCACGGTGAGTGGTAATGACGTCCTTGGCCTTCAGGTAGGCGGTGTTCACAAACTTCTTCACTTCCTGGTCGATCTTGATGGCGGTGTCCTCGCTGAAATCACGCGAGGTCGCAAGGTCACGCCCCAGGAAGATTTCCTGCTGATGCTTCCCGTAAGCCAGGGGACCCAGGTCTGACATGCCCCATTCGCACACCATGCGTCGCGAGATTTCAGTGGCCTGTTCGATGTCGTTGCCGGCCCCCGTGGTGATATGGTTCAGGAAGATTTCCTCCGCCGCGCGCCCGCCCATCATGATGGCCAGTTGCGATTCGAGGTAATCGCGAGTGTAAGTGTGCTTGTCATCCAGAGGGAGTTGCATGGTGACGCCCAGCGCCATGCCGCGAGGGATGATGGTGACCTTGTGGAGCGGGTCGGCGTAAGGGATCGTGGAAGCCACCAAGGCATGCCCGCCTTCATGATAGGCGGTGTTTTTCTTCTCCTCTTCGGAAAGGATCATGGACTTTCGCTCGGCGCCCATCAGGACCTTGTCTTTGGAGGTCTCGAAATCGTTCATCATCACCGTCTTGCGGTTCTGGCGGGCGGCGAGCAGGGCCGCTTCGTTCACCAAGTTGGCCAAGTCAGCGCCCGAGAAGCCGGGCGAGCCGCGCGCGAGCACGGAGATATCCACGTCCTCAGCCAGAGGAATTTTCTTCGTGTGTACTTTCAAAATGGCTTCGCGTCCTCCCACGTCAGGGCGTGGAACGACCACGCGCCGGTCAAATCGCCCGGGGCGCAAAAGGGCGGGATCCAAAACATCCGGACGGTTCGTTGCGGCAATGAGGATGACGCCTTCATTCGACTCAAAGCCATCCATCTCCACCAGCAATTGGTTCAGCGTCTGTTCGCGCTCGTCATGACCACCGCCCAGGCCGGCGCCCCGGTGGCGGCCCACGGCATCAATTTCGTCTATGAAAATGATGCAGGGCGCATTTTTCTTCCCCTGCTCGAAGAGGTCGCGAACACGCGAAGCGCCCACGCCGACAAACATCTCAACGAAATCCGAGCCGGAGATGGAAAAGAAAGGAACGTTCGCTTCACCGGCAATCGCCCGCGCCAACAGGGTCTTCCCGGTCCCAGGCGCCCCAACCAGCAAAACACCCTTGGGGATGCGGCCGCCGAGCTTCTGAAACTTTTGCGGCTCCCTCAGGAACTCAATGATCTCCTGCAATTCTTCTTTGGCTTCTTCAACCCCGGCCACGTCCTTGAACGTCACCTTCTTTTGCTGGCTGGAGAGAAGGCGGGCGCGGCTCT
>JBEKUR010000509.1:0-1661 GCA_049514855.1 Terriglobia bacterium
CGCGCGCCCATGACCTGACTTACAGCCAGTTCATCCACGGGTTGAAGAAGCTGAGTGTTGAGCTTGATCGCAAGATGCTTGCCGAATTGGCCGTGAACGATCAGGCCGGTTTTGCCGCCCTGGCGGGTAAGGTGAAACAAGCTGTAGAAAGTTAACCGGCGACAATGGGGAGTCGGGAGCCAGAAGCCGGAATGCCACAGCCCGGTTCTGTGGCCATCGACTATGGGCTCCGCCTGTGAACGCAACGCTTAGGGCTGCCCCTGAACCGGAACGAGAGCCGAACCCCACCATGATGGGTATCGACGAAAAAGTTCGGAAGACGCTCGCCGAACTCGGCGTCAATGACGCGCAGGGCGTGGAGTCGCTTTTCGCTGAATTACGGAAGACTGCCGAAAGGGAACGGGCGGAATTGATCTCGCGCGGCGCACCCAACCAACCTCAACGTGAGAGGTTTTGCAAGGCGCTCCGCGACAGGTGGCTGGCGCGCAAGGGCGGGTTTCTGTCGCAGGTTGATGAAAACTGGTTAAAGCCGGCGGGCAAGGATTTGAAGCCCGCGGTTGGAAGGCAATTCAATGAGCTTCGTCGTTTCACTGCCAGCCTGGAGTTCGAAAAGCTGGTCGAGGCATTGCCCCTTGGCTCTGTTGCTGCACGTCCCGCGCCACGGGATCTCACCCTCCCCGGCTTGCGCCGTCCACTCGGATCCATCCACCCGGTAACCCGGATGCAGCGCGAAATCGAGGACATTTTCCTGAGCCTTGGCTTCTGGATTGAGAGCGGCCCGGAGATTGAGAGTACCTACTATAACTTCGACGCACTCAACATACCGGAGAGTCATCCTTCGCGGGACGACTGGGACACGCTCTATATCGATTCCAATACGGTCTTGAGGACTCACACCTCGCCGGTGCAGATCCGCGCCATGGAGAAGTATGGGGCACCGCTTTATATCATCATCCCCGGCAAGTGCTACCGGCACGATAACCCTGATTCCACCCACTCCCCCATGTTTCACCAGATCGAAGGGCTGGCCATTGACGAAGACATTACGTTTGCGGACCTCAAGGGCACGCTGGATTTCTTCGCCAAGAAGCTCTTCGGTGAGAAAGTCCGCACCCGCTTCCAGCCGAGTTTCTTCCCGTTCACCGAGCCGAGCGGCGAAGTGGCGGTCAGTTGCTTCGTTTGCGACGGGCAGGGCTGCCGGGTTTGCAAAGAGAGTGGGTGGATCGAGCTGATGGGCTGCGGCATGGTTCACCCGCAGGTGCTGCGCAACGGAGGCATCGACCCGGACAAGTATTCCGGATGGGCCTTCGGACTCGGCGTAGATCGGTTCGCCATGGTGAAGTACGACATCCATGATATTCAGCTCTTCTTCCAGGGAGACGTTCGATTCCTGGAACAATTTTGAGACAAGGATTCAGGATTCGGGATTCAGGGCGCCGTCGCCATTGTACTGGCGCATTCCCTCGATGCTGGGATGCTGCCTGTCATTCCGACCCCGCAGTCGCGGGGGAGGAATCTCGCTCTGTGCCCACTGGCTAGTGTAGTGTCCCATAATTAGATTGACTTATACGGATAAGGCCGGTATGCTTGAGTACATGAGCCGAGTCGCAACTCCGATTATTCTGTCGGCCGAGGAACGGACCGCCTTGGCGGCCTGGTCC
>JBEKUR010000510.1:0-1661 GCA_049514855.1 Terriglobia bacterium
GCTGGGCGTTTTCATGTCCCTGGACTTGTTTCTCTTTTACGTTTTCTGGGAAGTCATGCTGGTGCCGATGTATTTCATCATCGGGGTGTGGGGCGGGCCGCGGAAGCTTTATGCCGCCATCAAGTTCTTCCTATATACCCTTACCGGTTCCGTCTTGATGCTGCTCGGGATTTTGACTCTCTACTTCCGTTATCACACCGATACCGGCGTCTATACATTCGACCTCATGCAACTGATGCAGCACACCTGGCCCTTGAACCTTCAATATTGGGTCTTCTGGGCATTCATGATCGGGTTTGCCATCAAGGTTCCGATGTTTCCGTTCCACACCTGGCTTCCTGACGCCCATGTGGAAGCTCCAACGGCGGGCTCGGTCATCCTTGCTGCCGTCCTGCTGAAGATGGGGACCTACGGCTTCATTCGTTTTTCGCTGCCCCTTTTGCCGGAAGCCAGTCGCAATCCCACGATCGTCAAAGTCATGGTGGTGCTTTCCATCATTGCGATCATTTACGGGGCGTTGGTTTCCATGATGCAGCGCGACATGAAGAAGCTGATCGCTTATTCTTCTGTCAGTCACTTGGGCTTTTGTACGCTGGGAATTTTCGCCTTGAACCCCCACGGCTTGCAGGGTAGCGTCATCCAGCAGATCAATCACGGGATATCGACGGGCGCGCTCTTCTTGATTGTGGGACTGATCTATGAGCGCCGCCATACGCGCGAGATCAAGGAATTAGGCGGGCTCTCCAATGTCATGCCCGTGTATGCCACCCTGTTCATGATTGTTATGCTTTCCTCGATCGGGCTGCCTCTGCTGAATGGCTTTATCGGAGAGTTCACCATCCTCCAGGGTGCGTTCGAAGCGAACTGGCATTGGGCCGCATGGGCCGCGGCGGGAATCGTGCTGGGTGCCGCCTACATGCTCTGGCTCTATCAGCGGACCATGTTCGGGGCCTGCGACAATCCCAAGAACCAGGTGCTCAAGGACTTGAATTTCCGGGAGATTATGACCCTGGTCCCACTGATTATTTGGGCTTTTTGGATCGGGCTTTACCCCAAGCCGTTTTTCAAAGTACTCGATAAGCCCGTGGCGGCAATCGTAGAGCGGGTTAATCCGGACTTTTATCGGCCTGCGGCAGCCAATATCACCATAACGCTTCCCGTGCAGGCTTCTCCGCCGGCGCTGGTCGAGCCGGGGACGGCTAAGGAGCCTGCTGCGTCTGCGGCGCCCCAAGCTGCAGGAGTCGCACACTAATGGTCGCACCCTTCTTCCACAGTTCGGACTATCAGGCGATTAAGCCGGAAATCCTGCTGGCCATGTTCGGGCTGGCGATCCTGCTGTTCGATTTCCTGCTCGAGAAGCGTGACAAGTACATGAATGCCGTGACCGCGCTGGCGGGCTTGGCCCTGGCGGGTCTTAAGTTGGGGATGTATTGGTTCGTGCTGGATGGACAAGCGTACCACGGCTTCGGCGGGGCCTTCAGGCTCGACTCTTTCGCGATTTTTGCCAAGCTCATCATCGTTATCGCCACGGCGATCGTGGTGTTGCTCTCCGTGAAGTATCTCGAGATTGAGAATGCGAACCTGGGCGAGTACTACGCCCTGCTCCTCTTCTCGGCCGTGGGGATGATGTTTTTGGCTTCGGGGACTGATCTCATCGTGCT
>JBEKUR010000511.1:0-1635 GCA_049514855.1 Terriglobia bacterium
GAGTGGAGTGAAGGCGAGCGTAGCGAGACTTCACGGAACGGAGGGGCAACCATCCCCGTAGCGAACCCGGCGCCCAGGGATTCCAGAGTTGCAAACCCCGAGGTCAGAGACAAGGCTGTACGCAGACGTTTCACCGCCACATACAAGCGTCGCATTCTGCAGGAAGCTGACCAGTGCGGTTCCGGAGGGATTGCGGCGCTGCTGCGGCGCGAGGGTTTATATTCATCGCACCTGACCACGTGGCGCAAGCTGAGATCGACAGGCGAAATCGCCGGCCTGGAGCCTCGTAAGCGCGGCAAGAAGCCCGTTCCGCGCAATCCAATGGCTGGTGAAATGCAACGACTGACGCGGGAAAACCAACGGCTACAAAAGCGTCTGCACCAAGCCGAAGTCATCATCGATGTCCAAAAAAAACTCTGCGACCTACTGGGGTTGACGGTTCCCCCGATCGAGCAGAACGAGGACGACGAATGATTGCCTGCCAGGAGCTGTCCACGGAAGTAGGGACGACAGCCGCATGTAGATCTCTGGACCTTGCCAGGCCAACGTACTATCGCCAGCTTGAGTCCAAGATCGAAGAGATGCCCGCGCCTCGCCCTGCGCCGCCGAGGACCCTGAGCGTGATTGAACGACAGGCAATCTTGGACGTCCTGCACACAGATCGCTTTGTGGATAAAGCGCCGACTGAGGTCTACGCCACCCTGCTGGATGAGGGTATCTACCATTGTTCGGTTCGCACCATGTATCGGATTTTGGACGACGCCAGCGAAGTGCGGGAGCGTCGGGATCAGGCTCGGCATCCCCACTACAACGCACCGGAGCTCCTGGGCACTGCTCCTAATCAGGTCTGGTCGTGGGACATCACGAAGCTGCTCGGCCCAGTGAAGTGGTCGTATTTTTACCTGTATGTGATTCTGGATATCTTTAGCCGATACGTGGTCGGCTGGATGATTGCGCCCCACGAGAGCAGCACGCTCGCTAAACGCCTCATTGCGGAAACGTGCGAGAAACAGAATGTGCTGCCGGGACAACTGACGATTCACGCGGACCGTGGATCTTCGATGAAATCCAAGCCCGTGGCTTTGCTGCTGGCGGATCTCGGCATTACAAAGAGTCACAGCCGCCCGCATGTGTCCGATGATAATCCCTATTCGGAGTCGCAGTTTAAGACGCTGAAGTATCGTCCGGGTTTTCCCGACCGCTTCGGCTCTATCCAGGATGGGCGCTCTTTCTGCCAGGATTTCTTCCCCTGGTACAATTGCGAACATCGCCACAGCGGCATTGGATTGCTCACTCCGGAAGTGGTTCACTATGGCAAATCCGAAGCTGTAACCAACCAGCGGCGGATTGTTCTGGCTTCGGCTTTTGAAACCCATCCAGATCGGTTCGTCCGTGGCTTGCCAATACCACCAACATTGCCGGAAGCGGCATGGATCAACAAACCAAAGGCCGAATCCAAGAAAGTTATGCTCGCCGAAAATATTGCAATTCCCGGAGTAGCAGGAGACGGTTCAGGTATAGATCGTCGATCCTGGGGCATCCTGCAGAGTGATAATTCAAATCAGGCGGGTCCAACTCTTGAAAACGACACTAAATTCGAATCACAGGTGTCTCATTATCATTGACACGTTCCGG
>JBEKUR010000512.1:0-1627 GCA_049514855.1 Terriglobia bacterium
TCTTGCCCTCAAAGACCAGCCGGTTGTAAATATCATCCATGATCAAGTAGAGGCTCTTCTTTTCGCAGAACTCGACTATTTCGGCAATAAAATCTTTCGAAAACATTGCACCCGAGGGATTATTCGGGCTATTAATGATGATCGCCTTCGTATAGGAGCCGACGTTATCGGCAATTTCTCTGAGCGTAGGATGGAAGCTGCCGTCCTCGGGCGTCATGACCACCGGGACGCCGCCCGCGAGTTTCACCATCTCCGGGTAACTCACCCAATAGGGTGCCGGGAAAATGACTTCGTCCTTCGGATCGAGGATGGCGTGGAGCAATACCATAATCGCCTGCTTGGCTCCACCCGAGACAATCACGTTATCCGCCGAGATGATTTTGTTGTAGCGCTCCTCGGTGTATCGAATGATGGCCTTCTTGAGTGCCGGAATGCCATCCGGTGGCGTATAACGGATATCACCGGTATTTAGTACGGATGTGCAACTGATTACCGCGTCTATTGGGGCTTTGCTTTTGGGCTCGCCGCCGCCCAGGTGAATCACTGGCTCGCCCTTTTCCCGGAGCAGGGCAGCGGTCTCATTCAGCTTCAAAGTCACTGATTCTTTGATAGTTCGAGCAAGTTGACTGAGGCTCATAGAATTGAATTCCTTTTTTCAGAATGCACCAGGAAGGAAATATACATGTTTGTTCTAATTCGCGCTAATGTTTGAATTTATGCAAGTTATAAGCATACCCCAAGAGGACACAATGTCATAGGGCTTTCCGGTGTTGGTGTCATCTGGGATGGGATCCCTTTCGAAACGCCGGTCATTCCCGTCCCGCCATGGCGGGAGGAATCCAGTCCTTCGACAGCGCATTCTCGAAGGTCTGCCGAGTAGATTCCCGCTTTCGCGGGAATGACTGCGGCTTGCAATGCCCGTGTCTAACCAATGACACTAGTACCGGGCTTCCCCCCCGTGGGTTGTCCTAGCCCGAAGATTGCTGCAATCCAGGCCCAGGCGTGCTATCTTGCTCTTCTTAGCGCCGACCGTTCTATGATAAACTGACTTCCAGTACCAAAATCAATGACTTTTTATACGGGCCAACGCCCTCGCCCGTTTCTTGCGGCCGGGGCGTTGAAGGCGAGAAAGGGCAAGTGATTCCCGAGATCAATTTCACACTTCCATCCCTCGAGATTGGCGAGAACAATCCCTGCCTGCGCACGCGGCAGGCTGTTGTAGCCGTGATCCAATAATTGGGCGGACAGTGTAGCGCCGCCGCCCCGGCGGCACTTGCCGGTCCCGCCACGCGGGACCGGCGTTACGGCGAGCACGGAGAGGCACTATGCGGCTGAAGCTGATCACTTGCGAGATCTTCTACCGGGAGTTTTGCTCGGTCGTGGCGCGTTCCCCGAACACCGTGGACGTGGAGTTCCTTCCTAAGGGTCTGCACGACATCGGCAGCGAGGGCATGCGAGAGCGCCTGCAGGCCGCGCTCGAGCGTGTGGACGACCCCGGATACGAGGCCGTGCTGCTCGGGTACGGCCTCTGCAACAACGGTGTGGTTGGGTTGACTGCCGGCAAATACCCCCTCGTTATTCCTCGCGCCCACGATTGCATCACCCTTTTCCTCGGCAGCTCAGGGCG
>JBEKUR010000513.1:0-1620 GCA_049514855.1 Terriglobia bacterium
TGGCCAGGGTGGCACCTACCTGGAAGCCCTTGACGTTCAGCTTGGGATCCTCCATGGCGGTCACGATGATGATGGGAGTCCCCTTCAGGTCGGGATCAGCCCGCATCCGACGGCAGACCTCGAACCCATCCATCCCGGGCATCATGACGTCCAGGACGACCAGATCAGGGCGTTCCTTCTTGGCCTTTTCGAGACCCGAGGGGCCGTCAATGGCCGTAATGACCTGGAAATCGTAGCCCTCCAGGGTGTGCGTGAAGAGGCCGAGGAGGAGCAGGTCGTCGTCGATGAACAGGATCTTGGGCCGGCCAAAGGTGACCCCCTCCTTCTCGACGACCCCTTCCTCGACCGGATAGCCGCAGACCTGGCAGCGCACCAACAGATGGTTGCCCTCATAGTACTCGAAGGTCTGTTGGTTCGTGTTGCAGTGGGAACAGAAGTAGGTGACGCTGCTCATGGCCTACCCCTCGTTCGGCATTCCGTCCGGCACTTCTCGACGTCCCTCAGCCTTCCGGTTGCGGCTCCGCGGCACGAGAAGTTCGATCCCCCCTGGGGTCCCCGCGCCACGATCGGTCCCGCCGCTATTGTTTCAACCTCAAAAATGCGCTATTGGGTCCGATTTGAATCCTGCTCCGAGGGGAGCCACAGTGGCCTCCATGACAAAATCACGGCATCGCCACCGGTCGGAGCTTGCTGATCTTGCCCAGGGCGTGGCGAAAGGCTGACTCGAAGTGATACCCACGGGGCAGGTTCAAGCGATACCGGTTCTTCGATTTGACCAACCGTCCGGGAATCACCAGGAGTTCCCGCCGGACGGTCTTGAGGGTCTTCACCCGGTACGCGGGTGGCAAGCACAGACGCTTGAAGTAGTGGACGAGATCGAAGGCGAAGAGCAGCAGCTGGAAGAAGGCCACGTTGGGCAGCCACTCCGCCGTGGGGATGTGAGCCAAGGGGTAGTCGTAGAGCAATTCGCGGATGTGCTTCTCGATCCGCGCCCGCTGGGCGGAGAACCGCCAGACCCGCCAGGGGTGCGTCCGCAGGTTGGTCACCAAGACATGGTAGGCGTACTTTGCGTCCGTGAAGAGGGTGAGCTGTTTCGCCTCGACGGGATCCGTGGGGATGGGCCGGCGGACCACCACGAAGCGATGGGAGGACCGCCAGCGGCCCGGTTGGTACCGGAACTCCCCGACCTCCCAGCCGGAGCGCAGCTTCGTGAAGCGGCAGCCCCGCGCCAACGCCTGGATGGGCTGGTACTCCTTGGCCACGAGGGCGTAGCCTACTCGCTCCCCGTCGAGGAACTCCACCACTCGCTTGCCGAAGAAGCCGGCATCGCCGCGCACGCGAATCCGCGAGCGGGCGATCCCTGGGGGGACCTTGGCGAGGCAGACCCGGAGGAAGGGGACCGCCCCCGTGGCGGCGACCGTGTTCCCGGGCCGCAGGCTCCCATGCCAGAACTCCTGGCGGTGCGCCTCGAAACAGAGGAGCGGGTGGTACGAGCGGCGCCCGCGCTTCTTCGGGTTGTACCCCACCCGCGCCCCTTCGGCATGGCCGTAGAGGACGAGGACCACCGAGTCGAGGTCGAAGACCAGGCTGCTGCGGGACCGCGGCCGCCCGAAGAGTGCC
>JBEKUR010000514.1:0-1591 GCA_049514855.1 Terriglobia bacterium
ATTTGGAATGTTTCAGATCAGGAGCAGACAACTCTGGAGCAGCGGGGTGAGAGGAGGCAACGTGAGGCCGGAAGACGTAAGCCTTTCGGGCCGCCTCTCGACGAGTGGTGGAATTGAGTCAGTCGCGTGCTTCGTTTCAATCGGCAGGATGGTTACGGAATGGTCAGTCCCGCTCGTGACTTCCGCCACGGAACTTTGGAGGGTCAAGGCCATTGCCAGACAGCATTCAGGGACGGCAGAACGGCCTGGAAGCGACTTACCCTTTGGGGCGGGGCAGCAGTCGTGGCTCGCGCATGGCCGAGAGAAACAGACTTCACGCAGACCCGAGAACTGCAGTAACAAAACACCGAGCAAAATGTACGTCAAGTACTTCAAAGATAATCCTCAGCCAATATTCTACTGCGAGAACCACCTGCACGCAAGCGGGATTTCAACCATCGCCCTCCCTGTAGCACAAGCAGTCAGCTTCTTCTCGCGCCGCGAAGATTTCTCCTCGTGTCGTTAGCGCCTCCGCCCTGCACCATCCGGTGCGGGGCTCCGTGTCCTCCGTGGCCAGAAGAGCCCCAACACAGAGGTCACTGAGACGCTCCGTGTGCTCTGTGTTAAAGCTTGAGAGGCAAGGAGGACACAGAGAGTCACGTTTTGGTTGCGGCCACCAAGCCGCGCTGTAGCACTAGTCGCCAACTTCAGCGCGTGACGCGAAGAAAAGCAGATCCTTCTCCCGCAAGGCGGGATCAGGATGACATGTCATTCTGAGCGCAGCGAAGAATCTGCTTTACCCACTCGATTCCGATCAGAAATCATTCTAGATACTGAGCTACGTCCGTGCCATGAGGAATGGGGCAGTATCCACGACTGACAATGATGACTTTCTTGCCCTGTTGCGGTAGTCTAAATGGTCCTGTGGGAAATTTCAACAGGCCGGGTGTGGATGTCCTCATAATACCTTGATGTGAATTGGTTTAGGATTTAGTATTCAAAAGCTTTGTATGCGACCTAAATTGCCAGATTGTTACATTCTGACCAGTCTCTCACTTCAGGGGTGCCACTCAGCCTGGCGGGTCCTTGGAAGCATGCTGTGAGGGCTCGAGGCGCTACCATTCAAGCCTATGGGGGGGGTGGAGTCTGGTTTTGCTCGTTACCCTCCTGGGCGTTCCACATTGGAGAGAAAAGGTGCATATATTTGGCCGCCGGAAGGCTAAAAAGGAAATTCCGGCTAAAGCGATAAACCCGGCAAGGGAGGACGGCGCTTGATGAGTTCCCAACGAAGAAGCAAACTAAGATCGCTGCTTGTGTCCCTGCCTTTGGTGTTCCCCTTCGGCGCGCTGGCGGGTCAAGCCTTCGCCCAAAAGATGCCGGAGGCGGCGAAGGCGCCGTCGGTGGCTTGGCAGTTCAAAGCGGAAGGTAACCCGGGGGATTACGTCGGCTCGGATCGCTGTAAGCTCTGTCACGATGCGGAGGCTGCGCAGTTCGAGAAGACCGCCCACGCCAAGTTCTCCCTCCCCGGCAAGAACTATGTGGCGGGTTGTGAGGTTTGCCACGGCCCGGGCAAGGCCCATGCCGAGGCCATGGAAGCTGCCGTTGGCAACGA
>JBEKUR010000515.1:0-1591 GCA_049514855.1 Terriglobia bacterium
AAGCTTGCCGCGTTTCACTCCGGACCTAACCGGCTCGTCTCTGTGGCGCTGGTTGTCACGCCTTGCGGCGTGCCGGGGCGTTACCCCGCATGCTGCCCTATGGAGTTCGGACTTTCCTCCCCCCCTCGCGGGGCGGCGGTTGCCTGGTCCACAAGCTTTTTGTTCTTTCCAAATTTGGGGTTATTGGGGGCGAAGATTCCCTTGGAACCATCGGGGTCGAGGGCCTTCAAAGTTAGGTAGTAACTCATGCTCCCGATGTTCACGCCGCCTCCTTTACCAGCAGAATTTTTTGTGCCTACGATGCTTGCATTTGGAGCATTTAGCAAAAATCTGGTGGAGGTGGGCGGCGGTTGCCTGGTCCACAAGCTAGGCTGCCTGGAACTCCCCCTGCCTGACCCCCTCCTCGTACCACGAGGCCCAATTGGCCATCTCCCTGAGCGCGAGGTCGGGGTCCAGGTACACCCCCGCGCACGTCCCGCGCCCTCCCGGGGCGAACATCCTGCGGACCAGCGGGCTCATCCGCTTGATGTCCCCGATGCCGAGGGACAGGAGCTCGAAGTCGGGGCCGGGGGGGAAGCACGGCGTGCCGTCCCTTCCCTCGGGGGCCTCCTTGAGCCTGAACGATATCCTGCGCTCGGCGGGGAGCGAGACGGCGACCGACACGTCGTCGTCGTACCTGCCCGCGGACGACGCCCTGAGCCGGGCCTCGAAGATCGGCTCCTCGGTCCTGTAAAGGCGCTTCACCAAGTCCGCGGCGGATGCCCTGCTTGCATTGTCCATTTTCGTATACCCCCCAGTCAAAATACCAGGGATCACGGAATCTGGTGGAGGCGGGGGGAGTCGAACCCCCGTCCGAGGAGTCCCACGATCAGGAGACTACACGCTTGTCCCGGTTCCACTGCCTTCGCCAACGCCCCAAGGTACCGGGCGATGCAAGGACGCTGGTTAGCTTTCGGAAATTCGCCCCGGCCTGCAAGCTTCGCCGGGGCTACTCTCGCCATAGCGACGCCCCGTCCCCCGCATGCGAGCCTGGAGGGGGAGGCGTGGCCCAGATGTCTCTAGGCCATTGCGTACATAGCAAGTGGTTCTGCGTTTGTACTTTTCCATCCCTGTTGCGGGCGGCATGGTCCCCCGGCGTGCCTCCTGGACACGAGCGCTCCCGTCGAAACCGGAACGCCCCCACAGTCGTATGATACAACGAAAAGCCAAGCAACTTGGTCCCGGCGTCGGGAGTCGAACCCGATCCATGCTCTAATCTGGAGCTTATGCGGTTTATAAGACCGCTCGTTCGGCCGCAAACTTCACCGGGCAAAATAACGGGCGGGGCATCGGCCTACAAAGCCGCCCCGAAGGGAGGCACGTTCGCTCCCGCCCGAAAATGGTGTCCTCGACGGGTGTCGATCCCGTTTCCGCAGGTTGAAGGCCTGCCATCCTAGCCGGTAGACGACGAGGACAAAAACTAAAGAGGCGATGGCCGATGCCGTTCGGCAACAGGCCAACGGCAGCCACGAAGACTGCCGACTGCGCGGCCACTCGGTTTCTCTCCTGCCCCGATCCGCTGCGCCGGAACTCCAAGGAGACTCTGTCCGGC
>JBEKUR010000516.1:0-1576 GCA_049514855.1 Terriglobia bacterium
GCGTTCGCACTACCTTCACCTTCGATACAGGAACTGGCCAACTATCTAGCCGCAATCCCAACGTACAGAATTTCCCCAAGCACGGACGACTCGCCGGGGCCTTACGTGCCATGGTGGCTGCTCCCGCTGGGCACATCCTGACGGAGTGGGATTACAAGTCGTTTCATGTGATGACGACCGGATTTGAGGCCGACTCAGCCGCCTACATGCGGATGGCGCGGCTGGACATGCATTCGTTCATCGCTGGCTGCTTCCTCAAGCTGTGGCAGCCGCAGATCATGGAGGAGAATGACGATGCGCTTATGGATAGATTCCAGTGGCTCAAGGGTGACGCGAATCGCAAGCGGGTGCGGGACAAGCAAGCCAAGCCTTCAATTATCGGTGTCGGGTTCGGGATGGCTAAGCGTCGCCTCTACCAGGAGAACCTTGAGAATTTCCCGGACGAACGCACTGCTGGCCGCTTTCTTGAACTTCTGCGTGCGCTTTTTCCCGAAGTTTTTGCATGGCAGGATCGTGTCCGCCACTTGGCCCACGATCAACAATTCCTCCGTTCTCGCTTTGGGGCTGTGCGGCGATTCTATGAAGTATTTGTGTGGGATAGCCGGCGTGGAGGGTGGAAGAACGGCGACCAGGCAGAAGAGGCAGTAGCGTTCCTGCCCGCCAACGATGCCTTTGGCGAGATGCGGGAGCGCGGCAAACAGATGCACCTGACGGGACTAGCTGAGAAGTACGGCCTGTGCAACGCCGTGCATGACTCGTGGCAGTTCTGCTTCCCCGCTGCCCTGCTTCCAGAGCACGTCGCCGAGATCGAGCCGGTGCTGACCGCTCCCTCCAAGGTGCTGGTCAGCAAGCTGGTGCCTGGCGGGTTGCAGGTCGGCGTAGAGTTGAATTATGGCCCAAGCTGGGCCACGATGTTTGAATATCAACTAAAGGAGACTCACCATGAACATGAAAAAAGCGTACTCGATAGTCCTATCCCTGCTACTATGCATGGGGCTGCTCACATTTAGCACGGGCTGCACGAAGTCCCCTGCGAATCTTGTAGCCTACGTTAATCTGGCAGTAGATACTGCCGCCGCGCTTGCTCCGCTGATACCGGGGTTGGCTCCAATCGTTCCTTACTTGCAAGTCGCGCAAGCTGGGCTAGCAGGATGGCAACCCGGTATGCCGGTGTCGGCTAACGTGATTGCAGCATTGCAATCTGCATTAGCTCAAGCCGAACAGTCATTCAACATTAGCCCTGCATTAAAGGCTGAGCTGGCCATTCTCATCGCAGCCTTAATTACTGCATTGCAACTTGCTGGCGTGACGACGGCAGCAAAGGCTCCTGTTAACCCTTACGCAGGAAGGTCGGCAAACTGGCTGCGCAATAAGTTCAATGAGCAGGCAGCAGCGGCAGGAGTGAAAACTATATGAGCCTACCAATCTCACCAGCAGGACGGCGTTATGGACGCATCAAAGACGTTCCTGACAGCCGCGACAGAGTGATGAGGTTCGCTGCGGTGCCACCTCCGCCATCCGCCGACGAGAGCGCTTCGCTAGGGCCAGTACGTGACCAAGGGCAAGAGGGTAGCTG
>JBEKUR010000517.1:0-1575 GCA_049514855.1 Terriglobia bacterium
GCCCAAATCCGTCTCGGTGATTACCGTCAAGGAATGAGGAATAGCAAGGCAGCGGATGTCGCCAGAACCGCCGCAAAGGCAGCCTATGACACCTACTGTGCCGTCCTTGAGGATGAGCTGAACGCTCTTTACGACGAGGTGCAAAAGGATTTCAGCACGTTCTACCGAGTGATCAACGAAGACGACGAATCGAAGTTCACCGCGAAATTCACCCCGAGCGAAGGTAGCCTCGGCCTGGACGTTAACTTCTATGAGCGCGGCCTGTTTCCTCCTGCTGCCTACCACAGCGAAGGGCATCAGGACGGCATGGGTGTCTGCCTGTATCTTGCGCTCATGAAACGGCTCTTCGGGAACCGATTCACGTTTTCACTCTTAGACGATGTGGTCATGTCCGTAGATGCCGGACACCGGTATCAATTCTGCAAGCTCTTGAAAACGCATTTTCCGGATACCCAGTTCATAATTACGACGCATGACCGCTTGTGGGCCGAGCAGATGAAGTCGGCCGGGCTTGTCACCGCAAAAACATCCATCGCTTTTCATGGCTGGACTATCGATAGCGGTCCGTTGGTGGAGTCCAATAAGGAGATTTGGGACGAGATCGTTGCTGCGCTAGAAAAAGGGAAGGTCGAGGCTGCCGCCGCCGCGCTCCGTCGTCATCTGGAATACGTGTCACGTCTTTTGGCCGACCAGCTCGGCGCGAGTCCCCAATACCGGGCGGATGGGAATTACGAACTCGGCGAAATGCTGCCTAGCGTTTTGAAGCGCATGAAAGCCCTCTGGGGAAAGGCTGCGGATGTGGCGCAGTCTTGGGGAAACGATGCTGACAAAGAGACTGCAGGGAAGAGGAAGGCGTTCCTATCTGCCTGTAACGCCGCGATGAGTATCGAGCAGTGGGCAGTCAACAAAGCTGTACATTACAACTCGTGGGCCAACTTTGGAAAAAACGATTTCAAACCCGTAGTCTCCGCATTCAAGGAGCTTCTCGACTGTTTTCGCTGCAACGGCTGCGACTCCTGGATTTACGTTACACCACGAATTTCACCCGAATCTCTTCGCTGTGCCTGCTCCGGGATTAATTTCAACTTAAAGCCCAAGTCCAAATAGCGGTTAGAAATCTGGCACGGGCGCGTATTATTTTGCAAGCACTGTCCCGCCTAGGGTTGATTTTGGAAAACCTGCGATGCGCTCTTCCTGCCTACCCCACACGGTATCATTATAAGGCAGCTTAAACTCAGGGCTTAATTCAAATGGCATGTTCAGCCGGGCTGGCGCAGAGCGCAGCTCTGCGGTCCGCAGGCAAGGCTGGAATCATGCCGGCCGATCACTCTCAAGAAGCTTGGCGCTGCGATAGGTCCTGCTGCCCAGGAGTCGCAGTTTGCGCGCAAAATGGAGCTTGTGGGTGGGCATGACCAGCGCTAATATAGCACGCTGAAGCGCAGAGCTGTGCTCTGATGTTATGAAACGGTGATGCCTCCTCGAGTCCAGTTAAACTGGACGTGCTGGCAAATTTGAAGGAGGAGGCAACACCATGATAGCGATAGGAGCGGACGTCCACAAGGGGCGTTGTGTGTT
>JBEKUR010000518.1:0-1549 GCA_049514855.1 Terriglobia bacterium
TAAAACCCTGATAGAGCACGACGAAATAAACCGACAATGAAAAGAGCGTGTCGGCCTTGCCGGCGAGATAGGCGATGCGATTCTTGATGGCCGCGTCCACGATGGGATTCGCGTAGAGTTTGTAGGGGATGGTTTCGTTGTTGCGTTTGAACAGGTATTGGTAAACGCGGCAGTTTTCGTCGAACAGTTTCAGCGCGGATTCGAGGCGCTTCGTGAAAGCATCAATTGCAGCCGCATCTAGGCACTCATAGTCCACGCCGCAAACTTCGAGGATGACGCCGACCTCACCGGTCTTCGTCAGAAAGACTTGCGGACCGATGAATCCAAAGATGTTGACCTGCTCGTTGAGCGAGCCGGTCTCGCGGTAGTTTTTGAAGATGCCGCTAAGCCTGAGCATGGCCGTCCCTTCGAACCGAAATCGGTGTGAACTTCATGGGGTCGTACTGGGCTCGCAGTTTTGCGGCGGCGAGTAAGAGCCGGAGAATCTGTGGGTCGGTCTTCGTCGCCCAGCGTGCCACGAAGTACAGCAGGCAAAAGATCAACACTCCCCCGGACAGGCTGTTGAGGAGGTTGAATGTCGCTGCCCCGAGGCACATCGCGAAGAAGAAGAGCTTTCGCTCCGCTCCGAGGATGGTCAGTGGTCGGGATAGCGACCGATGAACCAAATTGATGCGCCTGCCGCTTGCCATTCGCGTTTGCTCCGCAACTCCGTAACTGAACGGCTAGCCGGGAAAGAGCCAAGAGAGGAAGTTCACCGCGGCGATGGCCATGCCAACGCCGAACAGCACGCCGGCGAGAATGCGTTTCGATCCTCCTTCGCCGAAGGCGAACGTCAGCCCGGCCACAACG
The DNA here is from genome assembly GCA_049514855.1 of Terriglobia bacterium. Taxonomy (GTDB): domain Bacteria; phylum Acidobacteriota; class Terriglobia; order UBA7540; family UBA7540; genus CAVROP01. Next base: position 850 of record JBEKUR010000518.1, read on the forward strand.
ATGGCCACGAGGGACAGCCCGCGCGCGATCGTGCTGGTGAATGCCGTTTGAAGGACGTTGACGGCGTTCTCCCAAGGGGAGGTGCCCTGCGCGAACACCGGGACGGCAAGGAGCAGGACGACGGCGATGGGCAAAAACCTTGGCGACAGCCGAAAGATAGACAGGAACCTACGATGTATTTGTTTCATCTGATGACCTCACTCAACTTTGCTGATGAATTTTGGGAGTTCCCGCAAGGACCCTCTTCAGCCAGAACCGCTCCCGGACCCACAGGACTTTGTGCTCAAAAGGCGCTCGCATCGTCCGAAGACACCAGGAGCGCTAGCTCCGGGAGCAGAGGTGTGTGGGTCCGGGTGTTGTCCGGGTTAAAGAAAGAATCGGCGGCTGAGACTCATAACTGCCGCCAGCCCCATCTTGTCGGGAACTCCCCCCTCATATACCTAATCAGCCACGAGATCGGAAAATGTGTCGCGACCAAACAAAGATTCTTCATTTTTCTTCAATTCCCATTCTGGGAGGAGGGTGAGGAGTCCACCGGTGACAGCATGGTGTTCTCCCTAGTCCCCGGATCGTCCCTTATGGTGTGGGTTGCTGGTTGATGTTCGGGCTAAGCGCCGGAGCTTGGTCATCAGGCGCTTCACTCTTTGCCGGAAGAGATTGGATGTTCGGCCCTTGGGGCCAGAGACTCCGGCATCAATGG
>JBEKUR010000519.1:0-1548 GCA_049514855.1 Terriglobia bacterium
AGGCCTTAAGGAAATCGAGACGGAGGGCTACCTTCCGGTGCTCGTGATCACCGCCGAACCGGGTCACAAGCTGCGCGCGCTGCAAGCCGGCGCGAAGGATTTCATCAGCAAACCGCTCGATCTGGCCGAGGTGCGGGCGCGCGCTTACAACATGCTGGAAGTACGCCTGCTGCACATGGAAACGAAGACCTACAGCAAAGTGCTGGAGCAGACGGTGCGGGAATGGGAGGCAAGCCGCGAAGTGATCCGTCTTAAAAACCTGGAGGAGCAAAAGAAGCTCGATCAGGAATTAGCCTTGGCGGAGGAGACTCAGAAAAGCCTGCTTCCCCATTGCTTGCCGCAGTTTGAGAATTTTCACATCCATGCTTTCAATAAACCCACACGCTATGTGGGAGGGGATTTCTACGATTTCCTGCAACTGAGTTCAGGGGATTGGGTGGGGGTTCTGGCCGATGTCTCCGGCAAAGGGATCTCCGCAGCCCTGTTAAGTTCGATGTTGCTGGGCGCTCTCAGCACGGAATTTCGCTACGGGACTCAACCGCAGGAAGTCTTGGACCGGGTTAACCAGCTCCTTTACGAAAAAACTCTTCACGACCGGTTCGTTACGCTCTTTCTCTTCCTCCTGAGCCCGCAGGGTGTGGGGCAATTCATCGGCGCGGGACATAATCCAGCCTATTTGTTCCGTTCCGCCACGGGCAAGATCGAGGTGCTGTCCTCCGGCAATTTGATCCTGGGAGCTTTCGCTCCCGTCTCTTACCAATCCAGCCCGCTCCAGCTCCACCAAGGAGATATTCTGGTGGTTTATTCCGATGGCCTTACGGAAGCGCGAAACCAGCAGGAAGAAATGTTCGGAGAGGAAAGACTGCTGAAAATCATTCAGCAAGAGGCCCCCTCGGGAAGTCATGCGTTCCAGCAGAAGTTCTTGAAAGCCATTGAGGAATTTACTCAGGGCATGCCGCAAGCTGACGACATCACCTTCCTGGTCGTCGAAAAATACCAGTGAAAAAATCAGAGCCACAACCAGAAGGAAGCGGAGAATCAAGTCAAGACGAGCGGTGATGCGTACTTAGCTGCCGCAGAATTTCTCGTCCCGGAGGCTGATCGCGCGGTGCAGGCGGCGCAGACTCACTAGAAGTGTAGCCTATCATAAAGGGCGCGGGCCGCCGAATGTGTCACAATGACACACATATGCGTAATTTTATATATACCTTAGAATCCTTCCAATCCATTGAAAATAAAGTGTGCAATGTGCTGCTGAGACAGACCACCTCAAGAAAAATGGCACGGGTGGCGCAAATGGAAATCCGCCCTTTGTCGACTCGGACGGTCGATTTCGCCGTGCAGAGTAGCCTCCTCTTTGAACATCTCTACAACGCTCAGACTTCTGGCGCAAAAAAGAGAAAACTCGCCGCTCCTGACTTCCGACCTCTGCCTTTCTTCTACTCCCTGTCACTTTCCTTCCAGCAGTTCGGCGCGAACGTTTTTGAGCACAAAGGCTGCGCGCTCGACCCCAACCTCGCCCGGCAGTATCGGGTCCTCGTTTTCGAT
>JBEKUR010000520.1:0-1547 GCA_049514855.1 Terriglobia bacterium
TTCCGAACTTCCCCGCGATTCGCTCTGCCAACGTCTCGGCACTGGACCTCTCGGCTTGAGGAAGAAGGATGGCAAACTCATCGCCGCCAATCCTGCAAGAAATGTCAGAGCCGCGGATGGTTTCAACGCTGGCACGAGCCACACTGCGCAGAATCTCGTCTCCCGTGGCATGTCCGTAAGTGTCGTTCGCAATCTTGAACCTGCGAAGGTCCAACAAGAGCAATGCGAACGAGGTCCCGTAGCGACTGGAGCGATTGATCTCCCCACCCAGGTATTCTTCAAACATGCGGCGGTTCTTGAGGCCAGTAAGCGGGTCCGTGGCGGCGTTATGGCGCAACTTCTCAAGCTCTTCGTATTCCAACAGAACGGGTTTCCGCAGAAGCTGTAATTCGCCAAAGTAGTCCACCGCCGCTGTCCTCAGCGAGGATGGGCGGCCGAGTTTTTCCGTCAACTCGTTTCGGTGGGCTAAGATCTTTTCCCAATGGACGATGCTCTCCTTCTCGGTTACCTCCACGCTGGTAAGGTCCTTCAGGACTCTCTGCAAGAAGGCCCCTTGGGCGGCCGGGCCAAGCTGCCTCAAGTTGTCAACAATCAGTTCCAGCAAATACTCCGAGCTTCCCTCCAAGTCGATGGCCATAAGGGCTTCTTCATTCCGAACCTCTCCAGCCCTTGGCAAAGGTCTTTGGGAACTCGCCGAGGTCTCCTTGTCGTCGTCTAACACCCTGTGTTCCACGGCTTCACCAGCTCACACATCTGCCCTGCTCACGATGCACTTCCCACCCTGAACCATTGACTTCCAAGGTTGAATTCCAGATGACTTATTCTGAGGCAGGAAATTCGCCAGACCATGACCACTGAGCACGCCTTCTGCAACATTCGGGTACAATCCAGATTAGGAGATTGCCTAAAATGGTTGCAAGTGAAAAATGATGGGGTTACTCCAATCGGCACACCTTGTTTATCAGAAGGTTAACCCCGCCTCGGGAGTCCCCAGCCCCCCAATCCGATTGTGCCCGGCCGCGCATCGAGCCAGCAGATCTGCATCCGACCCACCCCTCGCCGCCGACTCCCATCCCTCATAAAGGACTGCCTCCTCGGGCGCACTCCGGTCATGTTGTTGCTCAGGTAGCCCCATATTCGGCGGTCTAACAAGTAGCCGGAATGAATTGCTCTGCAGGATGTTATAATAAATAAGAAGTGAGTCAAATGCCCATAAACCGATACGTGAATCTATGACAATAAATGAACCGCGGCCTGCGACCTTCGAGGCATCAACAACCTTCCGCTCAAAGCTGCAAAGCAAGACCGCGCAGATCGGCGTCATTGGATTAGGATACGTCGGCCTGCCTCTGGGGCTACTGTTTGCTCGCAACGGCTTTCCAACCACGGGCTTCGATATCGACCAGGCAAAAGTGGACATGCTCGAAAAGGGCGGGAGCTACATTCGCCACATCCCAGGCCCCGCCATTATGGAGCAGGTGGAGAAAAAAGGGTTTCGTGCCACAACCGATTTCGCCGTCCTCGAAGGAATGGACGCCATCTTAATA
>JBEKUR010000521.1:0-1545 GCA_049514855.1 Terriglobia bacterium
GAAGGCAACGAAGCAGGGTGCCAACACTCCTGACTGCACATCCGAAGTTTGTCTCATGAGTGAACTCCTCACAGATGGGATCGCGGCATTCAAGCCTCAAGAGAACAACAACCCCAAATCAGAGACGGCATTTCATCTCGGCACGAAAGATTATCAATTATAGATCATAGTTTCAAGAAATACTTTTTGGCCTCGTCCCCAGGCTGTGCCCGTCATATGCTCTGTCCGGATCGAGATGATTGAAGTTGGGTCGCTCCCGCTGTTAACCTTCCCGCTCCTATGAATACTTGTGGGCGCAGGTGACCCCGATCCATGTGTGCCGTGGGAAAGGGTGAGAGAATCAGCGCCAGTATTCTCCACGCTCGGCGGAGTTGTGAGACATCGTAAGGCGTGACCTCTCTTACCAGGGAGGGACGGGGGAGTTTTCTGATGACCCTGATGGTTCCCGACTCTCTAGAATACACCGTAAGAAACATTGACAACCACATGACCGCCTGGAAGGTCATTGCGCTGGTTAGCGGCAACTCGAAGCCGTTTCAGGCCCGGCTGCTCAGGACCGGCCTGGAACCCACGAATGGACGGTGTGGGAAGGGACTGCCGCTGACAAAGCTAAAGCGCTCCAATGTGCGGAGAAAGCCGATCCCAGGGTTGACCTTGAGTGGATGAGGATTTGCTACGACCCAAGAATCGCGATTGAAACGAGCGGGAGACCGCAGAAAAGGCGTTCACCCTCACGGGATGTGTGTTATAGAGATTTTGCGAAGAAATCCAGACCCACACCCGGAGGGTGAACGATGGAAGCAAGCCTAGCGCAGTTGATTCTGCCTATCAAGCTCGAAAGAAGTTCGGAGCGGTTGACCAGTCTGGGCGGGCTGGTGGTGTTGGAGGAGTTGGCGCGAGCGGTGGGGTTATGGGAGGAAGTGGACCGAGCGCTGGAAGGTCCGAAGTCGGGGCGCGGGTATCAGCCGCACGAGTTTGTGCAAGCGTTGGTGTGGATGCAACATGCGGGGGGCCGGCGGCTGGAGGACCTGCGGGAGTTGCGGGCCGAGCACGAGGTGCTGGGGGCGCTGGGCTTGGAGGCGGTGCCGGATGCGGGGACGGTGGGGGACTGGCTGCGGCGGCAAGGGGGAGCGGGGGCGGAAGCAATCCAACAGATAAGTCGGAAGCTGGTGGCGCCCTGTTTCGAGGGGGAGGAAGTGATTCTGGATGTGGACGCGACGGAGATCGAGGCGGAGAAGCAGGATGCCCAGTGGACCTACCACCACGTGCAAGGCTACATGCCGCTGGTAGGGTATGTGGACGGGGTGTGCGTGGGCCATGAGTTTCGGGAAGGCAACCAGAGTCCGGGTGCCGGGATCTTGGCGTTTGCACAGAGCTGTGAGGCGGCGCTGCCGGCGGGGAAGCGAGTTTATTTCCGCAGCGACAGTGCGGCCTATCAAGCCGCCGTGATCAACCATTACAGCCAGCCGGGGCGGACCTTCAGCATCACCGCCGATCTGGACGCAGCGGTGAAGCGGGAGATTGGGAACCTGCCGGAGACGGCCT
>JBEKUR010000522.1:0-1536 GCA_049514855.1 Terriglobia bacterium
CGTTATGATGAGGGCCAGGAGCTTAGCAGCCCGTGGTGCAAGTCCTGATTCGTACTCTGGAAGTTGTTGGATTATCCACAGGGTTTGCTCGTAAGCTTTTTTCATGGCGATGGGCAGACGTGAGCATCGAGAGCGGCAAGAGGATTTGTGGGTGGCACACACGCAGTTGGCCATTGCGCCGGGACATCCATTTTATGAGCGTTTGAACACGGTGTTGGATGCGGAGGGTTTCGACAGGTTTGTCGAGGACCTTTGCGGGAAGTTCTACGCTCCACAGTTCGGTCGTCCGTCGCTGACGCCGGGCATCTACTTCCGTTCTCTGTTGATCGGGTATTTCGAAGGTATCGGAGCCGAGCGCGGCATTGCCTGGCGACTGGCGGATTCGTTGGCGCTTCGGCGCTTTGTGGGCATCGCGTTGAATGAGGACACGCCCGACCACTCGACGATTTCGCGCACCCGGCGGCTGATCGATCTGGATACGCACGCAGCCGTGTTCGCTTGGGTATTGGAGGTACTGGCGCGGCGCGGGCTCATCGTGGGCAAGCGTGTGGCCATCGACGCCACCACGCTGGAGGCCAACGCGGCGATGCGCTCGATTGTGCGGCGCGACACCGGTGCAAGTTATGAAGAGTTTCTGACCGGGCTGGCCAAGGCGTCGGGCATCGAGACGCCGACACGCGAAGATCTGGCGCGCTTGGACCGCAAGCGCAAGAAGCGCACATCGAACAAGGAGTGGAAGAGTCCTGTCGACGAGGACGCGCGGATTGCGAAGATGAAGAATGGCCGCACGCACCTGGCCCACAAGGCCGAGCACGCAGTCGATCTGGACTCAGGCGCGGTGGTAGCAGTGACTCTGCAGGCAGCCGACAAGGGCGATACCGCGACGATGGATGCGACGTTGATCGAGGCGGGGATGGCGATTGCAGAGTTGGCGATACGCGAGACCGAGTCGCGTCCAGACAGCACGAAGGTCAACATCAACGGCATCGAAGAGTTGGTTGCGGACAAGGGCTATCTGAGCGGCGCCGTTCTCAAACGGGTGAAGAATTACGGGGTGCGCAGTTACATTCCGGAGAAGCGGCAGAAGGGCAAGCGCCGCTGGCAGGGCAAGGCCGAGGAACAACAGGCGGTCTATGAGAACCGCAGACGGGTGCGAGGCGATTACGGCAAGAGACTACTGAAACGACGCGGAGAACTGGTGGAACGCAGCTTTGCCCACTGCTATGAGACGGGCGGGATGCGGCGTTGCCACCTGCGCGGGCGAGAGAACATTCTCAAGCGGCAATTAGCTCATGTGAGCGCCTTTAATCTGAGCCTGATCATGCGGCAACTGCTGGGCGCGGGTACCCCGCGGGAGCTGAAAAACCGCGCCGTACTGCTCGTTTTGCGCCTTTTCTTGTTAATCACCTGCCAGAATCGGCCCAACAGCGTGGTTGAACCCCGCACGCCCTCGACTCTCGACTCAACCGGGGCCTACCGCTCCATCACACCCCGATGCCGGACCTTCTGGAATTCAGCTACTTGCACCACGGGCTG
>JBEKUR010000523.1:0-1509 GCA_049514855.1 Terriglobia bacterium
GAATGCCACGAAGTTAAGCTGTATCATGATACCTGGCGCGGAGTTGTGATTTCAGTTCGGCCCGCGGGATCGTCATGTAAGGGAACTGTTTCTTGGCTCGTTTGCGGACGCGTGGCTCCAGCCGGCCGGGACGCAAGGGGTTGGTCTTCAGATCGGGCCACACGCTCAGATCGCCATGACGCAGCCAGGCGAGGGTGTCGGCGAAGCTCAGGCGATTCACGTTTGCGTGCTGGCATCGTGCGGCGCGAAGCATGAGGATTCGAATCAGGTTGTAGACCAGCAGAAACACCAGCCGTTCCTTACGCACGCCTTGCAGCGTTTTGCATTTGAGTTCATCCATCTTCAAGGTGATCTTCAGATGACGGATGTTGGTCTCGATCATCCAACGCGACAGACGCAGTTCGATCAATTCGTCGGCGGGATAAGCGTCGGGATCGAGCAGCGTGGTGACAATCGTGACGGTGATCGGACGAAAGCCGCTTCGCCTCACGGTGCGACGAATTTCGCGCACGGTGATCTCACCGGGCAATCGGGTCCACTGCTGCCCGTTCATCCATGCGGGCTTTTCCACCGGCTTGAAGTATTCGACAAGCTGGTCGTTGGGGCCGAGGCTTTTGAGCACGCGCGAGCGAGGCTTGCCGCCGCGCTGGCTGCTCTTGCCCTTGCGAGGGTGGGCGTGGGCTCTGGCCGGCGTGAAGTCGATGATGCGTTTGTGATGAACCGGCATCACCGCGTGCAGATTGGCCTGTAAAACCAGGGCCAGATGCGCCCAGCCACTGAACGCGTCGTCGCCCAGCAGGATATCGCCGCCCGCAAGATGCGTGTGCAGGATTGGGGTTTGCGAGATGTCACTGGTGTGCATGGGCGCGTCAATACAGTCGATAAGCAAACCGCTGCGATGGTCCATCAGAAGCAGCAGGTGGGACATCGGGAACCCCAGTCCCTCCCGACAACCCGACGGCACGCCGTAGTAGGATCGAAGCTCCGGCGTGTCGGGCATCGAGTCGCTTGATCCATCAAGGACGTGAAGGCGATGACCACGCCAGCGATACGCATCCCCGCCGACATCGTCGTTCATGTTCAACTCGCGCCGGACCTTCTCGACCAACAACCCGTGTACGCGCCGAATCAACCCCATCGGCAGTCGCGCGCGGGCTTGACACCAGGCGGAGTCAGAGAAGTCGCGACCCGCCAGATGCCGTATCGCCGAGCAGGCGATGTTCCCATGAGCAATCTGCCGGACGAACCAACAGAGGGTGTTGCCGGGTGTGAGAACGGTGTCGCGAAAGGTATGATTCTCCGCGTGAGCAAGCTGGTTGATGCGGTCGGGAAGAAGTTCGAAACAGTTCTGTTGAACGCGAGCCAGCGCCAGATCGAATGCAGCCATCCGTGGCCTCCTGTTGAGCAACGATGTCGTGAACAACATCATTCTCGCAGAAGGCCATGGCTGGCGCGAACGATCACAAGGCGCGCCGTGACACGGACTTATGAACTATCTTCGTGGCATTC
>JBEKUR010000524.1:0-1509 GCA_049514855.1 Terriglobia bacterium
CCGCCGATTCGCGCAACACGGAGGGAATCAGAAGTCTTCCCTGGCCGTCTGCGCGGCCCATCTGTCCGAAGTAGTTGGTGCGGTCGAGGAACTTCTTCACGGACTTGTTCATGGAAGGCTGCGCCTTCAGCTTCTCCTCGATCTCGCGCCACACGGGGAGCGGATAGATGCGCACGGCCTGCCCGAGAAGGCTAGTCACGTAGAAGTCCGCACCGTAGTTCTCGTCCAGGTAAGTCTTGAAGGCAGCCGGGATCTTCAGCCGACCCTTGCCGTCCACCGTCGCGGGGTAGTTGCCACGCAGCATCTGGAATCCCCGAAATCTTTTTACGCGAAAGGCACGCCCTAGAACACTTTATACCACTATTAACCACTTTTCTCCACAAGATTAGAGTCCTCCAACTCCCTTGTCAAGGGTTTTTTTACCTTTCTTGAACTTTTTTTTGAGGCTCCTGGGAGCCGGTCGGGAATGATGTCTTTGGGAAGCAGAATCAACAGCTTAGAGCGGCTTCGTATGAGAAGCGAAACTGCGCGCCACCTGCTGCTGTGCAGAAGTCAGCCGGTCGCCTCAGGTCCATGCCCCCGTGTGGTCGGTGCTGCTGCGAAAAAGGGCTTACGTTTTTTCGGCATCCTGTTAAGATTTCATTCCTGGACTCCGCTGAAACACCGGAAGCGCAGGTGGGCACTGGCAGAGCACAAATGAATCATGGATTTTAGATAAACTAACCACAAGGTGGGCCAACATGAAAAACGTTCGTTCTATTTCGGTTGCACTCATCGCAGAGCAGACGCCGAGAACGGGCGCCAGTAACTGGAGAGCTACCCTCACACTTTCGGCTCTGCTCATGTTGATGCTGAGTGTCTCAGCAATGTCCGAAGATAAGAAGGTGGCGGAATCCGTCAAGAAGATTGAGGGAGTTATCGCTCAGGGTCCTTATAGTGCTTCCTGGGATTCTCTGGAAAAATTCAAAGTTCCGAAGTGGTACGAAGACGCCAAGTTTGGAATCTTCATCCATTGGGGCGCCTACTGCGTGCCGGGCTTCGATAGTGAGTGGTATCCCCGTAACATGTACCTGAAAGATAGTCCCGTCTTCAAGCATCACCTGGAGACTTACGGCCCACAGTCAAAATTCGGCTACAAGGACTTTATCCCCATGTTCAAAGCCGAGAAGTTCAACGCGGATCAGTGGGCTGAGTTGTTCAGGAAGTCCGGGGCGAAGTACGTGGTACCCGTCGCTGAGCATCATGATGGTTTCCCTATGTATGCCTCCGACCTTACGGAGTGGTGCGCCGCTAAGATGGGCCCGAAGCGCGACGTGGTGGGCGAGCTGGCCGCGGCCGTGCGCAAACAAGGATTGCATTTTGGCGCTTCCTCGCACCGCGCAGAGCACTGGTGGTTTTACAACGGTGGCACGACCTTCGATTCCGACGTCAATGATCCGCGCTACTCGGGCTTATACGGCCCGGCCCAATCGGATAAGGTCCAGCCCAACAACGCGTATCTGGACAATT
>JBEKUR010000525.1:0-1493 GCA_049514855.1 Terriglobia bacterium
TCCGCACGTCCGGTTCGACGAGGGGAGAGGAGCGTTGTCCGCCACCTCTCCTACTCTACCGCCACTGCCCCACGCCCGCCAAACTGCGCGGAGTAGGAGCGGTTTGTTTACCGCCCGAGATAGGGCGCTTCGCGAAGAGGTAAACTCGCCGCTACAGCATCAAATTGACCCACTACCCCTTTTTGAGTTCCTTGGCTCAGGGATGGGCAGCCGGCTCCAGTAATTCCCCTCCATGCGGAGAGTAACTTGCCGGGAGTCCCTGAGGGCCCCTGGATTACTGTACCAGGGTCAGAGTGAGTTTTGGGCTGTTTCCGGGCCTTTCAGCTCGCAGCTAGCCTCCACTTTCCCGCCCGCGGCCCGACTCCTGAGTCCCAGGTACAAGTCTGGGCGGAATTGCCACGAAATCTTGCGTGATGTAAAGGTTACCATCCGATCCTTGCACGATCCCAATCCCCACGTCGGTGTAATTCGCGTTCAAGATGTTGGCCCGATGATTGTGTTGGAAACGGGGCTCGTTCATAAATGCGCCTTCCGCGCCCAGAACGGTTTCGTAGATGGCAATATTCTCTCCCGCAGCCCGCCAGGGAATTCCGGCCTCGTTTATTCGCGTCGAAAGGGTCCTGCCGTCCGGGTCAACATGGTCAAAGAATCCTTGCCCGAGCATGTTGCGGGAATGCGCTCGCGCCACCGCAGCCAGGTTCTCGTTCCACCTGAGGGGCTGCGCTCGGCCACCAGTCTCGGCGGAGGTCTCGGGAGCCAAACGCTGGTGGTTGACGAGCGCCCACATCTGCCTTTCCAAATCGGCCATGCGGTTCGCGCCGAAGTTTGGCTGGGGAGCCGTTTCACCAGGACCAAGCTTCGGCGTGCCATAGTTCGGCCCGAAGGGATGCCAGACGCCCGGTTGACTTTGCCCCGCCACGGAGGCGTTATCGCTCTCGCCGAAGTGATGCCACGCGGCCGATTTGGCGAGCTTCTTCTTCGGGGTGTTTTGCGCTGCCTGGACTTCAGTCTGCGGGGGCGTGGCAGCGTCCGGCTTAGTGAAAGTTTGAGCCTGGCCTGGACCCGCGCAGGTTATAGTTGCAGCCCACAAGAAGCCAGCGAAAACAACGGCTGGCTGGCAACGAGTAATGGCTTTCAACAGGCATCGTCTCTTCATGGCACACGTCCGTGCTTCGAGCACCACCAGTAATTCCAACTTGGTGGAAGGCAAGCGCGTTGCCAATCAGAGCTCCCAGCCAGAAATCTATCACCTGTTTTTTGTGCGGGTTAGCGCTGGTGCACGTTGCCTGCCGGAGGACGGGAACGGACTGTGGCCGTTCTCAGCCAGCCATTGGCCGATTTCGGGCAGTAGGGACAGAATTACAGAGCAATGCCAACGGTTCTCAGAATGTGCGGGTGGCGCATACATTGATTTTTATGTATGGTGTGCCAGGGAAAGCCTGGCTGATCTTGTAAGCTGAAAGGAGCTTACCTTGTAATTGCCCATTCAACAA
>JBEKUR010000526.1:0-1473 GCA_049514855.1 Terriglobia bacterium
TATTGAAGACTCTGGAAGCGAACTGCGAAGCGCTTCGGCGCCTGGGTGTGAAACGGCTGGGCCTATTCGGTTCGGCTGCGAGGGGGGAGGCCGGAGCGGCAAGCGATCTTGACTTCGTGGTGGATTTCGAGCACAAGTCCTTCGACGCTTACATGGACGCCAAAATACTCCTGGAAAGCCTGTTCGCCTGCCGGGTTGACCTGGTCCTCGCGGACTCGATCAAACCAAGACTGCGCCCCATCATTCTAAAGGAAGCTACCTATGCCCCGGGATTTTAGGCTCTCAGAATGACAGCATGGCAGGCGAGTGCACGGATATCGCGCTGAGCAGCATAATCGGGCGTTGAAAGCGAGTAGATTCTCTCTTTAATTTCAAGAGTTTTTTCTTTCTAGAAGGGTGCGGGAAACCTCTTTCTTTTTGAAGGTCAGGAAGCGACGAGAGCATGGGTCACCTCCTGGGCAGGGGTAGACTTAAGCCGAAAGAGTTTGGAGCCGTCGTAGGGCTGATGGGTTTTGAACATGGCGTGGAGAGCATGCAGGAGTTTGCGCATGACGGCGACCAAGGCTTGCATTTTGAATTTGCCCTGGGCGAGCAGATGCTGATAGAAGGCGCGCAAGTGCGGGTCGTGCTGGACGGCGACCAAGGCGGGCATGAAGAGAGCATGACGGAGATGTTTATTACCTGCCTTGCTAATACGCGGCTTCTTATGCACGGAGGTCCCCGAGGTGTACTGGCGCGGGTCGAGTCCGGCGTAGGCTACCCACTGGCGAGCTTCCAGATCGGGCGCCAGCACGCCCAACTCCCCCAAGAGTTGCACAGCGCTGGTTTCACCAATTCCCGGCACGCTGTCGAGCAGTTCAAAGCGCTCCGCGAGTTGGGGATCCTGCGCGATCAGCTTGCGCGCTTGGCGGGTCAAGCGCTCGATGGCCCGTTCCTGGGCCCGCAGGCTGCGCGCCAAGTCACGCCGCACCACCGCCGGAATCGCCTTGGACAGCCCGGCCGCATGCTGACGATTTTTCTCCGCCGTCTGCATCTCCACCAGCTCCCGCAGTCGCCGCGCCAGCGCGTGCAAGGCCAGCGTGGCCACCGAGGGCCGCTGCCAAGGTTTAAAGGGCATATGCACGGCAAACTGTTCCAGTACCCCCGCGTCGATCTGATCGTTCTTGCTGCGCTGCATCAGGGCGTGAGCGAAATGACGGACGGCACGCGGATTGGCTACCATCACCTCGATGCCCTCCTGCCCGCTCAGCGCCAGCGCCAGGTCCAGACCGTAGAGACCGGTCGACTCCATGCAAACGCGCACCATGCGGCCCGCTCGCCGCAGGTAACGAAGGATCATCATATGGCCTTCCGGCGTGTTGGTGAAAGTTCGCAAAGGCTCCAAGTCCTCCTGCCGCCGCAGCCTCACCACCAATTCCTTCGCACTGACTTCGATTCCACACGTGTCCAGGTTGCTCATAACACCCTCCTGGA
>JBEKUR010000527.1:0-1469 GCA_049514855.1 Terriglobia bacterium
ACCCCACAAGACAGGGGTCTGGAAAGCGCCGGGATAAACCGGCAGGAAGCAGAGAATGAAAGATTCTCACGAGAAAGGAGTAGCGATCCACTCGGCCCCGAGTTTTGCGCTGGGCGTCGTGAGGCGCACAGTGAAGCATAAACAGGGGAATAGGTGGGCTGGGTATGGAGCTTCGAAAACGTGCAATCGGGACGCCGACGCTATCAGACCAGCGGAAGGCAACATGGTCAGGGGCGCTAGCGCAAGTCCCTGGGCAGTCCTGCGTAGTCGTAGACCCCAGACACGCCTAGACACTTCCTGCACGAGAACCGGGAGACCTGGGAGGCACCGGCCGCCGTATATCGTGGCCGGTCGGCGGGAAAAGGCGATGGCCGTACAGCCCGCATGCACGTCTCCGAGGAGTCGGACAGTGGCGTAGTACCGATGAATCATTCGAACCAAGACGGAAGGTCGTCGGCGGAGAGTGAGGAGGGAAGGCCGCTGAGCAAGGAGAACACTCGTCAGCCCAGCACGCACCCGACGCAGAGCGGGGCACACGTGTCCCAAGGGTTGGTGGGTGTGCGGAAAGCCGCGAAGGAACACAAGGAGATGAAGTTCACCGCACTGCTCCACCACCTCACAGTCGATTTGCTCCAAGCGAGCTTCTACGCACTGAAGCGGGAAGCGGCGCCTGGGGTGGACGGCACGACGTGGCAGGAGTATGAGACCGGGTTGGAGGGTCGACTTGTCGATCTGCATAGCCGGGTCCACCGCGGGGCGTATCGAGCGAAGCCTTCGAGAAGGGTGTATATCCCGAAAGCCGACGGGCGGCAACGTCCGTTGGGGGTCGCGGCACTGGAGGACAAGATCGTCCAACAGGCCGTGGTCACCATTCTCAACGCGATTTACGAGGAAGACTTTCTGGGCTTCTCGTATGGTTTCCGACCGGGACGCAGCCAGCATCAAGCGCTGGATGCGCTCTCGTACGCGCTCACGCAGAAGCGGGTGAACTATGTGCTGGACGCCGACATCCGGGGATTTTTCGATGCTATTTCGCACGCCTGGATGCTCAAGTTTGTGCAGCACCGCGTCGCTGACCGACGGATTCTCCGGCTGATCCAGAAATGGCTGAAAGCCGGGGTGATGGAGGAAGGCGAATGGTCGGAGACGGAGAGGGGTACTCCGCAGGGGGCGGTGATTTCACCGCTGCTGGCGAATATCTATCTGCACTATGTCTTTGACCTCTGGGTGAAGGCGTGGCGCAAGAAACACGCCAGGGGGGACGTGATCGTCGTGCGCTATGCCGATGATACGGTCCTCGGGTTCCAGTACCCGGCGGAAGCCGACCGTTTTCTGGAGGATTTCCGGGAACGGCTGGGGAAGTTCGGACTGGAACTGCACCCGGAGAAAACGCGCCGGATCGAGTTCGGGCGGTATGCCGAGCTGAACCGGAAAGGCAGAGGGGAAGGCAAGCCCGAGACGTTCGACTT
>JBEKUR010000528.1:0-1455 GCA_049514855.1 Terriglobia bacterium
GCGATTCGTAGATTCGTGCCCCCCCTTTCACGCGCTTCTGCTGGCGCTCTGTGTTGCCCAATATGACCGGTGTATTCGGGAACCTGGCAAGCGGGGGCAGCCCGCAGGACGCAGTGATCTGTTCATGCCGGTTTGCCTGCCCTACTGCGATGAGTTCATCTCCGATGATCGGGACCAGCAGAACTGTCTAAGGGAGGTTGCATCCCTTGCGAAACTGGCGGTGAAGGTTCGTTGGTTCAAAGAGTTCCGCGGCAGCTTTGAAGTGGACCAGTCAAGCTCTGGTGCTGGAAGCAAGAAGACTGCCTCCTAACGCTTCTTGTCTTGAGAGGAGCGCACAGGCTGCCGCCGCGTTGGGCTCGGGCAACGGGGCAGTCCCTCCACACTCTGATGGCTGCGGACTGGCCATGCCCGTTTCCCGCCGGAAACACGTCGTCAGCTGACTCCCGATTCTTTCCTTCGACATCCTGACATAAGCCGGCTCAATCTCAACCCCGATGGCGTTCCGGCCGCAGCGGGCGGAAGCCAGCAGAGTCGTCCCCGTGCCCATGAAGGGGTCAAGGACGGTATCGCCAGCGAAGGAGAACATCCTCACGAGGCGATGCGCCAGCTCCTCCGGGAACGGTGCCGGATGGTGCCTTGTGGATTCTCCCCTGGGGCCGTTCCATATCTGCCGGAACCACTCCTGGTGCTCTTGCTTTGCAAGCCTGGACGCTTCCCGCTGCTCGCCGGTAGGCTGCCGGTACCCGCCCGGCTTCCGGAGCATGAGGATGAACTCGACATCGTTCTTGACGATGGCGTTGGGCTCGTAGGGCTTCCCCAGGAAGCCGGACCCGTTCTCGACCTCATGACTTGCATTGGTTATCTTGTGCCACAAAATGGGAGTGAGGTTGTCGAAGCCGATGTTCCTTGCCCTCACGATGATGTCGGCGTGCATCGGCATGACCGAATGCCTGCCATGCTTGCGGCGGGACAGGCAGACGTCCCCGACGACACACACGAGCCGGCCGCCGGGAACCAGCACACGAAAGCAATGCCTCCATACCTTGTCGAGCTCGTCATGGAAGGCGTCATAATCTTCCACGAGCCCAAGCTGGCCTTCGCAGTAGGGATATTCCTTGAGCGTCCAGTACGGAGGCGAGGTCAGGACCAAGTGGACTGATCCCGGCGCAATCCAGCCGAGCTCCCTGGAGTCTCCGTGGCAAACCGTGAGGGTGGTCCTGTCGAGGGCAGCATGCATCACGCCTAGGCTGCCGATGCCCACGTCGCTGGAAAGAAAGTCTCTCAAGCTAAAATACCCCAATGCCCGGCATAGCGGGCGCTCCGGCCAGGCAATGCCCCGCCCATTGGAAATTCCGGGCTGGTGCGGCGCCGGGCTCGGCCGCAGAAGCGGACTCTCGTCCAGATGGGCCCGCCAAGGTGGTCCAAAAAGCCCTGGGAACTTCTGCACCAGCCCGC
>JBEKUR010000529.1:0-1453 GCA_049514855.1 Terriglobia bacterium
TGCACAACCGATACTTTCCTATACTGGAGGAGGTCGTCGCTGTCGTCGAGACGCAGTTTGAAAACTGGCGTGGCGGAAACGAAACCCTACGCCGTCTATGCGCAATCACTTAAGACGCTATGTTTAGTTCTGTAACGCAGGGCGGGCGCCTCCTGCTCGCCCTGCGGCTGTGGTGTTTAAAGGACGATTCTCTGACGTAGACTTGCTTCCCTCACCCCCACCTTAGAGATTGCTAGTGGCGAGGTAAGTCCCGGTAAGTTCGCCTAACCGTACATGTTCGTACCAGGACCCACTTGTACGGTTTGCAAGTGTTGCGTCGACATGTTGAGACCGCCCGGCTTACCGGTAACTTGGGTAGCCTTATCGGACATGTGGCTTCAGTTGCTGACGCTATTGTTTTCGGTGTTGGCCCTGAACGCGGAAATTCCCGCTTAGGTCATTAGTCTCTGACGCAACTCGTTTTTCCCGTACCGGGGTCTGTATGGCTATGCTCTCCTGACGGACATGGTTCGTCATGACCTCCTCGAGTCTTGTCGTCGGCCCGTTTTTGTTCATCGGCTCCTCTTTGTTCGTCGGCCCGTCTTTGATCTTCCGCCCGGCGCTGATCTGCGTCACGGCTCGAATCTCCGGTCTGGCCCGTCGCGCCTGGCTGCCCCTGCGGTCCAGGTGGTCCTGGCGTTTGGCTCGCGGTGCATCCGGCGATAAATAGCACTAACGAGAACGCACCCGCAACTAGCGATGTCTTCAGTTTCATTTGATTTTCCTTTGTGGTGCCGCTCGATCCCGAACGCCGCCACCGCAGATGATTGCACACAGCGAAGATGGTACCCATAGTTCACCGGTTGGCGCTGTTCGAATTCGCACAGTGATCAAAAAACGTCGATCGCGGGAAAGAAGTTCGGGTAGCTAATTGGGATTCGAATCTTCAACCGATCCGGTCTCCAAGTTCCGGTTGCGTTACCGACGACTTGCGTACCGAAGCGAATGCGCGGCCTCAAACATCTTCTCTTTCCGAGCCGCGCTTGGCGCGGAAAAAGTACGCGGCCGCGCCAATTACAATAGCGAAAAAGGCCACCACTCCAGCTAGGATCATGAAGGCTCCTGGGTCCACCCGGGCTCCGGCGACCGCTGCAAACCGCTGCGACCAAATGGCTGCATAACCCAAGGAGTCATGAGCCGCAGGGCTCCCGACCGGGGTAGTTGTCCAGGGAGCAAAACAACAGAGAATGGCCAAACCAATCAAGAGGGCAAAGGACGTTACGCTGTAGAGAGTCTTCATAGAGACACAGTCTACACTAGCTGATTGCCCTTCAGGATAAACACAGCGAGGATGTCCGAGTTTTAGTTGATTGCAGCGACTCTCGATGTTCGGCACTGTAAGCCTACCTGCAAGCAAGTTCAAGCGACTTCTACTATCCGGACCTCCTTCTGCTGAATGCGCGACGGATTCAGG
>JBEKUR010000530.1:0-1426 GCA_049514855.1 Terriglobia bacterium
GCGGGCTGGTGCAGAAGTTCCCAGGGCTTTTTGGACCACCTTGGCGGGCCCATCTGGACGAGAGTCCGCTTCTGCGGCCGAGCCCGGCGCCGCACCAGCCCGGAATTTCCAATGGGCGGGGCATTGCGGTATTTTAGCTTGAGAGACTTTCTTTCCAGCGACGTGGGCATCGGCAGCCTAGGCGTGATGCATGCTGCCCTCGCCAAGACCACCCTCACGGTTTGCCACGGAGACTCCAGGGAGCTCGGCTGGATTGCGCCGGGATCAGTACACTTGGCCCTGACCTCGCCCCCATACTGGACGCTCAAGGAATATCCCCGCCGCGAAGGCCAGCTTGGGCTCGTGGAAGATTATGACGCCTTCCATGACGAGCTCGACAAGGTATGGAAGCATTGCTTTCGCGTGCTGGTTCCCGGCGGCCGGCTCGTGTGTGTCGTCGGGGACGTCTGCCTGTCCCGCCGCAAGAATGGCAGGCATTCGGTCATGCCCATGCACGCCGACATCATCGTGAGGGCCAGGAACGTCGGCTTCGACAACCTCACTCCCATTTTGTGGCACAAGATAACCAATGCGAGTTATGAGGTCGAGAACGGGTCCGGGTTCCTGGGGAAGCCCTACGAGCCCAACGCCATCGTCAAGAACGACGTTGAGTTTATCCTCATGCTCCGGAAGCGGGGCGGCGGGTACCGCCAGCCCAGCGGCGAGCAGCGGCAGGCGTCCAGGCTTGCAAAGCAAGAGCACCAGGAGTGGTTCCGGCAGGTATGGAACGGCCCCAGGGGAGAATCCACAAGGCACCATCCGGTACCGTTCCCGGAGGAGCTGGCGCATCGCCTCGTGAGGATGTTCTCTTTCGCCGGCGATACCGTCCTTGATCCCTTCATGGGTACAGGGACGGCTCTCCTGGCTTCCGGCCGCTGCGGCCGAAACGCCATCGGAGTTGAGATCGAGCCGGTTTACGTCAGGCTGTCGAAGGAAAGAATCGGGAGTCAGCTGACGACCTGTTTCCGGCGGGAAACGGGCATGGCCAGTCCGCAGCCATCAGCATGTGGAGGGACTGCCCCGTTGCCCGAGCCCAACGCGGCGGCAACCTGTGCGCTCCTCTCAAGACAAGAAGCGTTAGGAAGCAGTCTTCTTGCTTCCAGCGCCAGAGCTTGACTGGTCCACTTCAAAGCTGCCGCGGAACTCTTTGAACCAACGAACCTTCACCGCCAGTTTCGCAAGGGATGCAACCTCCCTTAGACAGTTCTGCTGGTCCCGATCATCGGAGATGGACTCATCGCAGCAGGGCAGGCAAACCGACATGAACAGATCACTGCGTCCTGCGGGCTGCCCCCGCTTGCCAGGTTCCCGAATACACCGGTCATATTGGGCAACACAGAGCGCCAGCAGAAGCGCGTGAAAGGGGGGGCACGAATCTACGAATCGC
>JBEKUR010000531.1:0-1410 GCA_049514855.1 Terriglobia bacterium
AACCACGGGCGGCCACGTTCAAACGGCTTAATCGAACGCGCGAAGAGCCCCGCGTCTGAGTTCGGTTCTTCGTGGCAACGCGCGTCCGATTAAGCACTAGCGTTAATCGGGACTTACGCCGTATACGGTCGCTTCTGTCAGGTTAGAACGCGGGAAAATGAATATTCAATTTATAGCAAACGAAGAGAACCAGAATCGCGCCGAGTGTGGATAAAATGAGGCCGGCGGGATGATATCGTTCATTTGTCGGGCGCGAAAACATGTGGGCAACGCCGCCGCCGATGATCGATCCGATGATGCCGAGCACGACCGTCCAGAAAAGCGTTATGTGTACGTGCATCACCGATTTCGCGATGACTCCCGAGATTAGCCCAATAAGAACATACCAGATTAAGTGAAACATACTTTTTCCTCCATCGTTTGCCTTCAGAACGTCGTCGAGTATAAGCCAGGGTTTGGCAATTAACCCGGAATTCCCGATTTGGACCCCTGTCTCGCGCATCGTACGCTCCTCCTGCTCTGGACACAACGAATTTGCCACAAGAGCAAGCCTCGCCGAGATCAGTTGGCTTCCGTCAGCTACAATTCCACTGACGTTTCGCAGCAATGCTATATGAAACCCCGATTGAGACAAACCCGATCACAGCCGTAACTCCCGATTAGTCGCGTTCGGTGCAATAGGAGCAACTTCACCGTCCGGTTTGTTCGGGCCTGTATAGTATTACGGGGATTGGCCCAATGCCTCGCCAACTCACGTCAAACGAACACCTCGATTACATTGCCGCCCTCCTGGACGATATATTCCGGATTCCTGGAACCCAGATTCGATTTGGGCTTGACGCCTTGATTGGCTGGGTACCCGGGATCGGAGATGCCTTGGCGGGCATCGCATCTTTTTTAATTGTGTTCGCGGCCTGGCGGCGCGGCGTGCAAGCGATCACTCTTGTTCGCATGATTGCTAACGTACTTCTGGAAACCACGCTGAGTGCAATACCGGTAGCAGGCGACGTCTTCCACATCTTTTGGAAGGCGAATCGACGTAACTACCGCCTGCTGATCCGGGAGAAGGAGCAGCCCGGTGCCAACACCGGGCGGGATTGGACGTTCCTCGCAATCATCTTATTCACCATTATTGCTGCGGCGGGGATTCCGATTGGCATATTGATTTGGATTCTGCGTTCTCATTGAACCCAGGGTTTCGGCGACTGCAAACATGCAGATACGAGCTTCTAAGGGGCTGCTGTGAGATTCTGGCAACTCGGCGGCGACTGCAAACATTCCACCTGCCCGGTAAGTCGCCTCATGCTTATCCGGTTGTTTCAGCAAGCCACAATATGTTGTGGTCAGTCTTGGCTGGGTGGCTTGGAACGGTCCGTCTAGTTCGCATCTCCTTGTAGGTCGTGGACTTGT
>JBEKUR010000532.1:0-1404 GCA_049514855.1 Terriglobia bacterium
ACCAAAGTGTTCGATCATATACTTGAACCAGTTTTCCTGTAAATCTTCGGCAGACCTGCTTCAGGGAGGGGATTCAAGCTGGGGCACAGAGGATTTTGCGGAAGTCTGGGTGCAAGGAGTAGACCCAGATGTCCTTGAGCGGACCGATTTGACAGTGCTGCTTTTCCAATTTGCCCCGTCCCTGAGTCTGTCCGAGGCGGATCCAATTAGCTGCCCGGTAGGAAGTGCCGGTAAAGCGGGGGGTTTCCACGAACGTTTCCAGCAACACCGGTTCGTATCCATAGCGTAAGCGCCAATCGGCTCGGAGTGGTTTGATAATGCCCGATAAGATGCGCGAGGCCAGCCCGCCACACTTGACCCAGGGTAGAATCAGGAAGCGGGCATTATTGACGATCCGATGCAGGCCGGCTCGGCGTTGCCGGTCATTCCACCCAATGTGACGATCCCGGGGCTGAACCTGCCAAGCCGAGGCGCCAAAGCCCAAAGCGGCCAAAAGCCGGCCATCGGCGCTCCAAACCAGATAGCGCATTTGGGCTCCGCTCAGGGGGCGATAACCCAAGTAATGATACCGGGCGATCAATTCATTCCACAGCCGTGAAAGCCTCCCGCCGGGCACGGGCTGGAAGACCAGCGGCTCCAGCGCTTGGAGGGCTTCATGCACGGGCTCTCTGGGGTCAGAAGCCGAACTGAGTTGGAAGCGGCGTTGGCCGCGGCCATTCTGGCTCAAGGGGGCGGGCAATTGGATCAAGCCATCCTGCTCCATCCGCAGCAGGGCCACCCGCGCACTCATCTCTTTGGGCTGGCCCAAGGCATTGAGCCAGCCCAAGTCCTGGCACACCCGGCGCGACAAGGCCACCCGGCCCAGGGCCGGCCGGAGCTCTAATAGCTCTCGGATCTGCGCCAGGTCCGCTCCGCTCAACTCACGCCCACAATAACGCCGCCCGGGCTCCGTACTCATGGCGGATGCTCCGGGGTGGTCCAAGCCGCCCGCTGTTCCGGGCTCCATTGCCAGGGCAGGAACTCTGCCAGGGCGGCCGGCGCCCGGCCCCCCTGGCGCGCGCAGGCCTCCAAATACGCCTGGAAATAGCGCCGGGGACAAATCCCCTGTTGGCGCAGCGTGGCCAGAATCGTGAAGCAAGCGCAGGCCAGTTCGCCGCTCCACTCCGAGCCGCTCCCGTAAAAGTTCTTCCGCGCCACCGCCAGCGGTCGATTGGCCCGTTCAGCGGCGTTGTTGTCCATCGGCACGTGGGGATGGTCCACAAACACCGTCAGCCCGGACCAATGCCGCCGCATACTCAGAACACCGCATCCGCCGGATTTCAGCCTGATACCAATCTGAATACCATTCGCAGTTTGGTGCCTGGAAAGACGGTTTCTGTGGCATTGAGTTCTTCCGCCATTTTC
>JBEKUR010000533.1:0-1404 GCA_049514855.1 Terriglobia bacterium
TACGATCCGAATAGTGCCATGACGTTTCTCCTTAAGTTTCGACTATCAAGCCGCCGAACGGGCTCCTGCTAAAACCCTGCTTTCACCAAATAGAAGCGAAAGTCTGTTTTCTTCCGCTATGCCTATGGATTCAAGCCTTCTCCTGCGCAAAATCGGGAATCTCCACGGCACGTACGGACGCTCCCTCGATGGGCTCGTAGTCGGATTTTCCCGTCCCGGTCGCCCGGAGCGCCCTGACCACCTTCTGGTCCCCGTAGAGTTCCCGACGGACCTTTTCCCGGGCCTTCTGCCTGTCGTGGATTCCCTCCCACCTCTTCTCCGCATCCTTCCCCACCACCACGTCGAAGGACGGGTTCGTCATGTTGGCCGTGCCGACCGCCGGAGCGCCCGACACCTGGTAGGTGCATCTCCCGCCGCACTTCGCCGGGCAGGGGCGATCCTCGAAGGTCGCGGTCGCCATCGGCATGCGCACCTCCAGGTCTATCCCGCACTTGGAACACTTGAAGTCGTAGCTCTTCATGGTGCCTCTCGTCCCGCCGCCAGGGCGGGAAACGCCTTCCGCCGCAGGGGTTCCCCCGCTATAGAATATGGGGCATAGTCAATTTTCGGGACCGGCTTACCAAAGGACTATCCGTTTCCTTAGGCAGGGGAGGGAGAATGCAGACCGTAACTCAGGGGAAAGCCCTCGGGCCGGGCGACCTCAGCATCCTGGTGAGGGACTCGAACGGGGCGCTGATAGACCCCGCCGTCATAGCCTACACCATATTCCAGGTCTCGGACAGGGTGCCGACGTTCGGCCAGCGGGCCTACGACTTCGACCTGGAGCAGCCGACCCACATGGCGGCCGCCACGGACACCAGCCTCGCCCTCGTGACCCAGCCCAAGCTGGTCCCCGCGCGGAGCTCGCAGGGGGCCTATTTCGTGAACCTGACCGTGCCCACGATCTGGAAGGGCGTGTTCCGCCTGGTGTGGTACCTCGTGCAGTACCACGGGCAGCCGGAGAGCCGGGTGTACGAGGACTTCGTCGTGCAGACCGTGGACCCGGCGAGCGCCTCGTTCGAGGCGGCCTCGGCGATAATCGCCCCGAGGCCCGCCACCACGAACAAGTACGCCCCCGCCATCATGTACGTGAGGGAGCTGCTGAGCGACACCAACCCGGACAGGAACTACCACTTCAGGCCGCCGACGCCGGGCAAGGTCGTGGCGGGCTACACCAGCCGGGTGGGGTACATATGGCTCGACCCCACCATACTGAGGATGCTGGACATAGCGATATCCAAGCTGAACACCTGGAACCCCAAGAACCTGACCAGCTACACCCTGGATTCCGTGCCAGCCGACTGGGGGAAGTGCGCGGCGGTGGGGGCGGCGGCGTCGTGCCTGAGCGCCGAGGGGGCGAGGTGG
>JBEKUR010000534.1:0-1400 GCA_049514855.1 Terriglobia bacterium
CCAGGTCCTTCAGCAAGGATTCTGAAACGTTCGGGATGTCACGGGTGATTTCTTCCGGACCCAGCTTGGTGTCACGAGATTCGATTTCGAACTCCTCGATATGAATCGAGGTATAGGAATCCTCTTTGACGAGCTTCTCGCTGACCAGGATGGCGTCTTCAAAGTTGTAACCTCGCCAGGGCATGAAGGCCACGAGTATGTTACGCCCCAAGGCCAGCTCCCCATGGTCGGTACAGGGGCCGTCGGCGAGGACCTGCCCTGCCAAAACACGCTGGTCTTTGTGGACCGCCGGCTTCTGGTTGATGCAGGTGTTCTGGTTGGAGCGGCGGAACTTGGTCAACTGGTAGATGTCCGCGCCGACTTCCCGTGAGAACTGCCCGCTGTGGCCGTCGCCCTCGACGCGCACAATGATGCGCTCGCTGTCCACGCTGTCCACGACGCCGTTGCGCCTGCAAATGACCACCGCGCCGGAATCGCGGGCGGTAACCTCTTCCATGCCGGTGCCAATCAACGGGGCCTGGGCGCGCAGGAGCGGAACCGACTGCCGCTGCATGTTGGAGCCCATGAGCGCGCGGTTAGCGTCATCATTCTCCAGGAAGGGGATCAGTGAGGCTGCCACGCTCACCAGTTGCTTGGGGCTGACGTCGATGTAATCAATTTCATCGCGCCGCTTCAGCACGAAGTTGCCGGCCTGCCGGGCGTTTACCAATTCATGGGTAATGCGGCCTTTTTCGTCCACCGGAACGTTGGCCTGAGCAATGATGTGCTGATCTTCTTCCCAGGCGGACAGGTAAAACGAGTAAGGTTCGTATTCCACCAGCTTGCGCCTTCTCTCGCCCAGATCTTCGTTGACCTTCTCGACTTCGCCCACCTCCACGTGTTCGCCAACACGCCAGGAGCCGTCCCCGCCGTGAGTAATCGTGACATAATCCACAATCCTGCCGCCGCGGACTTTACGGTAGGGGCTCTCGATGAAGCCATGCTCGTTGATCCGCGCGTAGCAGGAAAGCGAGGAAATGAGGCCGATGTTGGGACCTTCCGGGGTCTCGATGGGACAGATGCGGCCGTAGTGCGTGGGATGGACGTCGCGCACCTCAAATCCAGCTCGCTCCCGCGAGAGGCCGCCGGGTCCCAGGGCCGACAAGCGCCGCTTGTGAGTGATTTCCGAGAGCGGGTTTGTCTGGTCCATGAACTGGGAGAGTTGCGACGAACCGAAGAACTCCCGGATGGCCGCCATGACCGGCTTGGCGTTGATCAAGTCATGGGGCATGGCGGTGGACATTTCCTGATAAACCGACATCTTCTCCTTGATCGCCCGTTCCATACGGACTAAACCCAGGCGGAACTGGTTCTCCAGCAATTCGCCCACGGCACGCACGCGCCGGTTCCCCAGGTGGTCG
>JBEKUR010000535.1:0-1398 GCA_049514855.1 Terriglobia bacterium
AAGTCGAAATTAACCGGCCAATCTTTTTAACCACACCTTTAAGGGCTATAGCTGAGAAGCGTTATTCTTCTCCAGTTGGGATTTTTTTCTTCAGGAGGAGGGGCCCCGCTTCCGGCTCAGATCTTGGCGGGTCAACGCCGGAGCAGAGCCCCTATGAACCACGATTCTTTTTATCCCACTTTCTGCTCCGCCGCACAAGCTGGAAAGCGATTGGGCTCGCGACAGCGAGAAGGTCATGCTGCGGCGCTGCCCGGTTTGCGAACGCGATTCCATCATCGGTCACGGTCGCCGTCGCAAGCAGGTACACGATGAACATCACGACTGGATTGGGATCCGACGCGGCCTTTGCCAGGGTTGCGGGAAGACCTTCACCCTGCTTCCCCTGTTCTCTCTCCCCTACACCCATTACAGCCTGCTGGCTCGCGCTCAGGCGCTCCAACGACACTTTACGGAGAACTGCTCGTGGGAAGAGGCGACGCCCACGCTGAAGGACCCCGATCGGGTGCCCGATCCCTCCACCCTCCGCCGCTGGTCGGGCGGCCTGGACCGCTTCCAACCGGCGACTTCCTTTCGGCGCCAAGCGCTCGCCCGCCTGGCCCATTGGCTGGGGCGTGGTGCTCCAGCCGATCCCCAGGCTGCGCCGTTATCGGTGCTGACTCCGCTTCTGCAGGTCCTCTGGCCTCTGCGTCTCTGAGAAATTCTCTGTTCCCCCACCATCCTTGCCTGGGAACGCCGCCCACCTTCTCTTAGGCTCGTCTCCAGAGGCAAAAACCGCGCCATGGGCGAGGATCTCGAACAACTCAAACAACGGCTTCCGCTGCTCGATTACTTGCGACAGCAGAATTGGACCGGCCGGCCAGCAGGTCAGGGCCCCGAGTTCGTGGGACTCTGTCCGTTGCACCGCGAGACTCGGCCTTCCTTCTATGTCAACGCCCGCAAGAATCTCTTTTACTGCCATGGTTGCGGTCAGGGCGGCGATCTGATTCGCTTTGTGGAGTTATCCCAGCACCTATCCTTCCGCCCAAGCCTCACCTATCTCGAACAGCAAAGCGCTCTGGCGGACCCCGCCGCCGTGTTGCGGCAGGCTTCAGCTTTCTATCAACAGCAACTCGATCGCTACCCGGAGGCACAGCGGTATCTGGAACAACGCGGACTGCACGACCCCGCCCTGATCCGGGAACTGCAGATCGGTTATGCCCCCGGCGGGAACTTGCGGCGTCACCTCCTAGCTCAAGGCTATTCGCTCGGTCTGCTGAAGCGCACCGGCCTCGTCAACCCCCAGGGCCACGACGCCCTCTTCCAGCGCGTCGTCTTCCCCTGCTGCCGGGACAGCCACATCGTCAACTTGTATGGCCGCAGTATCAACACCGCTTTCACCCATCGATTCCTCCCCGGCTC
>JBEKUR010000536.1:0-1392 GCA_049514855.1 Terriglobia bacterium
CCGGTTTCCTGGTGGAATCAGACCACCACGCTCTTTGGAACGAAGATCGCGAATTCCAGCCTGGCTGTCGGGGGCGCGGTCATTGCTGCTGTCGCTTTGACTATGGGTAAGAAAAAGGGCCGGTAATTCATTGCGTAGCGCATACCAACCCGTGATGCCACGATTCGGAAGCCGCCCGCCGATTCTGCGGGCGCGCGCGCTTGGGCAATCCGCGTCTGATTATCTCGTGCCCGGGCAAGCCTACACCGTGCAATTGGGGATTGCCGCAACTGGAATTCTTTCCAGCGCTGCAAGCGCCGTGCTTCCCAGCTCGCTTCAGACCGGCGCGATTCAAAGCCTGATTGGCCAGTATGGTCCTTTTTCCGGGGGAACGTTGACCCTTTCGGGAGTCTCCGTCTCCGGCTCAACGGTAACAGTTGTTTTCGTGGCTAACACTGGCGCGGACGTGCTCACGCTGGGCGGCATCGCGGCGGCGGTCGCTGACATGCTGAATAATGTGGCCAGCGGATACTCTTTCACCGTGCTGGGCCTTGGCTCTGGCCTGGGCACTACCACCACCGCAGCTCAGGCTGCACAAACTCCGACGCCGACGTTGTGGAATAGCCTGAAAGCTGTTCTTGGAATGGGGCCAGCGCTTCCCGGAAATCCGCCCCCGACAAACGCCGCGCCCACTTGGATGGTTGTCGCTTTACTAGCTTTCGTCGGATACGCCGCTTACGACAGTTTTTCTTAGGAGGACCTATGGCGCAAAAAGTGAAAATCAGGTTCTACAAGCGCAACCCAAAAGGGAAGCGGGGCGAGCTGGTGATGACCATCGTGGGCACAGGGCGAACGAAGGCTTTGGCCAAAAGCAGTGCCACACGAAATGCGCGCACCTACGTGCGAAGGAACATCATTGCGGGCTTTCACGACGCCACGGGCTTTCACCCGATCCGAGCCAGCGCCGATTATAGCCCTGGACGCGCCGGAGAAAAATTCCGCTCTCGCGGGCATGGAGTTTCAAAAGGAAAACAGCGCCGAAGGGTCGCAGGCGGCAAAGCGAAACGCGGAGGCGCGCTTTACAGTTCGCATTTCTAACGTAGGGGCACGGCTTGCCGTGCCCTAGTAGGTCTAAATCCTATGGCTGGCTTTCGCACTCAACACATCGCAACGGTCCCCAAGGGCTGGAAGGTAAAGACCGTAACGCACCCTTCTGGCCACGAAGCGCGAATCGCCTTCCCTCCAGGCGCGCGTAAGAAGGGAAGCGGCCGGCTGGTGGAGATCCTTCACCCTAACCGCGAGAAAAATCCCGAGCCCGGCTGCATTGAGATTTACGATCTCGCGGTAGGCCACGCGGGAGTGCCAGAGCCTGGCAGTCCTTCAGCGATCGGGATCTCGAAGGGGATTGGCGAA
>JBEKUR010000537.1:0-1380 GCA_049514855.1 Terriglobia bacterium
CGGGAGGGGGTGGAGAGGATCTGGGGCAAGCACGTGACGGAGACCGTTCCGGAAAGCTTCTTGCGCAATGCGGACGAAATCGAAATTGTGGACGCACCGCCCGATTTTTGTCTACAGCGCGACCCCAACCCTCTGACTGCCGGTGAGACTAGCGCTACGACCAGCCTGCCGCAACAGCTTTCCGGACTACGGGAGATTGCGCTCCTGCTGGCTGCGGATGTGGTCGACTATCAGCTTGAGGCTTACCTGGTGCGTCATGGCATCGAGCAGCTTTGGGGCGCCCATGAGCGCATTCTCGTTTGTGTTTCCCCTTACGCTGACGCTGCCGAGATGATCGCCAGCGGAAGGCGCAACGCCGAGCGATTCCATGGGGAATTGTTTGTGGCGTACAATAGTCGGCCAGACATCACGTTGGAAGAAAAGACTCTCCTGGAGAAAAACTTATCGCATGCGCGGGCTGCCGGCGCGCGAATCGAAGCACTGGATGGCGAGGATCCAGCCCACACCATTATGCAGTTTGCGCGGGCCCACGGCATTACTCAGATCTTCATGGCGAACCGAATGAGCAACAACTGGTGGGACCGCGTCTTTGGCAGGCCTGTGGAACACCTCATCCGGGCAGCGGAGAATATCGACGTCAGAGTGTTCCCGGTATAGCAGGCTGATGAAAAAGTGCCCATCATGTCATGCTGAGCGAAGCGAAGCATCTCGCTCTGCTTTGAAGTCAAGAACTTAGATTCTTCTCCCGCGACTGCGGGATCAGAATGACAGCTTCTGATTTTTTTCATCAGCCTGATAGGATGCCGCACATGTCCGAGTCCGTCCGTCGAGGCACGCTTAAAATCTTCCTGGGTTACGCCGCGGGCGTCGGCAAGACTTATCAGATGCTGGACGAAGCCCACAAGCTGAAGAATGAGGGTATTGACGTCGTGGTTGGCTATTTCGAGCCCCACGGGCGCATGGACACCATTACTAAAGCCGAGGGCCTGGAACTCTTACCCCGTCGCAAGATCGCCTACCGAGGAGCCGTGTTTGGGGAAACGGATGTCGATGCCATACTGCGTCGCCGTCCCCAAGTCTGCGTCATCGACGAGTTTGCACACACGAACATCCCGGGGTCGGAGCGAGAAAAGCGCTGGCAAGACGTGAAAGTCCTGCTGGACGCCGGCATCGACGTGTTGACCACTATGAACGTGCAACACCTGGAGAGCCTTAACGACCAGGTCTGGCAGTTCACGGGCATCCGAGTGCGCGAAACCATCCCGGATTGGGTAGTCAAGCAAGCCGACGAGGTGGTCATGGTCGACTTGCCTCCTCAGGCCCTGCTCAACCGGCTGATGCGCGGCGTCGTCTATGCACCCGAAAAGGCGCACCAGGCGA
>JBEKUR010000538.1:0-1374 GCA_049514855.1 Terriglobia bacterium
CTCCGCAACTACTCGCCTGAAACGCAACGCACCTACATCGCTGCTGTCGCGCGCTTCGCCCGGCACTTCGGCAAGTCTCCCGCCAAGCTGGGGGCGGAAGAAATCCGCGCTTATCAGCTGCATTTGCTCAAGGAAAAGGAAGTGGCTTGGTCAACTCTAGGGCTGGATCTGTGCGCCTTGAAGTTTCTCTACTCGAAGGTGCTCTATCAGCCCTGGGTGGTGGAGAAAGCGGCGAATCCGAAGGTCCCCCGGATGCTACCCACCGTGCTGAGCCGCGAGGAAGTAGTGAGATTGTTAGACTCGACGGTCAACCTGAAGCATCGTGCGGTACTGGGTACGCTGTATTCCACCGGCATGCGCGCCGCCGAATTGCGGCAGTTAAAAGTGAGCGACATCGATGGCCCGAGGAGGCTGGTCCTCATCCGCCACGGCAAAGGTGGCCGTCAACGCTACGTCATGCTCTCCACCCAACTGCGGGACATTCTGCGCGCCTACTGGCGCTGGCGGAAACCTCAGGATTGGCTGTTTCCCTCGGCCCAGCGTCCCAGCCATCCCCTCGATGTGTCCGCCATCCGCAGGATCTGTCACGCCGCGGGGAAGCGAGCGGGCATCCCCCGAAGAGTCTACCCGCACCTGTTTCGGCATAGCTTCGCCTCCCACCTGCTGGAAGACGGTGTGAACCTGAGGAGAATTCAGGTCCTGATGGGCCATGCCAGCA
The DNA here is from genome assembly GCA_049514855.1 of Terriglobia bacterium. Lineage (GTDB taxonomy): Bacteria > Acidobacteriota > Terriglobia > UBA7540 > UBA7540 > CAVROP01. Next base: position 719 of record JBEKUR010000538.1, read on the forward strand.
TTAAAACGACGGCGAAGTATTTGCTGATTTCGCAGCAGACGGTTCAGGAGACGGTCAGTCCATTGGACCGTCTCAGCCTGAATAGTCCTCATCTTCCGGATGGGGATGGCCGAAGGAGATGACCGACCATCGGCTCGAAGTAGCCGATGTCGTTCGCCAGCATCAGAAAGAGTTTCTCCAACGTTGGGGACACACCGTCTCTCCCCAACAGCGGAAGGCTCTTCGCGACATCGGCTCCTGCCGTACTGCGGCCCTCGGTGGGCACGTCGAGCAGTGCGATCAGTGTGGCCATCGTCTCACCGGCTTCAACTCCTGCCGCAACCGGCATTGCCCAAAATGCCAGTTCTCGGCCCGCGACAAGTGGCTGGCCCAGCGAGCCCGCGAACTTCTCCCGGTGCCGTATTTCCACCTGGTCTTCACACTGCCTCAGCTACTGGCCCCGCTGGCTCTGCAGAACCCGAAGGTTGTCTACCATCTTCTCCTGCGCGCCACCGCGGAGACCCTACTCCAAATCGCTGCCGACCCCAGACATCTCGGTGCCCAGATCGGCTTCCTCACCGTGCTTCACACCTGGGGACAGAACCTCCATCACCATCCCCATGTCCATTGTGTGGTTCCCGGGGGCGGTCTCTCCTCACAGGGGTCGCGTTGGATCT
>JBEKUR010000539.1:0-1349 GCA_049514855.1 Terriglobia bacterium
GCTCGATATCACGAGATGCGTCCCAAGCAATTGTTGACCGTGCTGGGGCGAGTCGAGACCGAGCGTCCCTACTACGTGTGTGCGCACTGCCAGCGAGGCCAGAGTCCGCGCGATCAAGAACTGGATGTGGTGGGCAGCGAGTATTCCCCCGGGGTGCGGCGCATGATGGGCTTGGTGGGTAGCGAGTCGTCGTTTGAGCAGGGACGGGAGCAACTGGAACTGCTGGCGGCGCTGGAGGTCACCAGCAAGGCGGTGGAACGGCAGGCAGAAGCCTTGGGGATGGAAATCGCGGCGCGGGAGCAGGTGGAAATTCAGCAGGCTCAGGAACTGGAGTTGGCGCAGGTAAAGGGACCGGAAATCCCGGTGCTGTACATGGAGATGGATGGAACGGGGGTGCCGATGGTGGCCTCCGAGACGGAGGGACGAGCTGGCAAGGAGGGAGAACAGGCCCGCACGCGGGAGGCCAAGTTGGGCTGTGTGTTCACGCAGACGAGGGTGGATGCGAAGGGGCGACCGCTACGCGACGAGGCTTCCACGACCTATAGCGGAGGGATCGAAACGGCGGACGCCTTTGGCCGAAGGATGTACAGCGAAGCCGGGCAGCGGGGCTGGAGCGGGGCGAAGAAGAAGGTGGTGCTCGGAGACGGTGCCGTGTGGATCTGGAACTTGGCGGACGAGCACTTTCCAGGTTCGATTCAGATCGTGGACCTCTACCACGCTCGGCAGCACTTGTGGGACCTATCGGGGAAGTTGTGGGCCACCGAGGAGGGCCAGCGCCAACGATGGACGAAGAAGCTGGAACGGAAACTCGATGGCGGCAAGATCGAGTCCTTGGTCAAGGAGTTGCGTTTTTTACCCCCACCCACCCCCGAGGCGGCGGAGTTGCTCCGGCTCGAAGCCGATTACTTCGCCCGCAACGCCCCGCGCATGCGCTATCCCGAGTTTCGGCGACAAGACTTGTTTGTGGGCTCAGGCGTGATCGAGGCGGGGTGCAAAACCGTGATCGGGTCGAGGCTCAAACGCTCGGGCATGTTCTGGACGGTGCGCGGTGCCAACGCCATCCTTGCCCTTCGCTGCAATCGCTTGAGTGGCAAATTTGAAGACTATTGGGAGAACCGCAGGTGCGCCTAACCGTCACAATTTTGTCGCGCACCCACGCGTGAACAGCGCGTAGAGGCTCGGGGCGCTGGAAAGGCTACCCAAATTGCTTCAGATTCTGATGTCCGCACCCGTCTTAGATTTGTATCCTGAATCCTGACTCCTGAATCCTGGTTGAGCCCCTGACACCCGGCACCTGACACCTGCTCTACTGAAGTTCGAGGCTTTGCAGCATGGCGTCGAAGGTCGGC
>JBEKUR010000540.1:0-1348 GCA_049514855.1 Terriglobia bacterium
GGGAACAAGAGCGACCGCATCGATGCACACAAGCTGGCCGAACTGCTGTACATGAACAAGCTCAACCCGGTGTACCACGGCGAGCAGGGCATCCGCACTCTGAAGGAACTGGCCCGCAGCTACCTGACGATCACTCGGGATCTGACACGCGTGATGAGTCGGCTGAAGGCGATTTACCGAAGCTGGGCCATTCCTTGTGCTGGCCAGCAGGTGTATGCACCCCGCTTCCGAGCGGAATGGCTGGCGAAGATCTCGGAAGCCGGTGTGCGCCGTCGCGCCGAACTCTACTACCAGCAGTTCGACTCCCTAGCGGCGTTGCTTCAGGGTGCGCGGCGGGAGCTATTAACGGAAGGCCGGAAGCATCTGAACACGAGGTTGCTGCAGCAGATTCCCTCGATCGGCCCCATTCGCACCGTTCTGTTGCTTGCTCTGATGCAGACACCGAACCGCTTCCGGACCAAGCGACAACTCTGGGCCTACTGTGGTTTGGCATTGAGGACTTACACCATCGGGGAATATCGCATCGTCGGTGGCCAACTCAAACGCTCCAAGAAGGTCCTGGCCATCCGCGGGCTCAACCGTAACCACAACCATGATTTGAAAAATATCTTCAAGGGTGCAGCGACGCGGGCAGCCTCGACCGCGGGACCTTTCCAGGACTTTTACGAAGCCTGCGTCGCCCGCGGCATGAAGCCGCATTTGGCACGTCTCACCTTGGCGCGCAAGATCGCGGCCATCACTTTGCTCGTTTGGAAGAAAGGAGTTCGTTTCGACGCAGAACATCTGAAACAACAAGCAGCTTGAGCGTCGGGTTGAGGACCGTCCTTTGCTGGATTTATTTCTGGTGATGGCTTTTCGGTTCTTCTGACGCTTTGGTTCGAGGGTGAGTATCCATTACGGCGTTAGGCGGAGAGTGTGCTCCGAGCACCGCGAGTCTCTTGATTAACCATATGCCCCCTCGGATAACCAGAAAAAGCTGTAGGCCTCGAGCCTCAGATAGAACCATGGTTGACAACGTTCAACCGCGCAGCTTGTCTTGCTTCAGAAACCGAAAGCGCCGTCACGAGAACAGAATGGATCTACAAAGAGCGAATAACCCCAGGACCTCGCAACAGGAGATGGGCTGGAAAGCGCCACGAACATCACCACTCCTTCCAGTCGCCGCAGAAGTATTTCTATTGACTTTCCCCTTTATAGAACGCGGTAATCGGAGAAGTGGGTACTAGTAGCAAGATCTTTGGTAATCCCAGACTTGCGTGGCGATTTCTTCGCTCCGCTTTCAAGTTCACGCTCCGCCCGTCTCATCCGAGGCGTTCAGGCCCTGCGTCGGCCGCAGTGTCAGGCTTCC
>JBEKUR010000541.1:0-1332 GCA_049514855.1 Terriglobia bacterium
ACCTGAATCCCTCGGACCCGCGGCCCTACCTGTTTCTCGGCAAGATGTACAACGTTTCGGTGGGGAAGGCCGACGAGGTCGCGAAGCGAATGAAGAGGTTCATGGAAACGAACCCCGACAACGCGCTCGCTTATTACTATGATGCCCTTAGTTCCTGGAAAGGCACGCGTGGGAGTGGTCAGGGGGTGGACCTGGCGGAGATTGAGGCCCTGCTCCGGAAGTCGATCTCACTGGACCCGCGGTTGGCGGACGCGCATCTTCAGCTCGGGGTCCTTCTTCACGACCAGCACCGCGATCAAGAAGCTGTCCCGGAGTTTCAGGCAGCTATCCGATTCAAACCTGACGACCCCGACGCCCATTACCGTTTGGCGCAGGCCTACGTCCGCACCGGCGACAAGGAACGCGGCCAGGAAGAATTTCAGCTTTACGACAAGCTCCACAAGCAGCAAGTTAACGAAACTGAAAAGCGCCGGCACGAGATCCAACAATTCGTCTTCACGCAGGGTGCACCCGCCAAGACGAACCCCTAATAGCCGCTGGTGAAGCCTACACCCGATCTTGCCCGATGGCCATGGCGTTGCGGCCTCGGGCGAGACCGAGTTCGATGAGTTCGCGATACGGTTCACAGGCGCTGGCGGAGGGACTACGCGTCAGGCGCCCGGCGGGCTTCTTCCCCAGAGCTCGTAGCGCTTGGTCGCCCGCTTTCGCGGGGGTGCCGTGGCAAAGCCCCAAGCGGTGTTCGTCCCGCCGTGGCGCTGACCACGCAAAGCTCTTACTGCGTCCGCGCCGTGTCCTCGTCAGAAAGCTCGGCGGCCACGCCCGGAGCGGGAGCTTCTGGCGGGGTCGGAATAGTAGCTTCCGTGGGCGCTTCCTCTTCGGGCCGAGGCGGCTCCACCTCACTCAACAATTTAAAGTTTCGATAGAACTCCAGGCCCGTGCCGGCCGGGATCAAACGGCCCATGATGACGTTCTCCTTCAATCCCCGCAGGTGGTCCACTGCGCCGCGGATGGAAGCTTCCGTCAGCACACGGGTGGTTTCCTGGAAGGAAGCAGCGGAGATGAACGAGTCCGTAGCCAGGGAAGCTTTGGTGATACCGAGGAGCAAGGGCCTGCCGGCAGCGGGCTTGCCGCCCCCAGCCTTGGCCCGCTCGTTTTCTTCCCGGAACCTGAACTTATCCACCTGCTCGTCGAGGAGGAATTCGGTGTCTCCAACTTCCTCGACTTTCACCCAGCGCATCATCTGCCGAACGATGACCTCGATGTGCTTGTCGTTAATGTTGACGCCCTGGAGCCGGTAGACCTCCTGGATCTCGTCCACCAGGTACTTTTGCA
>JBEKUR010000542.1:0-1330 GCA_049514855.1 Terriglobia bacterium
CGAGGATACCGCGCCCCTGCTCGGTCTCGGCGATAACGACCTCGACGGGGTTCGCCGTGGCGCAGAAAACCCGGCACACTTCCGGGACGTTCTTGATGGTGTTCAGGATGTTGATAGGAAAGCCGCCGTCCATAAAGATGATGAAGCAATGGCCGCAAGCGAGCGCCAGGGCGTTCTTTTGCGCGAGTTCGATCAGTCGCTGGTCGTTGCCGGAGTAGCGCACTAAGGCAGGGCCGGACGACTCGCAGAACCCAATGCCGAATTTCATTCCGGGAACGGTTTGGACAATAGCCTCGTGCAAGTCCTCGATGGTCTTGATGAAATGCGACTGGCCGAGGATGAAATTCATTTCGGTTGGCTTTTCGATAGTGACGGTTTTAAGTTCCATGTTTGGCTCCATCCACAGATTACACAGATTTTACTCCTCAGACACTTTGAGGACCGCCAGGAAAGCTTCCTGGGGGATATCGACGCGCCCCACGCGCTTCATGCGCTTCTTGCCTTCCTTCTGCTTTTCGAGCAGCTTGCGCTTGCGCGTGATGTCGCCTCCGTAACACTTGGCCAAAACGTTCTTCCGCATGGGCGGGACGTTTTCGCGGGCAATCACCCTTGATCCGATGGAAGCCTGAAGCGCCACTTCGAAGAGCTGGCGTGGAATGAGCTTGCGCATTTTTGCGCACAGGACGCGGCCGCGCGCAAATGCCTGATCGCGGTGGCTGATGAACGAAAGGGCATCCACAGGCTCTCCGGCCACCAGGAAGTCCACCTTCACCAAGTCCGAGTCCCGGAAGCCTGCAAAGTGATAATCGAGCGAGGCATAGCCACGCGAGACGGACTTCAGCCGGTCGTAAAAATCCAGCACGATTTCGTTAAGGGGAAGCTCGTAAGTGAGCAGCACGCGCTTTTGGGAGACGTATTCGAAACCCTTCTGCACGCCTCGCTTCTCTTCCAGCAGTTTCAGGATGCCGCCCAGGTATTCATCCTGGGTGAAGATTCGCGCAAGAATAATGGGTTCTTCAACCTTCTCAATGTCACCCGCAGGCGGAAACTTGGTGGGCGTGTGCACTTCCAGAACCTCACCCGCCTTCAAGGTGACGCGGTAGCGGACGCTTGGGGCGGTGGTGATCAGGTCGAGATTGAATTCGCGCTCCAGGCGCTCTTGGACGATTTCCATGTGCAGCAGCCCGAGGAAACCGCAGCGGAAGCCAAAGCCCAAAGCCTGGGAGTTCTCCGGCTCGTAGAAAAGCGAGGAGTCATTGAGGCGCAGCTTCTCGAGCGCGTCGCGCAGGGGTTCGTAGCCGCTGGCGTCCACAGGATAAAGCCCCGCGAA
>JBEKUR010000543.1:0-1328 GCA_049514855.1 Terriglobia bacterium
GCCACTACTGTCCGGTCATAAGTCGAATAAAGCGAGTTGGTTGCAAGAAGTGACCAACTCGGTTAGGGGTTGAGGTTGCGAAAAAGCCCGTAAAATGGGCATTTTCAAGAGGAGCGTGGCGCTGAGAATTTGTGTGATCGAATAAAGGCTGAGATCGAGTTGCAGCCGTTTGCGAACGATGGCTAACAGAACGTAGACGGCGATGGCGATCCAGATCTGAGTCTTCACGGCGTTGGGTGAAACGCCGTAGAATTTCTTGATGCACAGATGCTGCTTGATCCACTTGAAGAACAACTCGACCTGCCAGCGACATCGATAGAGCTCGGTGATGGTGAGTGCGGACAGATGAAAGTTGTTGGTTAAGAAGACCAAGGTCTTCTCGTTTTCGGCGTCGCGAAGGCGGATGCGACGCAACGGGTCGGAATAAGACTTGGCCGTATAAAAACTCACGAGGCGAATCCTTTGATCGCAGCGCAAACCGGTGAGCTTGTCGACGGGGTCGGCCGACAGGCGGCGAAAGCAAAAATCTTTGCGAGCGCGGGTGATGAAGAAGGCTTGAGACTGATGCAGGCGATAAAGGCGTTGGAAGTCCAAGTAGCCCCGGTCCATGATGTAGATCGCGCCGGGCTGGAAGAGCAATTCGTCGAGCACGTGAATCTCGTGGATTTTCGCGGGTTTCACGTCGATGTAAGCCGGGATGCTTCCTTCCAGATCGAGCAGCGTATGAAGCTTGACCGCGGCATTGGAGGCTCGGTAGCGCGCCCAGGGAAACAGCGAAAGGCAGAGGTCGATGGTGGTGCAGTCGAGAGCGTAAGCGGTCTGATGCAGTTCGACGCCGAAGTCCTCGCCCGCATACAAAGGGCGCGCCGTTTGAATCAGGGCTCGGGCCAAATCGGCGTAGATGCGAAAGTCGCGAGTCTCGTTGGCGTCGGCCAGCGTGCTGCGCGCCACCGACCCACGAAGGCCGAGGTGGTAGAGTCGAGACCCGAGGGCGCGCAAGCAGATCTCGATGTCGCGCAGACTGTCGCGGCCCATCAGTTGCGCATAAACCATGCAGAGGAATTGGCTCCAACAGGAAAAGCGGCTGGCCTTGCGATTGCCCTGATAGCGGTCCACACAACGACGAAACTCGTGAGCGGGAATAAAATCCATGAGCTGCGCAAAAACGGTTTTGCCTAAATGCATGCGGCGCACCCTCCCGGAATGCCCGGGAAGAATGGCCAAAAACGCATTCGGAATTCAAATCGAAAACGGTCGGTTGACGCATCAAGTTCATGGCTCAAAGCAACTTAGAGCGAAAGACAAATTCAATGACCGGACAGTAGTGG
>JBEKUR010000544.1:0-1312 GCA_049514855.1 Terriglobia bacterium
GCAACAGTAGGCTTGGGTCAAGCACTAGTGGCCTGTACCAACTGATTGTGTACTGATGTGGCGCGATGGATCGGCATATTTCCACTTCACGATACGGGGCGATTTGTTGTACTGGCGAATGTATCGCAAGAGCTTCCTCTTCAGATCAGCGACGGAAGTGAATACGCCTCGCGCAATGACGTCGCGCTCAATCTTGCCGAACCACAGCTCGACTTGATTCAGCCACGAAGAGTAAGTCGGAGTAAAGTGCAAGTGAACTTGAGGATGCACGGCCAGGAAATCTGTGACCGGCCTGCTTTTGTGAGCTGCGAGGTGGTCGGCGATCACATGGAGCTCTTTGCCGCGGGGCTGATCGATCACAATGTCGGTGAGAAACGCGGCGAATTCCGCCGAAGTGTGCCGCGCGGCCGTTTTGCCCAGCACCTCGCCAGTCTTGGTGTTGAAGGCGGCATACAGCGACAAGGTGCCGTGACGAAAGTATTCAAAGCCGTGCCGTTCGGCGCGTCCCGGGGACAGCGGCAGAACCGGATCCTTGCGATCCAGGGCCTGAATGGCGGTCTTTTCATCCACGCTGAACACCGCGGCATGCGCCGGCGGGTTCAGATACAACCCAATAATGTCGGCCGCCTTGGTCTCAAAATCCGGATCGTTCGAGGCCATGTAGCGCTCCATGCGGTGCGGCTGGAGTCCGTGCTTACGCCACACCCGTGCCACCATCATGTGGCTGACGTCCAGATGCGCTGCGAGCTTGCGCGTGCTCCAGTGAGTTGCCCCGCCCCTCGGCGCACGCCGGGTGGCCTCCAAAATCCGTGCTTCCAGTTCCGGGGTGAGCACGGTGGCGACTTGTCCCCAATGCCGGCTGTAGAGTCCCGCGATGCGCTGCTCGGTAAATCGTCTGCTCCAACTGGCCACAAAACCCCGGCTGCAGTCGATGCGCTCGGACACTTCATCCCAGGTATGGCCCTCGGCCAGCAGCAAGATCAGCCGCGCCCGTCGCGCATCTTCCGCCCGATCCGTCCGGCTATGGGCTCGCCGCGTTAGCTCCTTAAGCTCCGCATTCGTCAACGTGATCGCGTCTCTCATGGACGCGATTATAGTCTATAAATGGCTGTTACAGACAACTAGTGGCCTGTACCAACTGATTGTGTACTGATGTGGCGCGATGGATCGGCATATTTCCACTTCACGATACGGGGCGATTTGTTGTACTGGCGAATGTATCGCAAGAGCTTCCTCTTCAGATCAGAGACGGAAGTGAATACGCCTCGCGCAATGACGTCGCGCTCAATCTTGCCGAACCACAGCTCGACTT
>JBEKUR010000545.1:0-1311 GCA_049514855.1 Terriglobia bacterium
TGAGCGCACCCACCGGGCATATATCAATGCACATCCCGCACTCTTCGCATTCCAGTTGCTCTCCGCGATTGGGAATAATCTCGCTATGCGCGCCGCGGAAACCGATACCGTAGGCGTTGACGTCCATCCCCTCATCGCATACCCGGACGCATCGGTAGCACAGGATGCAACGCGGCCAATCATAATAGACAAGGCTGGAGAACTTCTTCTCCTGGTGATGGAGCTTGGACTCCATGAAGCGGGTCTCAGCGGCCCCGTACCGGAAGACGGCGTCCTGGAGCTCACATTCTCCGCCCTTGTCGCAAACCGGACAATCCAAGGGGTGGTTAGTAAGCAGGAACTCGAGCATGGCCTTCCGAGCATTCTTCACTTCCTCAGTCTCGGTGTGGACCACCATGCCATTGGTCACCACCGTAGTGCAGGCGGTTTGCAGCTTGGGCATCCTTTCGATTGCGACCAGGCACATGCGGCAGGCGCCCTGTAAGGTCAGGTTTGGGTAATAGCAGTAAGAGGGTATCTCGATACCCGCTTGCTTGGCGGCTTCAATCAGCAAAGTGCCGGCGGGGACCGTCACCGCCCTGCCATCGATCGTGAACTTGACCGGCTCGGGCGCCGTTCCCTTCTTGGTTATGAGACTGGGCATCAAAGCCGAACTACGAGTGTAAGGACCCGGAATCTGACGGTTCTCTTCCTTCAGAGGGTGGTCCACGATTTCGAAACCCGGGTCTTGCGTCCGGTCTTTCATGCTACGGTCACCGCCTCTTTCTCGAACGGTGGGGGCACGCCATGGCGTGGCCGTACAGGGTTCTTCATGCTACGGCGACTTGTCATTCCGAGCCCTTCACTGTCATTCCGAGCGAAGCGAGGAATCTCGCTCTGCCCGTTCAGGGTAAACTGCGCGAGGAATCTGGCTCTGGAAGTAAAGGAAGTACGAGATTCCTCGCTTCGCTCGGAATGACACGTTGCTGGGTTCTTCATGCTACGCTCACCGCCTCTTTCTCGTACGGGCAGTAGCCCAGTTTCAGGTGCGCTTCGAATTCAGGCCGGAACTTCTTCAGGATGCTGATAGTGGGCATCGCCGCGGCATCTCCGAGGGGACAGAGCGTTTTGCCCAGCATGTTGTACGAAACGTCCAGAGCAGTGTCCGGATCTTCCGGGAGTCCGGCGCCAGCGTGGAATCGTTCGAGCAGCAACTTCAGCCACGAAGTCCCCTCGCGGCAGGGGATGCACCAACCGCAAGATTCGTGGGCGTAGAACTTCATGATGCGGTGGGCGACTTTCACCATGCATGTTTCTTCGTCCAGAACTACG
>JBEKUR010000546.1:0-1284 GCA_049514855.1 Terriglobia bacterium
GCCCTTCCCACTTTTCCACCGCCACGGCGACGACGAATAAGCTCACCAGAGTCTGCTAGTGTGGTGTCTGCGAAATAACTAGACAGTCATTGTTTCCGCTTTCTGGACTTGGGGCTGGTGCAGCCGGGCTGGATCTGTTCCAAAGTTCGCCGGCAGCGCGTGAGCTTTTCCTGGATGGATTCGACGGTCGCGGTCCACACGAAGGGTTTGGGATCGTGATTCCAAGCCTTGAGAAACGCCTCGATGGACGCCTTCAGGTCGGCTACGCTGAGGAAGACGCCGCGGCGGATGGCCTTGTTGTCCAGGTGGCCGAACCATCTCTCGACAAGATTCATCCAACTGGAACTGGTCGGGACAAAGTGAGACACGAACCGGGGATTGCGTTTCAGCCACGCCTTCACTTTCGCGTGCTTGTGCGTCCCGTAGTTGTCCATGATGAGATGTAACGGGACATCGCCGGGAAACTCGGTATTGAGCCGCCGCAGGAATTTCAGAAACTCCTGATGCCGGTGTCTCTCATGGCATTCGCCGACGACCTTGCCCGCTAAAGTCTCCAGGGCGGCGAACAGGGTGGTCGTGCCGTTGCGCTTGTAATCGTGGGTCATCGTACCGCATCGCCCCTTCTTGATCGGCAACCCAGGCTGCGTACGATCCAGTGCCTGAATCTGGCTCTTTTCGTCTACGCAAAGCACGATCGCCTGTTGCGGAGGATTCAGGTACAGACCTACCACATCGGTCATCTTTTCCAGAAACTTCGGATCGCGCGAAAGCTTAAAGGTTTCCGTGCGATGTGGCTGTAGATTGTGGGCACGCCAGATATTGTTGATCGTGGACTTGCTGACGCCCTGGCTCTGCGCCATGGTCCGGCAACTCCAGTGCGTCATCCCCGCCGGTTTGGTCTGCAGCGTCGCCTCCACGATAGCGGCGATCTTGTCGATTGGATACGTGGGCTTTCGTCCGCGGCCGGGAGCGATGTTCCACAGACCGTCCAGCCCCTCGTCACCAAAGCGCTTTCGCCACAGAATCACCGTATTGCGGTTGACCGAAAGCTGCTCCGCAATAGCGACATCGGACTCACCCGCAGCGGCGGCCAGAACGATACGGCAGCGCAAGGCAACCTGCTGTGGAGTGCCGTGCGCCGCGGTCCACTGCTGGAGTTTTTCCTGCTCCACTTCGGAAAGCTGACATGAGTGGCCCATGCCCTAGGATAATGCGAACCGCATCAATCCGTCTAGTTATTTGTTGGACACTACACTAGCTGTTTCCCAATTCGGATTTGAAGGG
>JBEKUR010000548.1:0-1258 GCA_049514855.1 Terriglobia bacterium
ATTGGACAGGAAGGGCCATGGCGAAAGCCGTCGGCGTTTCGCAGAGTTCCATCCAGCGTATCTGGAACGCCCATCGCCTCCAGCCCCATCGTTTGCGCACGTTTAAACGGTCCAGCGATCCCGCCTTTGCCGCCAAGGTCGAGGACATCGTTGGCCTCTATATGGACCCGCCGGCCCATGCGGTCGTCGTCTCGATCGATGAGAAGAGCCAGATCCAGGCTCTTGACCGCACTCAGCCCGGCCTCCCGTTGAAGCCGGGCAAATGCGGGACCATGACGCACGACTACAAGCGCAACGGCACGACCACCTTGTTCGCTGCCCTCGACGTGCTTCAAGGCACTGTCGTCGGGCGCTGCATGCCGCATCACCGGCACCAGGAATTCGTCAAATTTCTCAATGCTGTTGAGCGCGCCGTTCCCGCCGGAAAGGTTATCCATGCCATTGTCGACAACTATGCCACGCACAAACACCCGAAGGTTCTGGAATGGCTGGCCGACAATCCGCGCTGGACGTTCCATTTTACCCCAACATCCGGATCGTGGCTCAACGCTGTCGAGAACTTCTTCTCCGTCCTGACCCGTAGGACTATCCGGCGAGGCGTCTTCAAGTCGGTCGCCGACCTTCAGGGCGCCATTCGCGCCTATATTCGACGTCAGAACGCCGATCCCACGCCCTTCATCTGGACGAAACCCGCCGAAACCATCCTCGCAAAGCTCAGGCGACTGCCTGAACCATCCGACTGACTCCGTGCACTAGAATCCGATTGCGGCTGTTATCGCGATATAGATGGTGGCTTAGATGCCTGAAAGGTTTTTGCATCTGCCAAAAATTGGAGCGAAAATGAACTGGAAGCGCGGTTTGTTACGGCTATGGGTAGCCGGAAGTGTTCTGTGGCTCATTGGTGTGGGGGTCTTTGCGGAGCATAAGTTTTCGCAGCCGTTCCCTTTTGGGGAGAATTTCACATATGTTGAGCCGCTAAAAGAGACGTTCTCGGAAACAGATTGGTCAAAAAGCTATTATGAAAGGTCATTTGCTCCAGGAAAAGGAAAGTTTCCTGACTCGTTCGGTGAATTAGAAGATAGTGACGTCAAAGGCTATGATAAGGCCGTGAAAAGCGGGAGCAAGGTGACGTTATATATGCAAGATGGAACAACACTGTATTTAAATTCAGAGTTAAAAGCCGAGGATAGGGAGTTTCTTAGGCAAAAATTTTGGGAGCAAAGATGGGGACGGTACTTAGATAAAGTCTGGCCGTTAG
>JBEKUR010000549.1:0-1255 GCA_049514855.1 Terriglobia bacterium
ACAAATATCTCTTTGAGATGGCCAATATCCGCAATCAGTGCACCTGGTGCCATCAAACGGAGCGTGAGGCGGCCACGGAAAAATGCAAGCGTCTGGTCAACATGGCGGTGGCTAAGGCCCGGTTGCTCGAGCCCCTGGAATACATCACGGTGGACGTGACCCACAAGGCCTTGGTAATAGGCGGTGGCGTGGCGGGCATGGAAGCCAGCTTGGCCCTGGCCGATCAAGGTTATGATGTGCACCTGGTGGAGCAGCAGGCCTTCCTGGGGGGTCAGGCCCTCAACCTTCATAGCACCTGGAAGGGAGAAAAAGTTCGTCCTTATGTCGAGGGTTTGATCGAAAAGGTAGAGAGGCATGACAAGATAACCACCCATTTAGGGTCCAATGTTACCGAGGTCCACGGGGTCGTTGGTAACTTTGTCTCGCAGCTCTCCTCTGACGGTGAGGAGATCCATCACGGCATCGTCATTTTTGCCACCGGAGCTGGACCTTATGAGCCAGAAGGCCAATTTCTGTATAAGCAAAATCCGAATGTCCTCCTTTCCCTGGATCTGGATCGGGAACTAGCCCAGGAAAGCGAGCGGATCAAGAACGCCGGAGCGGTAGCCTTCATCCAGTGTGTGGGCTCACGCATCCCGGACAGGCCATATTGCAGCAAGGTTTGCTGTTCCCATTCCGTGGAGAATGCCCTGAGGCTTAAAGAGATGAATCCGGAGAAGGATGTCTACATCCTCTACCGGGATCTGCGGACCTATGGGGAAAGGGAAACCCTGTATGAAAGGGCCCGGGAAAAAGGAGTGCTTTTCTTCCGTTATGACCTGGAGGATCCACCCCTGGTGGAAGACGCCGACGGCAAAATAATCATCAAGGTCACGGATCGCGCTCTGAAGAGGCCGATAGAGCTAACCACCGACCTCCTGGTTTTGGCTACCGCCATTGTGCCTAATGACAATAAGCACATTTCTGAACTTTACAAGGTTCCGCTCAGTGCCGAGGGCTTTTTCACTGAGGCGCACGCCAAGATCAGGCCGGTGGACTGCGCCACCGATGGCATCTTTCTGGCAGGGCTCTGCCATTTCCCCAAACCCTTAGATGAGGCCATTGCCCAAGCATTGGCGTCTGCCTCCAGGGCGTCCACCATACTGTCCAGGGATTTCCTGGAACTGGAATCCACCGTCTCCCACCCCATTGATGAGAACTGCGACGGCTGCGCCTTCTGTGTCGACGTCTGTCCGTATAAGGCGATAACGCTGCT
>JBEKUR010000550.1:0-1250 GCA_049514855.1 Terriglobia bacterium
ACGAAAACCCGCTTGTCGTACTGCTTGAGCTTCTCCACCAGCGCGATGAAGTCGCTGTCGCCCCCCACAATCGCGAAAGCGTTGATGTGGTCGCGGGTGAAGGCCATCTCGAGCGCGTCGAGAGCCAGGTTGATGTCCGCCCCATTCTTGTCACCGCGGGGTGTAACGTTCCGTTGCACCATTTGCACCGCATGCTGCGTCATCTCGCGGCCGTAATCACCAGCGCGGGACCAGTCACCGTAGGCAGTCTTGCTGACCACTTCGCCCCGTTCTTTGAGCGCTTCAAGGACCACGGAGACGTCGAAATCCTTTCCGAGTGTATCCTTGACTCCGATCTGAATATTGTCAAAGTCGATAAAGATAGCTAGCTTTAGTCTTTCTTCGGCCATGTTTCCTTCTTTCACCGGGCCTGGGGGCTGCGGGTGTTAAGTATTCAGCGGTTTGACGAAATCAACCGCTCCCTTTTTATATAATACTCCAGAACGTTGTCGGGTGGGAGTCCAGTAGGCCCCGGCGTTTCTGGGGGCTGACACTGAAAAACGCCCGGCGAAGAATTCGTCGGGGAGAACCTCGCTGGCCCTGTTTGGGTCCTGCATCGTGTAGGGTTGTTGAGCTTAGCGTTCATCTCTGCTGGCAGGATGGTAAGATTCGTTCTATGGTTACTCAACGTCAAGCAGGACCAGCGTAACCTTGCGCTGCAGCTTGGCGGACAAAGGAGTTTCATATGTCGGAACCAATCCGGATTGGGATCGTGGGAGCGCGTTTTGCCGCCCGTTTCCACTGGGAAGGATACCAGCGCGTTTATGGGACGCCGGTTCAAGTTGTGGGCGTAACCTCACAATCCGCAGAATCGCGGGAGGCGTTTGCGCGCCAGCACGGGATCAAGGCCTTTGCCTCATTCGAGGAACTGTGTGAGGCTGTTGAAGTGGTTGATCTCTGCACCCCAGGTTCGACCCATGAACCGTTTGCTGTCCAGGCCCTCCGCCGGGGCAAACACGTAGTGATCGAAAAACCGTTTACGGGATATTACGGTCCGGGCACGCCTGATTTCCGGGGAGACGCCTTCAGTAAGGAGGTCATGTTGCGGGAGGCGATGGCCAGTTGCGACCGCATCCTGGCTGCTGCCCAGGATTCTGGAAGACGCATCTGCTATGCGGAGAATTGGGTGTATGCTCCCGCCGTCCAAAAGGAGCGTGAGATCCTGGTGAAGAGCGGTGGCCAGATTCTGTGGGTCATCGGCGATGAATCAC
>JBEKUR010000551.1:0-1242 GCA_049514855.1 Terriglobia bacterium
GAGCGTGATGCCTTACCGCAGATCGATGAGCAACCGCCCGAGATTTGGGCAGTAGACGAAGCAAGTGACACTCCGCAAAAGAGGGCCTACTGCAAGTCGCGCGGCGTGCAATATCGTGTTTTGCGGGAAGAGAGCCTTGGGGGCTTCCCGCTGCCACGGTTCAGAGCCCAGAAAGAACGATCGTTGCGAAAGAAGGTAATTGTGACTGGCTGTTTTGACTGGTTTCACTCTGGGCACGTCAGTTTTTTTGAGGAGGTTTCCCAACTAGTATTACTTTGTTAAGTCGAATCGAATAGGATCGTTTTGAATTTGGTTCCACATAAGGGACAACAGGCGCTTGATCTCACCAAGAATAGCTGCATCAGGCGGAGTATCTGTTCCCACGTCGCACCAAAAGTTTTTTTTGCGGCGCAAGTACATCGTGAGAATAAACAGATACGCCATGGCCGAGAGGACAAGGTGGTGATGAAAACCTCGCCAGGAACGGCCTTCGAAGTGGTCCAAGCCCAGGTCATCTTTGGACCGCTGAAAGTATTGCTCGATATGCCAGCGGGAGCGACTCAGCTTCAGGCAGCGCGCCTTGGTCGGCGGTCGGTGAAGGTGAGCCAGGTAGTAGTGGTAGGGCTGCGGGTCCCCGGCCGGCCAGTCGACTACCAACCAGACCTCTTCCAGTTCTCCCCCCGCCTGACGCAGCCCGTGCTGGAGAAAGACGGGTCGCCACGCCAAGCGCGTCGTTCGCCTCCGCCCGCCCGCCGTCCGCCAGGAGCATTTTTTCCAATCCCCCTCGGCAAAACCCTGGCTCAACTCCGCCAAGGTCTGGGCCGGTGGGGTGGCTGTCGTCACGTGGCGCCGGGTTTGTTTTACTTCCGTCGGCACGGCATGATCCCACCCCTTATGCTTGCCCGGGTCCACCTGCAGGAAGAACTCCAGCCCCAGTTCGCGCAGCTCCTGGCGAAAGGCCGCATTGTCCCCATAGATGCTATCGCCCAGGATGGGTGCCGGCAGCACGCCTCCGCCCAGAGCTTGTTTAATAATTTGCAGGGCCAGCCTCGGCTTGGTGGCAAATTCCACCTCCTCCGGCACCCCCACTTCAGCACAGCGGGGGCGATCCTCGCTCCAGCTCTCGGGCAGGTACAAGCGCCCGCCCACCGGCGCGGCCACCCAGCCGTCACTCACCACCACCTCCACGCTCACCTGACAGTTGGCCTGCTTGCCTACCGCCCCACAGTATTGACGCGCCAC
>JBEKUR010000552.1:0-1240 GCA_049514855.1 Terriglobia bacterium
GCCAGGCAGTAGGTGCGAACCAAGTCCGGGTCGAAGGCCCGCAACTGATCAAAATGCAAAAGCCCTTTGCAGCGTTTAAAAAACAGCTCAATCTGCCAGCGAATGCGGTAGAGTTCCAACACCACGCCGTCGCTGGCGACGGCTTCCGGCAAGGTAGTCAGCACACAGAAGTAGCCTGCCAGGCGCAGCGCCGTGGCCTGAGGGGTTCGGCCTTTTTTGGCGGCGTTACGGCGCAAGCGCTGGCGGTTGCGGTTGGCCGCTTCGGTGGGCAGAGGACGAATCAAAAGCCGGGCTGGCACAGGGACTTTGCCGGAGAGGGGGACGTATACAGTTGTCCCGGTATCCCCGATGTCGGCTCTTTTCAAGGTCTGGTCCAAATCCAAAAGCTGCCCCTGCGCGTTGTGCAGTCGAATATTCTGCCAATGCATGCGCAGCAGAACATAAGCTCCGGCTTCGCTGACCGCATGGATGCCTCGGGCATGCGCCAATCCTCGGTCCCCACAGACAATGTCTCCCGGCTGCGGCCGATCTCGCTCCAATCGCTCACCCCCTTGGTGATCGGTGATTTCCACCCGGCGGAGACAACATTGGGCCGGATCATAGACGACATGCAAACGCCAATCGGTTCCTTCACTGCCAGGGATGCTCAACACCGTAGCGTCATTGATCCGAAACTCAGGCCCGGGGGCAGATTCGGCTCGGAGTCGGTGCGTCAGCAGATGTGCCAATACCCTCTCCAGCAGAGGCGGAGCCTTGCGCAAACGGTGGAGGACAGAAGTGTCTTTTAGCTCCAGAGCCGTCTGGGTGGACCAAGCCGCCGTGCTTCGCAAAGAGAGATCTTCCATGGCATATGCTAGGATAAGTCTCAACAACTCTTCACCGCTCTTAATGTTGCGCCATCGCTCGACGGCTCCGGTCGTTTTGGCCAACTCACTCAAATCATCCGGCAAAAACTGGCATAGATACTTCCAATCGTTCCCGATTAAGTTTTTGTCCATGCCAGAAGCATACATCAGTCGCAACAATTGTCAATACCTTATTCTAGCGCCTATGGGCCTGGAGGGAGGGGTTTTGAGCTACGATGGAATGGTTGTTACGTGAAGACGCCTAACGAACTTCTCAACGAAGGCGCCGCCCTGCGCAACTGGCTTTATCACGGCAGAACCATTGATCCTTAATCAGCAGAGCAAGTACGTTGTCAGTTCTTCCCGGCTGGGGGAATTTGTGCGGGAGCTCAGGC
>JBEKUR010000553.1:0-1233 GCA_049514855.1 Terriglobia bacterium
CGGCGCTACCGTTTCCAGTCCAGGGCGCCTTTCTTCCAGAGGTAGACATACCCTGCCAGCAAGATGGCAATGTACAGGAGCATTTCAACGAAGCCAAACCACTTCAAGCTCTTAAAAACAACCGCCCACGGGTAAAGGAACACCACTTCTACGTCAAAGAGGATAAAGAGCATCGCCACGAGATAAAAGCTCACCGAAAAACGCTCGCGCGCATCGCCCACCGGGGGAATCCCGCATTCATAAGGGCTTAACTTCACCCTCGAGGGGCGTTTGACTCCCACCCAGGCGGACAAGCCAAGGATGGCCGCCGCCACTGCCACTACCACCAGGAAATGGATCAGAACAGGCAAATAAGGGCTTGTCATTGCAACCACTTACAGTGAATGTCGTGAACCCCACCCAGACATTTCACTATACGAAGGGCAATCCAAGGTGTCAAGTTTTTTCTTGCCTGCCGATGTGTACAATCGTTACCATGGTTGTTACGCTGGGGTCTGGTTTGTCCGCCGATACCGGGGCTGTTTGTGGGGTGGTGGGTTCGAAAGCATAGGCGCCAGGATGAGAACCATTTGTGTCGTTCCGGCGCCGTTCCCGTCCCGCGAAGCGGGACACTGTGAGTAGCCGTAGGTGGAACCTACGGAAACAGAAGCCCAGAGAGCATTCCGGCCCCGGAGGGGCCGAACCATTGGCCGGTCAACCCCGTTGGGGTTGCCTAATTCCGTGCGGTCTGTTATCCGCAGGTTAAAACCTGCGGCTACTCACGGGAGGCCCCTTCAGGGCCATTTGAGCGCCGCCTATCCTAGCGCCTATGGGGGCCGGGGGTGAGGGGGTTCGACAAGGTCGTGACCGTCCAATTAAACGGTGAACTTCGCGAGGTGCCCGAAGGCTTGACCTTGGCGGCGTTGATTGAGTGGCTGAAACTCCCTCCCGATCGCGTGGCTGTGGAACGAAATCTCGAAATCGTGCCCCGAGCCCGCTGGACTGTCACACCCATGCAAGCTGGTGACCAACTGGAAGTGGTACACTTGATAGGCGGCGGGCTTTCAGGCTGGCTGAAGACCACCGATGGTCGCAATGCTTGATTCATGCAGTCCTGAGTGAAGTTGTCAGTAGGCAGTTGTCAGTGGTCAGTCGCCAGTTGTCCGTAGTCTGTCGAAAAAGGGGCTAGGGGCTAGGGACCGGGGGCTGGGGAGGAACGGCAGACAGTAGGCAGCAAGCCATAAACAGCATGCG
>JBEKUR010000554.1:0-1229 GCA_049514855.1 Terriglobia bacterium
GACGTCGTCCCGTTTCCCGTCCCCGCTCATCGAACCGGACGTGCGGATTTCCCGCATCCGGCTCTCCGACAGGGTTCACCGCCAGACTCACGGGGGAGCCGCATTCCGGTTCCTCCTTCGCCTTGCGGTACAGCTTCCTCGGAAGCGTCCGGATCTGGTTCGGTGTTACTAGGCTCATCGCCAATCACCTCACCTGGGCTTCTTCGAAAGCGCTCCTGAAGTGAGGGCCCTTCCCTCCACCGGCGTTGCCCGGCTTCAACGGTACTATGACCCTCTCCGAGTCCCAGCCGGGCCGCCCTCCTCACCGAGAACGGGACCACCCGGACTGGGGTTCCCCCACTCGCCCGCACCACCTTCCCTGCATGCCGTGCCCATTACCCCGGTGGACCCAACCGGTGCACGTGTCGGTGACTTCCCGGTCGGTGCTGCCTTCCCTGATGTTATGGCAGGTCGGCGTCCACGACTTCACTTTCGAGGCCTGCTCAGGCTTCACACGTGTTACGGCCTGCAGGGTTGCTCAGCCACCCTAGGTGGCCTTTGTCACAAGGCTTCGGCCCGGTCCGGCCCGTCGCCGGCCTAAGCCGCTTGTCAGCTACCAGACTTACCGACGACTATCTGGGTGGGACTTCCACCCACTGGCGATCCGCGCCGTTGGGGCGCACATAACATTCCTGCATTTTGCGCGTAACTAGCTTTGTTTTCTATAACATTTCTGCTTCGCCCTGGGCCGTTGAAAGCCGATCCTTTGTTTTCATAG
Organism: Terriglobia bacterium; assembly: GCA_049514855.1. Classification (GTDB taxonomy): domain Bacteria; phylum Acidobacteriota; class Terriglobia; order UBA7540; family UBA7540; genus CAVROP01. Next base: position 758 of record JBEKUR010000554.1, read on the forward strand.
ACATTCCCGCGTCGTTCGTTCAATTTTAAGCTTTCCACTACTTCCACAGCCTGCGGGGTCGGGGACGACGTGTCGCTGTCAGGGATCTCCTCGACGTTCTCTGTCCTCGCACCATCGTCCTGACCAGCAGGAGCAATCGGGGGGTTGGTAAATTCCTTCCGCAGCCTCAGCAGTATCCTCACTTTGCGGTCAATGGAGTGGTCCAGGGCGGCTTCCTGGCGCAGCATCATGCTCCACGTCTCCCCCTCCGGGGCAAGGCAGGCGTCTCGTTCTATCGCCGCCCTCTCCTCATTCGCCTTTTCCGCATAATCGAACTCTTCCCGCACGCTGGCGATTTCCTCCTCCAGCAAACGGAGAAGTTCCTGGCGCTCGGGCTCGCCCGGCGGCACGCAGTCGGCGCCTTCTTTGAGCAGGAACTGCCGGTATTCCTCGTCCTCCTCTTGTTGCTCGCGCAGGTGCAGAGGGTCACTGA
>JBEKUR010000555.1:0-1220 GCA_049514855.1 Terriglobia bacterium
CCCGCTCATCCCCACTGGGTTGCGAATCCCCTCTTGGGAATCCAGCACATAATCCTGCGGTTCCGGATATACGATTTCGCGGTCCTGCGGCAGGGTGACAGCGCGGGCAGCCTGGAGGACTTTGAGAATATCGTCCTGCGTGACAGCTCCAGTAGCGCCTGGCGTTTTTCCCAACCCCACCGCGCCTCGGGAGTTCACCCCTTTAATGTGCGTACCCGCTACCCCCACGTAGGCGGATGCGATTGAAATCCCCGCAGCGGTTTCAGCGACTTCCACTGCCTTCTTGAGGGCCAACACGGTGAGATCGAGGTTGACAATGACGCTCTTCCGCCAACCCTTTGACTCCGCCACTCCGAAGCCGGCCACCTGGAGTTTTCCGCCCTCTCCCGGTTGGCACACGAGTGCGCACGTTTTAGTACTCCCCAAATCCAAGCCCACAATGAATTGGTCTTTGCGTGCCAATGGTCCCTATTCCTTTAAAGTTTGCGATGCCTCGACGCCTCCCGCTGGGGGAGGCTGAGTTCGACCCTGCGGGTTAACCACCACCTGATTACGATAACGCAAATCCACAGAGTCAAGCGGCGCGTTCGACTTGCGTAACTCGGGGAGCAGCGCCAGGAAGGTGTGAAAATGCTCCAGAAAATTCTCGTGCCCGAAGTGGACCTGGAGGGTTTCACGGCCTTGGACAAGCAGGGCTTTGAGATCATCGCCATCCGCGAGGTCCGCTTCCGAAACCATCCATCCGGAGTGGGAGATCTCCTCTCCGAGTTGCCGCATGAAGTCCTGGTAAAGGGCAATCCGGGTCCGGCACTCGTCCAAACTCGCGTTAGAGTCCAGGCCGGTGATTACAGGGAAGTCGAAGGAGGCGCTTTCTGGCTTATCCAGCAAAACTCCATCGCTATCCACCAGGCCCACCTGACCGCCTGCATTGGCGAAGGCCACCGGAGTCCTTTCAGTGACATGCACTAGCAAGCGGTTGGGAAGGATTCGCGTCAAGGCTGCACTTCGCACCCAGGCAATCGCTTCCACTTGCTTCCGCTCCGCTTCCAGAGAAAGACGAAAAACCTTTATGCCAGGACCGCGGCCGGCGTGCAGAGGCAATCCCAGTGCGTTGGCAACTTCCTCGCGGGAAACAAACTGATTTCCGGTCACCTGAACATCGTCAGCGGAGTGCAATTCGAACCGCGGCGACGACAGGGCGAAGGTTGTCAGGTAATAGC
>JBEKUR010000556.1:0-1208 GCA_049514855.1 Terriglobia bacterium
CTGGCCGGACATGGCTCCTAAAGCGCTCACGACGCTCTTGGAGTTTGATCGGCTTGGTTTCCGACACCCACTTGCGCTATTATCCTACACCGCTAGTGTGTCAATTGTCCAGATGAGGTAGTGCCTCACTTGGATTCGATTGCCGCGATCATTTCCTCTATCGTCCACACGCGATCGGTAACCCCGGCTTCCATTGCCGGGGTAACACGTAGAGTCATGTGGACGCGGCAGAAGTTGTACCAAGCCACATAGAGAGACACCGCAGCCTTGAGGTTGTCCAGCTTCTTACTAAAGGCGTTCACTAGCCGCGTGAATCTCCGCAGGTGCATTCGCGGGTGGCGCATACGTCCCGACGGTTTGAAGCTGTGAAAAAATTATCGGGGGCGAGGATCCGCTCTCCCGCAGCACCATCGTTTTGCGGGTCCTATCGACCGCGGCTGTGATTGATTATGGCCACGACATTCGATTTCCTTTCCTCGGGTGGGGCTCTCGGCCCCTCCGTCCCTCCTTCTCCCTCAGGCGTGGGCCGGGATCAGGCGCTCTCTCCAGCGGAGGCGGAACCATTGCTGAATATTGTAAGTGAGGCAGGCCCACAACACCTCACAGCGGACCTTCTGCAAGCCACGCACGCAAAACTGCCGCAGCCCGAGCTTGGCCTTCAGCCAAAGGTTCGAAAATTCCGCCACGGGGCCGCGCAAGCGATAAAGGGCTCGGGCCGCATCCGTCTGCATCTTGGCCATGTACGCCGTTACCACCGGCACATTCTCCGTGTGAATGAGCGTGCGACCCCGCCTCCCCGGAGAACACTTCTGGTGAAATGCACAATCCCGGCAGTCCGCCGCCCGCGCCTTATACACCTGGCGCTCCACTCCCACCCGGTCGTGCTTGGTGGTTTGATAAGGGAGTTGCTTGCCCGCTGGACAGGTATAGGTGTTGGTGGTGGCGTCGTAAGGGAACTTGTCCGGATAAAAGGCGGGATCGACGCCGCGCTTCTTGAGACGGCGCGCGCTCGCCTGGGCATCCGGTTGCATCGTGCTGCCAATCAAGTCCACGCCCTTTTCGGCAGCCGCCAGGATATTCTCCCTTGTGGTGTAGCCCTCGTCGACCACCAGGTGCTCCGGCTGTTGCCCCGTCTGGCGCTCGACTTCTTCCATCGCCGGCAGTAGTTCGTGCTCATCGCTGGCCGCCTGCGTCACGCTCGCCGCCAC
>JBEKUR010000557.1:0-1199 GCA_049514855.1 Terriglobia bacterium
CCGAACCGAAATCTCCATGCGTGTCGTAATCAAAGGCGCACCAGCCAATTCCCCCGGAGTATGACGGGCTGGAGGCGAGCTGGTTGTGAACGCGCGCGTGCCGCAGCGTGTGCTCCATCAAGCGCGTCACGTTGTCGAATGACTTGGTCGGGAAGGTGTGGCCGCAGAACTCCGTGTTCAGATAGCGCGGGTGATTCGGGGCCTGCAGCGGAAAGCCAAAGTCATTCATAGTGAAGACGTCCTCCAGGAACTCAGATCCCTGGAAGTATCGAATGCCCCCGGTCTGGCGCGTCGGGTCGAGAGAGTGGGCCACGGCGTTCGTGCGAGTATAGAAGTCATGATCATCTAAGGACTCGTTGATGCGGACGCCCCAAAGAATAATCGAGGGATGATTCCAATCGCGCCGGATCATGCGCCGCACCCCAATCCGTCGATAACGTGTGGGTAGGCAACGAGGAGGTAGGGGCGAGGCGACGCCTCGCCCCTACACGCTGCACCCCCGAGGTGCAACGAGATGCGGTGTGAGGGCGCATGGCCATGCGCCCCTACAATGTTCATGGGCCCTTATCGACGGATTGGGGCGCCGCACGTTATCAATTGACAGCAGCTTCCAGGCCTGGTCGCCGATGTGTTGCCAGCCGGGAATCTCCTCGAGCACCAGGAGGCCGATCTCATCGCAGCAGTCGAGGAAGTGGCGCGACTGCGGGTAGTGGGAAGTTCGGACGAGGTTGCACTTCAGCTCCTTTTTGAGGATCAGCGCGTCGCGCCGCTGGACTCGTTTTGGCATCGCTTGCCCGACAAAAGGAAATGTCTGGTGCCGATTCAAGCCGCGCAGTTTGACCACCTGCCCGTTCAACTTGAAGCCTTCCTCGGTGAACCGAGCTTCGCGAAAGCCGACCCGGCGCACGTCTTCATCGATGACTTTTGGTCCTTTGCGGAGACGCGCAACGACCGCGTAAAGATGCGGCTGCTTCAGGTCCCATAGCTTGACCTTGCCCAGCCCTGTCAGTTGGAGCAAATGCGAGGCTGGCTCGGCAGAGACATCCGCCGCGGGAATGTTCTTCTCCGCGCGGGCGATAACCTGATCGCCATCGCGCAGCTCTGCTTCAAGGGTCAGTGGCTCGCGGCCTTTCTCGAGAGTCCCGACAAAGCACTCGACTTCAACGCTCGGATCATCGCTGAGAACGTCTTTCGGCTTG
>JBEKUR010000558.1:0-1197 GCA_049514855.1 Terriglobia bacterium
GGGGTGGCCGGCTCGCTTCTCGGGCAGAGAATTCTCGATGTATTCGAGAGGATATGCGGCGCGGGTATTCTCGGTCACCCTGTAGTCGTCCAAGTCGAGGTGTCGCGACACGGGGTCGAAGGTGACGTTCTCGAGCACGGTGCCGAAGCGGCGCGTGCAGGCGTAGATCTGCGGCTCGGCTTCGGCTGAGAGGCGGATGACCTTGGCGTAGCAGCCGTCTTCGAAGTTGAACACGCCGTTATCGCTCCAGCCGTGCTCATCGTCGCCGATCAGGTGGCGCTTGGGGTCAGCGGAAAGTGTGGTCTTGCCGGTGCCGGAAAGGCCGAAGAAGATGGCTACATCGCCCTCCGGGCCGACGTTGGCCGAGCAGTGCATGGAGAGCACACCCTCCAGCGGCAACAGGAAATTGAGCACGGTGAAGATGGTCTTCTTAATTTCACCTGCGTAGCTCGTGCCTCCGATGACGGCGAGCCGCTCACGGAAATTGAGGATGATGAAGGTCTCCGTGCGCGTCCCATCAATCAGCGGCGAAGCAAGGAAGCCGGGCACGGCGATGACGGTGAACTCGGGGATGTGTTTCTTGAGCGCATCCTGGTTGCGAATCTTCAGGAACATGGCGCGCGCGAAGAGGCTGTGCCAGGCTTTTTGCGTGATAATGCGGATGGGCAGGCTGAACTCGGGGTCAGCGCCGGCGTGACAGTCCTGCACGAATACGTCCCTGCCCTGCAAATAGCCCTGCAAGCGCGACAGCAGAGCGCTGAAGTTCTCGCTGGTGAAGGGGCGGTTGTACTGCCCCCACCAGATCTTGTCCTCGGTGGCTTGTTCGCGGACCACGAATTTGTCGGGAGCGGCTCGCGCCGTGTGCTTGCCGGTGCTCACCACCAACGGACCGAGGTGGGTGAGCCGGGCTTCCGATCGGAACACACTCTCCTCGTAGAGAGCGGGAGTCGGCAGGTTCCAGTAGACCCGGCGCAGGTTCGTCAGGCCGTGATTCTGCAGGCCGTAGTCGCTGGCGAGCGCGCCAGCTTCCTGCACAGCAGGAGATTGAACGTCGAGGTAGATATTCATAACCAGTCCCTCACCAGCTTGCGGTCGCCCAGGTAGAGTTCGTTTGCGGAGGTCGGGTCCAGCGCCCACTGGATACGCTCCAGCCCTTCCATGATCTCCCGGATGGCGCCGCAGTAGCTTAGCCTCAGA
>JBEKUR010000559.1:0-1187 GCA_049514855.1 Terriglobia bacterium
GTCCTCCCGGATGGATGAAGACGGGCGGTTCGATGTTGGGCGGCTCGATGCGCGAGCACTGGTTCGCTCCCCTGGCGCAATATTTCGTCAAGTTTCTTCAGGGTTACGCCGACGCCGGCGTGAAGGTCCAAGCCGTCACCGTCAATAACGAAGTGGACACCGACCAGGATGGGCATTTTCCGGCCACGCTCTGGGGGCAGCAATACGAAATGGGTTTTGTGAGGGAGCACCTGGGCCCCGCTCTGGAAAAAGCCGCGCCGGACACTAAGATATGGATTCTCGATCACAACTATGACCTTTGGGGCCGTGCCGCCGATGAACTGAGCGACCCCAGAGTGTCCAAGTACGTGGATGGTGTCGCCTGGCACTCCTACGCGGGGAAGCCGGATGCGATGAGCCGGGTGCACGACATGTTTCCCACGAAGCACATGTACTTTACGGAGGGAGGACCTCCATCCGACTTTACGGAGCCACGGCCTCGCCGGTCCGGTTTCCCCCCCTACGGGACGGACTGGGCCCGATGGTCTAATGCCTGTACGGACATGCTTCGCAACTGGGCCCGATGCATTTGCGTGTGGAACCTTCTCCTTGATGAAAACGGAGGGCCTGATATCACAATCCCGCCCCGTCCCAAGGGGCGCATCGGTGGCCTCGTCCGTGTGGATACCAAGTCTCAGCAACTCTCGTACAGCGGGAACTACTATGCCTTCGCTCATTACTCAAAACTCATTCAGAGAGGGGCGCACATTTTCGCATCTTCGGGCGACTTGCCCGGAATTAATCACGTTGCGGCGGAGAATACGGATGGCAGCCGCGTGCTGGTGATGACAAACAACGACAGCGCCCTTGAGCAGCACTTGCGGTGTACGCTTGCATCTCGCGCATTGAACCTAGTGCTTCCTCCGGACTCGATCACTTCGCTCGTTTGGTGAATCTTGAGCGGGTAGCCATCACGGTCAGCCTTCAGAGCGCTGACCGTGGGTCTTGCCCTTGAAGAACCCACGGCTAAATCCAGCGGGGATTTAACCGTGGCTGCCCGCTGAAGAGTGGCGCTACACTAGTTTTCGCAAGGAAACCCTTGGATTAAGGGAGGCGGCAATGACAGGACAAAGTTCGCGGCGCGATTTTCTCGGAATGTCAGCTCTGGGGCTGGCGGCAGCAATTGCTCCTAAAGGGGCAGTCCGGCA
>JBEKUR010000560.1:0-1136 GCA_049514855.1 Terriglobia bacterium
ATTGCGAATGAAACAAGTCCGCTTGCTGGACGAGCCTTTCAAGATGGAACTTGAGATCAGCCGCCCGTGGTTACATTCCCTTCCCAATGTACGTTTAGTTCTAGGGAAGCGCTTTCACTTTTCGCCTATGATCATCCCGCGGAGCGAAAATCTTTGCGCGCCACGAAGGTTTTTCTCAATTCTACTACAACTTCGGGGCCTTTCCGCAAGGTCCGCCACGGCGGGGGACCTGTGAGCCACCAACGAACTTGCTTCCGCCGGCGGCGAGGTCGGAAGAGCCGGTAGAAGCGGGCTTGTTGTCCCTTGACATTGGGAAATTGGTAGGCTAGAATACTAAATCGCGGGTGCGCAGGTCCGCGCTGCTTTATGGGAACCCTCCTTCTCCATGCTGCTCAGACACCTCAATTCATCCCCTCGGTTGTAAGAAGGTAGTTGGTATGTGGTATATGGCAGGTGGGGGAAAAAGGCCGAACCTGGGTATCAGGTGTTAGTGAAAGCGGCTGGGGGCTGAGGAAGGCAAATTCAGAATTTGGACAAGATGTCGGTTGCGGCGAGGCAAAAAACAAAAGGATTTTTCAAAAATGCACGAACCAAGCTGGAATGTCTATGAAAACAAAGGGGCGGGTTTCCACGGCTCGGCGCAAAGCGGGAATGTTGTAGAAAACAAATACACTTACGGGCTTAAGGCGGGAATGTTGTTGAAACGAAAGGTAGTTGGTAGGTGGAAGTCGGTATGTGGTAGGCCGTAGGTGGTAGGTGGGGAAGAAAGCCTGGACATCGGTTCCAGGTGCAAGTGAAAGCGGCTAGGAGCTGGGGAAGAACAGAAGGCAGTAGGCAGCAGGCGGTCGGCACAATGGAAGGGGCAATGCAAAATCTAAAATCCAAAATTGCCCCAGCCCCCAGCCCCATCTTTTGGGCTGATAGCTGATAGCTGACGGCTGAAGGCTGGCGACTGACCCGCCGCGGCGGGAGAACTGATGACTGATGACTGACCTGAATTGCGGGAATAGGTTATATTCAGGAAGGATGGAGTCGTAGGGGACCATGAGCCAAGTGGACGAGGTACGGGCGGCGGCGGATATCGTCAAGGTGGTGGGCGATTACGTCAAGCTGCGCAAGGCCGGCGCGAACTACAT
>JBEKUR010000561.1:0-1120 GCA_049514855.1 Terriglobia bacterium
TCGCTGCCGATGTCGTGCAGACCATAGGAAGGAACTCCACATCCACGGTGTTCGGGGAACGCGCCACGACCGAGCAAAACTCCCGGTAGAAGATCTCGCAAGTGATCAGCTTCAGCCGCATTCCCATTCTCCGGCAGGGATTCTGCCTCTCCTTGTAGCCTATCCAGCCAGGGCAATTCGCCTTCCTGGATTCTCAAACCGCCGCTCTGATGCCCCCTTCAGTTCCCGGATCACAGCTACAACAGCCAGCCGCGTGCGCAGGCAGGGATTGTTCCCGCCAGTCTCGAGGGATGGAAGTGTGAAATGGACCTCGGGAATCACTTGCTCTTTCTCGCCTTCAACGCCCCGGCCACAAGAAGGGGGCGAGGACGTGCCCGAATAAAAAGTCATTGATTTTGGTAGTGGAAGTCGGTTTATCATAGGACGGTCGGCGCTAAAAAGAGCAAGATATCACGCCTGGGTCTTGATTGCAGCACTCTTCGGGCCAGAAAGATCACCCAGGGGGGAAGTCCTATGACATTGTGTCCTCTTGGGATATGCTTATAACTTGCATAAATTCAAATGTTTGCGCGAATTAAAACAATCGTGTTATTTTCTTCCCTGGCGCATTCTGAAAAGAGGAATTCAATCCTATGAGCCTCAGTCAACTTGCTCGAACTATCAAAGAATCAGTGACTTTGAAGCTGAATGAGACCGCTGCCCTGCTCCGGGAAAAGGGCGAGCCAGTGATTCACCTGGGCGGCGGCGAGCCTAAAAGCAAAGCCCCAATGGACGCGGTAATCAGTTGTACATCCGTACTAAATACCGGCGATATCCGTTATACGCCACCGGATGGCATTCCGGCACTCAAGAAGGCCATCATTCGATACACCGAGGAGCGCTACAACAAAATCATCTCGGCGGATAACGTGATCGTTTCGGGTGGAGCCAAGCAGGCGATTATGGTATTGCTCCACGCCATCCTCGACCCGAAGGACGAAGTCATTTTCCCGGCCCCCTATTGGGTGAGTTACCCGGAGATGGTGAAACTCGCGGGCGGCGTCCCGGTGGTCATGACGCCCGAGGACGGCAGCTTCCATCCTACGCTCCGAGAAATTGCCGATAACGTCGGCTCCTATAC
>JBEKUR010000562.1:0-1116 GCA_049514855.1 Terriglobia bacterium
CACCGTGGCGCCCTACTTTGTGGAAGAGCTCCGCCAATTCCTCGAGAAGAAGTACGGGCCGGCGGCGGTCCACGAACAGGGTCTCCGCGTTTACACGACGCTCAACATCAACATGGGAAAGATGGCTCAGGAAGCCCTTCGGCAGGGCCTGCGCGACGATGACAAACGCCGGGGCTGGCGCGGCCCCGAGAAGAACATCCTGAAAAACCCCCTCACCCTCGCCGACGGTGAACCCGTGACCCTGGAAACCTACACGGACAGCGACTGGAAGCTAGCCTTCCAGCCGGGTGATTTGGTGCACGGATTAGTGATGCAAGTAAGCGCCGACCATGCCATCGTCCGGTTTGGCGACTCCACGGTGCGCGTCACCCCCCCGGATTTTGCCTGGACCAAGAAGACCCAGGCGAGCGACCTCTTTGCTCCCGGCGACCTGGACTTGTTTCAAGTTAAGGAAATCAAAGGGTCGAAGCTTCACATGGCCCTCGACCAGGATCCCAGCGTCCAAGGGGCGATGCTGGTGATTGACAATCCCACGGGCGCCATCAAGGTGATGGTCGGCGGATACGACTGGAACGACAGCAAATATAACCGGGCCACCCAGGCGGAACGGCAAGTGGGCTCTTCCTTCAAGGTATACGTCTACTCGCAGGCGATGCTCGACGGCATGTCGCCCTTTGACACGATTGTGGATGCGCCGGTCAGTTACCACACTTCCTCCGGCCTCTGGGCGCCGCACAACTACGATGAAAAGTACGAAGGGACCATCACGCTGCTGCACGCGCTGGCCGAGTCGCGCAATGTCCCAGCCGTTCGCCTGCTGGCGAAAGTCGGGGTTGATAGCGTCATAAGACTGTGCCGCAAATTTGGCATCACGTCACGGCTGGTCCCCAACCTGCCGCTGGCGCTTGGCGCCTCGGATCTGACCCTGCTCGAGCATACCTCCGCTTTCACCACTTTCCCGAACGACGGTGTCCACATCGCGCCGCGCATGGTCTACCGTGTGACCAATTACGACGGGCGAGTGATCGACGATTTCCAGCCGGAAGTCACGGACGTTCTTCCGGCTTCTGTCGCACGCCTCATGGTTTCGATGTTGCGGGAGGTCTTCAACTCCGG
>JBEKUR010000563.1:0-1109 GCA_049514855.1 Terriglobia bacterium
GTCGTAAAAGACAATGGGAAGGTTTGACTCGATGAGCTCCTGCATGAGGGTTGGCTCCATTTCGGAGACAATGACCGCCAACCCCGCCACACGACGGCCCATCATCAAGTGCACACTGTTTACCAGCCGACGTGGGTTGTAGTCGGTGTTGGCCACCACCACCTCATAAGCATGGCGGCGCGCTTCCGATTCCAGACTCCGGAAAATGTCCAGGAAAAACGGGTTCTCCAGATTGGAGACGATCATACCTAACGTGCGGCTTCTGCCGCCTGCTAAGGTTCGAGCGTGGATATTGGGATGATACTTGAGATCTTGAACAACTTTCAGGACACGCGCTTTGGTAGTGTTCCTGACCGGACCGACTTCGTTAAGGACGCGAGAAACCGTAGCAATGGAAACCTTGGCTCGGTTGGCGACATCTTCCAGTTTCATGTGGGATTAGGACCTCGCAACAGGGGATGATCATAGGCGAAAAGTGAAAGCGCTTCGCTAGAACTAAACGTCTGCGTAAGATTAACATAAAAGCCTGGTGCAAGGCTATTCCTTGTTGGTTTCAGTCCGTTTGCAGGAGGTTGCAGGGGAGGCGGGTGCCCTATTGTCGTCCAGGGAAAGGCCTGTGAGGTTCTTGCGCTCGGAGCGTCCCATTTCTGCTTTTCAAGCTTCACGAATTTGTCGGAGGAAATTTGACTTGAAAAACCTCTCGTAATTGCCGGATGCGGAGGTGTGATCGAAACGGAACAAAAACGACCAAAGAGGTTACAATCTGATATGAGATGGAGCGAAGGAAGTTCGAGGCACTCGTTGCGCAAGCCCTGCATAGCCTGCCCAAGGCGTTTCGTGAGAAGCTCACCAATGTAGCGATTATCGTGGAAGACCTGCCGCCGGAGCAAGCGGAGAGCGGAGGATTGCTGCTGGGGCTGTTTCACGGCGTCCCGCGCACGGAGAAGAGCGTCTTTTTCTCCAGCCCGCCGGACCGGATTTTTCTTTACCAGCGAAACATCGAGGCAGTTTGCAGCAACGAGGCGGAGGTGCGCCGGCAGATCCGCGCGACGCTGCTCCACGAAGTGGGGCACTATTTTGGGCTCAGTGAAGACGAATTGCGCGGGGTG
>JBEKUR010000564.1:0-1098 GCA_049514855.1 Terriglobia bacterium
CTTGATCGCAAGGGGTCTGGCGATCGTAGTCGTTCTTCTGGTTAAAGCCTTCGCAGCGCAGCGAGACGTTGCCCGTTTGCGGGTGGACCACCTTATGACCCATGGCTGGACCGAACGCCTCGCTCAGGCTGCCCAAACGGACCAGGAGGGGAAAGGCATAGAAGTGGTGCTCACCGTGAAAACGCATCGACAAGTCGCAGGCGATATAGACCCACAAGGGCACATCGTGTTTCTGGCGCGGGGAGGGATAGCTCGCGGCCAGCTTGTCCAAGATCTTCCGCTCGCTGACGGCGCGGAAGAAATCCGCTTCGCTGACTTCCCCCATGGCCTCGACATAATCGAACTCGCCGCGGCGAAAGGCCTCCAGCACCCGCGCATCGTCGCGCTCCCATAACATGGCGCCGGGCATCTCCAGGGCTGACAAGCTCATCGCCGAGGGGCCTCGCAACGCAACTCCTGGATCTGGTCCAGTACCGCCAGAAGCTTCTTGAGGATCACCGAGACCTCCGCCCGGGCGCGGCGAAAGCGCAAGTACTCCTCACTCTTCTGACGGATGGCCGCGACTTGGGCGGGCGGCAGGGAACGCAGGTGGTGCCGACCGTCTTCGCTCCAGCTCAGCACCATGCTGCGATGCAGTTGGCCGCGCGTGCAACGGCAGCGAGGCGTGCCACAGCGCCGGGCGATCTCATACACATTCCCTTTGACCAACGGCGTGCGGGCCAAGGCCATGGCCAAGAGCTGTTCCAGACGCCCCCGAAGTTGGAGGATGTCACGCCGGAGGCGGCTGAGTTTTTCTCGGGTCCTTTTATCCTGCATTCACTTATATTATATTACATACAGGAAAGAGGGAGTCAAGAGCAAAAATCGCAGGCTCAAGGGAAAATGTCAGAGGAGGGCTACGGAACCTCCGCGCCCCCGCGGGGTTCCCTGGGGTCCCCAGTTAGTGTCTGAATTGCAGCGGGCTTTAGAAATTTCCAGCGCCAAATCGGTGCTCAGAGAGCCATTTCAATCTCGCGTTTACGTCTTCGAGGTCGAACGCCTCTGGATCAAAATCCTCATTCATCCAATCGATGATTTCTTTATGCTCAGGATGCTTGG
>JBEKUR010000565.1:0-1081 GCA_049514855.1 Terriglobia bacterium
CTGCATCCTTGGCCGACGCAGCGCTTCGCCGCCATGCATCCGAGCTAAGAGCCGTATGCGCTAATCAGCGCCCGTACGGATCCGTGCGGGGGGTGCCGGGTAACCGGTATCCCTACCGCGACCGCTATCTTTGTTTCACCTCTTGTGCAGAATGTCGGGATTAGTGAAGTTGTCTGCCGAGTGCCATGCCACCACAAACTTCCTCGAAAACTTCGGGGGAGTCAGGGGTTGCACCTCATAGAGCGAGTGGGGCGGTATTCGGCCCAGTGGGGCCCCGCTGCACAGAAAGTGGCAAGATTTCTTCCGAGTTGGGCGTCTAGGCACAATCACCGAGGGTGGCCGCAGCGTGGACGTAATCTTGGGGCCACCGGGGCGGAAGGATGGGCTGACACGTGCCAAAACGAGGCTGTGGCCGACGTGGTCCTTTTTGAACAGACAGCTCAAGTAACGGCGTGTTACGTTCTTAAATGTTTTTAACTATTGGGAGGGTACACCTCCACCTACATGGGGTTCGACAATGGAAACCCAGTTAACGAGCTCGACGGAGGTTGGAACATGTCAGCGCAAAACCATGACTCTGCCATTCCCGCCGCAGGCGCTGGGACGCTGGATGTCGTCACCGAGGTCCAACGCAAAGAGGCTCTGCTAAAAGCGGGGGCCTTGCAGGACGCGATTTTCAACAGCGCCAACTTCTCGAGTATCGCCACCGACGAAAAGGGCGTCATTCAATTATTCAATGTTGGCGCCGAGCGCATGCTGGGCTACACGGCCGCCGACGTGGTGGACAAGATCACTCCGGCCGACATTTCCGATCCGCAGGAAGTGATAGCGCGCGCCAAAGCGTTGAGCCTCGAGCTCGGAACCACGATTACGCCGGGCTTCGAGGCATTGGTCTTCAAGGCCTCGCGCGGCATCGAGGACATCTACGAGCTAACCTACATCCGCAAGGATGGCAGTCGCTTTCCGGCGGTCGTGTCGGTCACGGCGCTGCGCGACGATCAGGACGCAATTATCGGCTATCTGTTGATCGGGACCGATAATACCGCGCGCAAGCAGGCAGAAGAGGCTCTGCTGAAAGCGG
>JBEKUR010000566.1:0-1081 GCA_049514855.1 Terriglobia bacterium
GCCGGTCGCCGCGCGGCACACGCGCAGCGCCGCCTCCACCGCAATGCTGCCGCAGTCGTAGAGTTGCATGCCGGTCAGATCCCATGGCTGAATGGCAGCCAGTTTTTCCAGCAACGCTACTTTCACAGGCGTGTTGAAGTCGTGACAGTTCATCAGGTTCTTGGCATGGAAGGCAACGGCTTCGCTGATCTTCGGGTGGCAGTGCCCGAGGGTCGTGACATAAATGCCGCTCGAGAAATCGATGTAAGTATTACCGTCAACATCGGTTAGCGTCACCCCGTGTCCCTTCTCAAAAACGACGGGACAAAGCGTGACTTGGCTAGAGTAACCCATCATATAGCGGGTTCCGCGCGCATCGAGCGCGCGCGATCTCGGACCGGGAACCGTCTCGGTCACAATATGGGGTACCAAATTGGGGTCAACATGCGACCAGGATGAAGTTTGATGTGCCAACGTTTGTCTCCTTGTGCTATTCTGTTCGATCTTAGCTTCTTGACGTGCTATTTAATCTTCCCCCCAAGAATCTGTCAAGGGAATTCTGGTTGTGGATCGCACGTGCATTGAGAGCCCGGAAGCTCCAGTTCTGAGGCCGATTCGAGGTAGTCTGAAAGGGCAAACGCCAACAAAGCGGCTCTCATTGCCCATTCTGATGTGCTACCGCTGGGTTGCAGCGAGCCCGGTTGCGATTCGCAATTGTTCGGTTTACCTTCTAGTATTGCGTTTCTCTAAAACATATTCACATATGCCTGTTTTCCTGGTATGCTTTTGGGCATGGCAGGAAAATCGAGGCGTGCAAAGTTGGTGTTGACCCCAGAGGAAGTTGAGCGACTCGAACGGTTGCGTCGTTCGCAAACGGCGCCACGGCGCGAGGTGCAGCGAGCCGAGATTCTGTGGTGCTATCATGCCGGCGAAACCATCGCCGAGATTGCTCGCAAGGTTTCCATGACTCGGACCAGCGTCGCCAAGTGGGTCGGCAAGGCCCTCAACGTCGGCTTGGCCGCCGGCTTGAAAGACGCCTACCATCGACCCCGGGAACCGGTGATCACGGAGACCGCCAAGGCTTGGGTGGTGCATTTGGCCT
>JBEKUR010000567.1:0-1078 GCA_049514855.1 Terriglobia bacterium
ATCGATGCGCCCACGCAACTCCATATTTCGATGAAGGCAGGGTTCGAAGCCTGTAGTTCGGCCATCCGGTCGACAATAATTCCAATCAGGTGGTTCGGGTAATTCCTGCCCTTCTGGATGGAACGGCGAATCCCCGCCGCTAAGGTTTCCGAAATTGTGGAAGTATAGCGGGTCCACATTTCGCGCACGATCGCCAGTTTCATCGGGAAATACTGGTACACCGAAGCGATCGGCATCTTCGCCTCGCGTGCGATTTCGCGCATGGAGACACTTTCATATCCACGCGCCGCGAACAGGCGGAGAGCGACCTCCAATACGGTTTCAAAGCGAGCCTGACTACGTTCCTGACGCGGTATTCGCTTTACTTGCGTCCTGCTGTCAACATGAAACATTGTTCCCTCATACAGACTATACACCATTCGATGCAAGCGGAGAGGAGCGATGGTAGTGGGTCAATTTGATGTAGAGGCGGCTTTACGCCGCCATTTGGCTTTACGCCGCCATTTGGCGAGGTAAACTCGCCGCTACAGCATCAAATTGACCCACTACCAGAGCGATGGCTTAGCCCCCGACGAGCTCCTATTCCATAGGAGACATATGCGGCTCGTGTCGTGGATGGCAGCCAACAAAAGTGGTCACCGAGCCAAATGCTCATTTGACAAATATGACTGTCGATCATATTCTTTTGAAGTTGTTTGGCCTGGGCAGGGCGCAGGACGCAGGCGCTTCCAAGAAAAGCTGCTGACTAGGGCGCGACGGAGCTTGACGGAAGGGGCAGGAGAGGTCATGGTCGTTACGCGTCACAACCGGTTTGTGCTCGCCGTCGACCTGGGAACATCGGGCTGCAAATGTGCATTGGCGGGGCTCGACGGAGTTGTCCGGAAATGGGCCTTCCGTCCTGTCCCTTTACACATCGTGGATCAAATTGGTGCAGAGCAGGCACCTGAAGATTGGTGGAGCGCATTTATCGGCGCTGCCCGGGAACTTATAGGAATGCTGCCGGAGCTGGGTGGGGAAATCGCAGCCATTTGCTGTTCCTGCCAGGGAGAATGTACGGTTCCTGTCGATCGGACAGGTG
>JBEKUR010000568.1:0-1061 GCA_049514855.1 Terriglobia bacterium
TCGCGTGAGGACATGCGCACCCTGAAGCAGCAGGTCAGCGCGTGGAAGGAGGCCAGTGCCTAACGACTTCCTTAGCGCAGTTACACCTGTGGCAGGTATGGCACAGGCAGTAGCGCAGCCTTCTCAATTCGCACAGATGGCTCAAGCTGCAATGGCACCTAAGGCGTCCCCGTATGCGAAGCCGGGGCCTTATGCAACCAAGCTGTCACCGCAGGAGGAGCGGCAGTTCACGCAATGGGTGCAGCAAAACAAAATCCCGTGGAAGGACTCTCCGACTGCTGACTACGACATGCGTGGGTACTGGAGAGCAATGCTAGCAGGTGACCCAAATGCGAAGCAGGCGGCGAACCGCCACTTCCCTGATACCTATAAGACACCGTATCATAAGACGTTCTCAAACGAATCACGCTATGCAATGCCTGACGCGCCTAAATGGGTCGAGAGCGCTACTGACTGGAAGCTAGTGGATAAGAACGGCAAGGTAGTTGCCGTGGAGAAGAAGTAGATGCCTGACTACCAGCATCCTAACGGCGAGCGCTTCATCAACCACGGCCTGCACACCGGCTCCCCGGCTGACGCCCTCAAGCCCGGTGAGTATCCTCTGCTGGTCAACGTGCGCAGCGATACCCCGGACGAGCTGACCACCCGGCCCGGCCACATCATCGTGATGGACAGCGGAGCCACCGCCGGAGACCCTATCCGCAACATCTCTACCTACATTGAGATCGACAGCAGCGCGGTCGCTGGGCCGGTCATTCTGACTTCCTCGGGCGGCAACATCTATCACCAAGGCATCGTCGGGCCTATCGACACCGGCTATGGCACTGGTATCCCGTCCATGCTGCCGCTGCGCCCCTCGGCTGCTGCTGACTCTTGGATGTACATTGGCGATGATGTTCAGTACCACAAAATCTCGCCGCGCAACCCTACTACCCCTGCCGTAGTAGTGCAGAAGGTGGGCATTGCTGAGCCCCAAGCTCCGCCTGGCCTCTACATCGAAGAGGCTCAGACCAACTTCGTGCGGTTTAATGCGCCATGGACAAACTCAGGCGCGTGTGGGC
>JBEKUR010000569.1:0-1042 GCA_049514855.1 Terriglobia bacterium
GGAGCCGCCGGTACCAACTACTGCTGCAGAGGCCACAATCCCAACACGTAACTTCGCTTTGGGCGGGCTCGTCGCGAGCCTTCGTCCTCAGCAGTGGGTGAAAAACGGCTTCGTTTTTGCCGCCTTGATCTTTTCCCGCAGCATCACCGATTGGCATCGCAACGCGCGCGTAGCGGCGGGCGCGCTCCTATTCTGCATGATTTCCAGCGCTGCTTACCTTTTCAACGACATCCTTGACGCGCCGGAGGACCGGAAACATCCCCTGAAGAGACTGCGGCCGCTGGCTTCCGGGAAACTGGGCGTGGGAACCGCCTCGATAGTGGCGATAATACTCGCCATCCTCTCCTTGTATGGGGCGTGGATTCTCGACCGCACGTTCTTCATCATCTTGCTGACGTATGGCGTCATCAACGTGCTGTATTCGTGGGTACTGAAGCGTGTCGTCTTGCTCGACGTTTTTGTTATCAGCGCCGGCTTCGTCTTGCGGGTGATAAGCGGGGGAGCGATCATCCACGTGGAGATCTCTCCCTGGCTGGTAGTGTGTGCCACGCTGCTCGCTTTGTTCCTGGCTCTCAGCAAGCGCCGGCACGAGTTAGTGGTCTTGGGAAAAGACGCGGGCGACCACCGCTCGATCCTGGCTCACTATTCGCCATATTTTCTGGACCAGCTTATCGGGATTGTTACCGCTTCCACCGTAATGTCCTACGCGCTCTACACACTTTCACATGACGTGCAGGTAAAATTTCCCGGGAAGCGGCTCGACCTCACAATTCCATTTGTTCTTTTCGGAATTTTCCGATATCTCTACCTCGTGCACCAGAACGAAGAGGGAGGAAACCCGACGCGGTTGCTTTTCACGGATCCAGTCTTGCTTTCGGTCGTGCTGTTCTGGGCGGCTTCCGTCATTTTCATCATCTACCTTTAGGAGGTAAGAGGTAGATGGTAGGTGGGGGTAGGGACGCAGCTCCCAGGTGTCAGGTGCTAGGGGCTGGGGACTGGGGGCTGGGTAAGGGATTGGCGTAGCGCAGCGCCGTTTTTCAAG
>JBEKUR010000570.1:0-1028 GCA_049514855.1 Terriglobia bacterium
CGCTCTCCAGAAACTCAAGGAACAACTGCCGTCGCTGGAACGAGTTGGAGATTGAGAGCGGCGGCTTGTTTTGTGAGCCATTTGAGCTGCTGCTGGCGGTACTTCTCCTCGTAGTACGCCATCCCTTTGTCTACGTATTCTTTGCCGTATTTGAGCATGCGATAGATCAGTCGGGCCAGTTTGTGGGCCATGGCAGTGATGGCTTTGGGTGCCCCCAGCCGGGCGCGCAGGCGGCGGAAATTAGCCCCCAAGGCGCTCTGGCTGCGCAGCAGACTCCAGGCTGCCAGCCGCAAGGCGGTGGCCGCCCGGTTCACCACCTTCCGCGTCCCCCGTTTCAGAACCTTTCCCCCGCTGATGCGATTGTCCGGACTCAGCCCCAGCCAACTGCTAAAGTGGTGTTCCGTTTTCCAGGGACTCATGTCCACCCCTACCTCGGAGATTACCGTCTGCACCGTCCCCACATCCAGACCGTCCGTCTGCGTCAGATCCACCCCCGTCACCCGGTACAACTCACCCCGCAGATCGTATTGCGGCTGATGCTTGCGCGGCCACTTCACCCGCCGCGGCTCCGGAATCGGCTGCGCCACCACGTCCACCTTCGCGCCCATGCTCTTCAGGTGCGCCTCGATCCGCCCGTCGCAGGCTACGATCTTCTGGTGATAGGTGTCGTACATCTGCAGACTCTGCTCTACCACAAACAGCAACTCCTCCCGCCAGTTGCCCTCCAGACTGCGCGCGATCTCCTTCCGGCTGGCTTGTATGCGCTCGTTCTTCAACTCCGCCAGCCGCTGCGGGTTGCGCTCCCCACCGACAAGGGCGCGCAGGATGGCCATCCCCGTCACCCCGCTCAGGTCGCTAATCACGTTCGCCAACTGCACATTCATCTCCGTCAGCGCCTTCTGGATATGCTGCATGCAGGTCCCTGCCGCCGCCACCAGATTCTCCCGCTGCCGCAAGTAGGTGCGCAGCACTCGAGTCTGCTCGTCGGGCAGAAACGAGTTGTTCAGCAACCCGAAGGTGTGCAGCTT
>JBEKUR010000571.1:0-1018 GCA_049514855.1 Terriglobia bacterium
CCCTGATCAAGGAGCTCTACAATGACTCCTGGTCTGCTAACTGGGGTTTCGTCCCCCTGAGCGATGAGGAGATGCGGGAAATTCAGAAGAGCGTGATGACCTTCGCGGATCCCGACCTGGCTTTCTTCATCTATTACGAGGACGAACCAGCGGCGTTCTGTGTAATCTTCCCCGACATCAACCCATTGCTCAAGCGTCTCAACGGGCGGATCGGCCTGCTGGGTTTGCTGAAGGCGCTCCTCTATCGCCGGGAGATCGCCGGATTGCGTTGTTTGTTGTTCGGGATCAGGGACAAGTACCGGCAATTGGGAATCCCCATGTTGGCCTTCCACCACATCTTTGAGGTTGTGCGGCAAAAGGACAAATACCGTTCTCTGGAGCTGGGCTGGACCCTGGAGGACAATGCGGCCGTCAACACCTTGGCCGTGGAAGCGGGCGCAAGACCATATAAGAGATATCGCATATTCAGAAAATCTTTGTAATTCCGCGTCGCGTAAACGTCTGGCATTGCATTGGAGGTCTGGGCATGTTGGCTGAGGGGCAAGTTCCCATCATTGCTTTTGTCTGGAGACCTGGCGAGATAAGTGCTCCAGTGTCCGAAATGGCGCAACGCACGGGCAGCCGGGCCATCTTCGATTTTTCCACGATGGGGCTGGAAGCACTGCATTCGTTCTTACAAACGGCCGACCCTGCTGGCCATGTCAGCGATATCAGGATTTCCACCTCCGCCCTGATGAATCCATCCGTCGGCCAGCTCCTGAAGGAAACAGGCGCCCGGAATCTCTGGATAGAATGCCAGTCCCAGTTCTTCGCGGGGGATCCTTCGGCCTTTCAACGGCGACTGCGGACCTTGTCGGAAGACTACCGCTGCTTTCCCATTGTCGGGGACGTGCCTCTCCTGGCCGCGATGGTCAAGGATGGTTCGGGCATCGGGCGCATAGTCCTAAAGGGCTGCGAGGCTGCAGGATTCGTAAGCGGGGAGACGACCTTGGTCCTCTCTTCGGTGGCCAAGGAAATG
>JBEKUR010000572.1:0-1012 GCA_049514855.1 Terriglobia bacterium
GGCCAGCAAGGTCTTTTGTCTCTCTCCCCGGCTGCGGGGCCACCACCGAAAGCAGCCCCGGCTCAACCGCTTCTGGCACAGCCAAAACCCTTGGCCGTCATAGTTGAGGATTTTGATGGCCGTGGCCTGCTTATTGCGGAAAACAAACATCACCCCCGAAAAAGGATCGGCTTGCAGGACTTCCCGGCATACCCGGGCCAATCCATCGATGCCCCGCCGGAAGTCCACGGCTTCGATCATCACCCAAATCCGGATCTGGGGAGTAATCTGGATCATCGGCCCTGGCTCCAGAAAGCTCGACTCAATTCCAGCGGATCTAAATCTCTTGGGCCACCCTTTAAAGAAAGGGTCATTTTCGCGCCGTTGGGGGCTTCCATCTCCACTCTCCATTCTGCGGGCGAGACCAGCGGCGCCCCCAGATCCAGTTTCACAAACCCAAGGTCGGGCCCCAATCCCGCATCCCTGGTTTTATGAACGCGATCCCTAAGGCCATGATAATCCAATCGCAAGGCTCGGGACACTCTGCTAACGGGGTGATCCCGGCACAATTCTACGGCTGCGCCCCAAAGGGCGTCCGAGATGCGCCGGCCACTACGTCCTTTCTTTCGCCAGATTTTGAATCGTTTTCGGACGGCTTCAATGGTGGGTCGTACGGCGGGTCGGTTGACGGGGCTGACGGCTCCTCTCATCGGTTTTCCTCCTCTCGGATTGATAACCGATGATACCCCCGATCACCACCTTATTTCATGCAGGCTTACCGAAAGGACACGGAGCTTGTCAAGGAGAAAAGCGAACGTTTTCGATTGCGCATGTACGTGCGATGCTGCCGAGGGTTGATTTTAGCATATGACATGACGTTCACCGCCGCAACTTGTCGTTGGCCTGCCTTATTGGGATCTCGCTTGGAATGGCAAATAATCATTGACGCCTTCACGCGCTCTCAGATGTCTAACCCGTAAGCGGAGTGGACTCTCGCTTCACTCCAGGGGTTATCCTTATCTTACAATCGGAA